>PBLJ01000019.1 GCA_002721705.1 Opitutia bacterium
GCCACTTGGCGATTACCCGTGTTTTCCGCCACGCGCACCTCCACGCCGATGATCGATACCAAGGCCAAGACCAGCAAAGCGAGGAAACTCAACAACGACAAGGACAGGATCAGGGCGAAACCTTTCTCCTGGTTGGGGTCGATTCGAGTAGTTTCCTTCATGAGGCTCCGCAATGAACTTTATGCGATTCCAGACAAATATACGGTCGTATAACTCCCTCGCGCAAGCGAATTAATTATACTCTGGATAAGCGGCATTGCTTTTGCTTTTCATGCCATACCCTACGCTAACCGAAAATTGACGAAATAAGTAAGGTAACCAAATTTAGATCGATGGACGATGACGAGGTCCTTTAAATTTCCCAAAATTTCATTTTAGGGAGCTTGGGCGTGGTTCGCTTCATCATAACTTGTTACCTTCTCTTGCTGTTGCTTTCGAGGCCAAAACCTTTTTCTTTCCGCTGCAGTGATGAAAACCCCGATTTCGCCATGAACGTACCGACCATGAGCAAGAACAGGTATTTCTCCCTCGATTGAATCATGGTCGAGAAAACACCGGTTGAGTACTTTGATCGTTACTCGGGCGAAATTCGCCGCGAGAAAATCTATGGCGAGCGTTGGCTTCGTTGGATTTACGAGAAACCTTTGGGACGCCTGATGCTTTGGACTTTGGTCCGAACTTCCTTATTTTCCAAATGGTATGGTTATCGGATGAAAACAAGCGCCAGTCGGGCGCGAATAGAACCTTTCATCAATGAGTTTGGCATCGATCCAGAAGAATTGGAGGATTCGGTTTCTTCTTTTGCTTCTTTCAACGATTTCTTCATTCGTAGGCTCAAATCAACGGCCCGTCCTATTTGCACAGGAGAAAAAACAGCCGTTTTTCCTGCCGACGGCAGGCATCTTGGGTTCAACGACGTTTCGCAGTTGAAGTTGGTTTTCGCCAAGGGACAATCCTTTGATTTATCTCGTTTGTTTGGCTCAATGGAGGATGCCGAACCCTATCAAGAAGGAGCCCTTTTGATATCCAGATTGTGCCCGGTTGATTATCATCGTTTTCATTTTCCAGTGTCGGGAAATGCCACTAAGCCGACCCTGATCAATGGTTGGTTGTATTCCGTCAACCCCATCGCCTTGGGTCGCAATTTATCTATCTTATGGGAGAACAAGCGTTATCTTTCCTTTGTGGACGACAAGATTTTTGGGCGCGTGGCATCTTTTGAAATTGGAGCGACTTGCGTTGGGTCCGTTTCCTATTGCGGATCTCTGCCTAGAAGGGTTTCAAAAGGTGAGGAGAAGGGATGGTTTAATTTTGGCGGCTCCATGACTTTGACTTTTTTTCAAAAAAACAGGATTCGCTTGTCGGAAGATTTACTTTTCCATTCCAGAGAGGGTCGCGAGACCTATGCCAAAATGGGAGATGCCATGGGTCGAGCTCCTTGAAAACACTAGCCAAAGGGCAAGCTTGCCTTGCCTGCTTGAATGACTTACCTTTTACAATTCCCGAACATGAAACCACAGAAGCCAACACCAGCTAGCATTTCTCGCGGATTTACCATTCTGGAATTAATGGTGGCTTTGGTGGTCACCGGGATTCTTGCCGCGATGCTCTTGAATATTTCCAGTGGGGTTCTCGATACCTATGAGGAGACCACTGGTGAACTGGACTCTCATTTGCAGGCTCGATTCGCATTGGATCAACTGACCGAGGATCTGCAGGCCGCTGTTTCGCGACATGACGGTAAGGTTTGGTTGGCCGTTACCGTTCGGCGTGACGAAGAATTAACCGGACAATGGATTGGTGATAAGCAAAGCAAACCCCAGGAGGCGTCTTTGTCATTGAATCAAGACAGAATTCAGGATTGCAGGTATGGCTTTGCTGGCGTCTGGTTGCGGTTGATAACCCTTAGTCCCGATTCGCTCACATCCGAAACGGGGGCTAGGGCAGTTTCCTACCTCATTGATCGACGACCCATCAATAAATCGAATTCGTCGGCATCGGATTGTCGTTACACCTTGTTTCGTGGAGACGTCAGTCCGGAAAACAGCATCGAGGCTGGATTCAATTTGCATCCGGTTAACGGGGATTATACCGAAAAGGGAGGGGGGGATTCCCGCGATGCCGGGCAGGTGAAGAATCCTGCATCGGAAAACGGTCTCGTCGACAACGTCATCGATTTTGGTGTACGCCTCTACGTCAAGGATTCTGAATCTACCACCGGATTGCGACTTGTTTTCCCTGCGGACAGGAATGGGAATCTGTCGAATACGGATTTTGAACATTTGGCTACTTCCAATTTCGAAGACAGGGATGATGATCCCGATAACCCTTATTCCACGATTTACCCCGAGGTTGTGGACATCATGGTAAGAGTTCTTACACGTAAAGGGGAACTGGCAATTCGCTCTTTCGAGAGCGGCGATACCAAACTACCACCGAAATTCTCTTCCGCCGATGAGTACTGGTGGTATTTGGCTGAACAAAACTCACATGTCTTTGTTCGTCGCATCAAGTTGTATCCCTCGGGGGTTTAACTTGGAATTTATATCCCCTTCTTTTTCAGTGGAACTAGCGCCGGGTCGTGCTTCATGAGCGACTCAATTTTTCCTTGATCGATACTGCTGGCGCGTTTTCCGGTAGCGAGCGGGAGTCATGCCAACATGCTTGCGAAAATGTTGCGTGAAGGAGCTTTGGTCGTAAAAACCGGTCTCCAAGGCAATTTCACTGATTGATTTGTCTTTTGCAAGAAGGTCGTCGCAGGCGGCTTCCACACGTGTTTTGTTGAGGAATTGCAGTGGCGTGGTACTAAAAATCTTGAGAAACTTCCGGTGTAGTTGACGGGAAGACATCCCCGATGTCTTGATTAGGTCATTGATCTTGATGCGGCTCCGAAAGCCCCGGCGCAAATGGTCGACTACTCGCCCGATTCCTTCCGAGTCCATACCAAAGGATTCCCGATTGGGGTGCCTTCGGGCGATGCCCATAATACCGATGACCTTACCTTCCCTACTGAAGACAGGCATTTTGTTCGTGGTGAACCAGTCGGGTAATCGTTGGCGGTTGAAGAAAAGTTCAACAATACCGAACTTAGCTGCTCCGGTACGCAACACCTCCTCATCGTCACGACGAAAATGTTCCGCAAGGCGTGGCGGAAAAAGCTCAAAATCGTCTTTTCCAAGCAATTCCTCTTCCGATGAGCATTCCAGTCTTTCCCAGAAGGCTCGATTAGACAATACAAGTTGATAATCCCTGTTTTTCACAAAGAAAGAGATGTCCGGAATGTATTCGAAAAGGTTACGAAATTGATCCACGGGATAAACTTCATTTAAGAATTGCTGTCTCTTTGATATGTCAGCCATGGCAGGAAACGCATAAAAATTGACGGTAGTTTACAAGACATGTCAATGATAGTATGCTACACTCCTTTGATCCTGCTTGGACTCATCTAGTCACCCCATCATAGGAGATTGATCCCCTAATGAAAAAATTTTTAACGCTTTCCATATTGATTCTCCTCGGCTTCTTCGCGGGCGAGGTGACCGCCAATCCAATACGCGTGCTGTTTCTTGGGCACGAAAGCAAACATCACAATTCGAACGAATACTACCCAATGCTAGCCAAGGCCCTTGGTCCTGACGCCATCTATTTTGATTACGTCACTTCCGTGGAAGCGGCTTTGGGCGATGCCGAATACCTAAGTAACTTCGATGCTTTGCTTCTTTACGCCAATCATCCGCGCCTTACGGCAAAGCAATGGGACAACCTGCGCAATTACGTCCGCAATGGCGGAGGATTCGTGCCTGTGCATTGCGCCAGCTGGTGTTTTTCAAACGTACCTGAGTTCGACCAGTTGGTGGGCGGTCGCTTCAAGAGCCACCAAGCAGGAACCTTCACGGCGCGCATTATCAAAGGCAAGCATCCTGCGTTGGCCGGTGTGAAGGAATTCGATGCTTGGGACGAAACCTATTTTCATAACAAGCACAACGAGAAGAACCGCACCGTGCTTATGGTGCGGGATGCCGTCAAAGGAGATCCTCACACTGAGCCGGAGCCTTGGACTTGGGTGCGTACGGAAGGCAAGGGACGTGTATTCTACACGGCTTCCGGTCATGATCAGCGAGTTTGGAATCACCCTGACTTTCATCAACTCATTAAGAGTGGCATCCTCTGGGCCGTGGGAGAAGAGGCCAAGGCTCGCTATGACAAGTTCCTCGCTGGCCGGGCTCCGCTTAAATACGAAAAACGTGACAACGTACCGAATTACGAGCGTCGACCGGAACCATTGCCTTTCCAGTTTCCCCTTTCTCCCGAGGAGAGCATGAAATACACTCAGGTGCCGGTTGGTTTCCGCCTGGAACTGTTTGCCAGTGAGCCTGACATCATCAACCCCATCTACTTCCAATGGGATGAACGAGGCCGTCTCTGGGTGGTTGAGTCGGTGGATTACCCCAACGAGATCAAGCCAGGGCGAAAAGGCAATGATCGCATCAAGATTTGCGAGGACACCAATGGGGACGGCAAGGCCGACAAGTTTACGATTTTCGCGGAAGGATTCAATATTCCCACCTCGATGACTTTTGCCCGTGGTGGAGTCATTTTAGCCCATGCGCCCGATTTTCTTTTTCTCAAGGATACCGACGGCGACGACAAGGCCGACGTGAGGGAAACGCTCTTCACTGGATTCGGGACGGGTGACACGCATGCCGGCCCAAGCAACCTGCGCTACGGTTTCGACAATTGGATTTATGGGACCGTCGGCTATTCTCGCTTCAATGGGGAAGTGAACGGCAAGAGGCACAATTTTGGTTCAGGCGTTTTCCGTTTCAGGTCCGATGGCTCGGAGATGGAGTTCCTGCATCAGTTCAACAACAACACTTGGGGTGTGGGATTCAATGAATCGGGCGACGTGTTTGGGTCGACCGCCAACAACAACCCGACCTTCTTTGGCGGCATTCCCAACAGCCTCTATGGGAACCAGCGGCGAATGAGCGCCAAGATGATAGCCAGCTCTCCCAAGTTCTATCCCATCACGCCGAACATTCGCCAAGTCGACGCCTTCAATGCCTACACCGCGGGTTGTGGCCACGCCTTTGCCACGGGCCAGGGTTTTCCCAAGTCATGGCGCAATCGTCGGGCTCTCGTGTGCGGCCCTACGGGCAATTTGTTGGGCATGTACGACGTACGAGCCAGGGCATCGGGGTACGAGTCCGTCAACGCCTTCAGCTTCGTCGCCAGCGCCGACGAATGGTTTTCACCCATCGTGGCCGAAGTGGGTCCGGACGGAAACACTTGGATTGCCGATTGGTATAATTTCATTATTCAGCACAACCCCACTCCAAACAAGGGACGTGGAGGATATGATGCCAAACGCGGGGTAGGGAACGCCCACGTGAATCCCAACCGAGACCGCCAACACGGTCGGATTTATCGGGTGATCTACGAAAGGAACCCAGGTTCCAAGATCAAATCCTTGGCTGCAGCCCAGACCACGGATTTGGTCACTGCCCTCGAGGATGAAAATCTGTTTTGGCGCCTGACCGCGCAGAGATTGTTGGTAGATGGTAGGAAGAAGGAGGTTGTTCCCGCCTTGCGACAACTGATCAAAGGCAAAGGTGTCGCCTCCATTCATGCCTTGTGGGTTTTGCATGGATTGGATGAGCTCGATTCTGATTCTCATAGAACCGCCCTCATCAGCGCTGATCCCGGACTTCGTCGAAATGCAATTCGAGCTCTCGGTACAAACGCTGCTTCCACTCAACTGCTTTTCGACAGCGCGACCCTTGCGGACAAGGATCTGCAAGTTCGTCTCGTCGCTTTCGTGAAATTGGCTCAACAAGACGATGCCAAGACGGTCAAGAAAACTGCGACCTTCCTCATGGCAAACCCCGAGAATGCCAAAGACGAATGGCTGCGTCTCGCTCTCACTGCCGCTGGAGCGGGAACGCTTGACGTCGTCGGATACGAAACCGGTGAAAACCTGATTTCCAACCCCACCTTCGAAAAGGGACTGCAGGGCTGGAGCTTTCGCAACTACTCGGGACCAGCCAATGAAGTCGATCGCGCTCATGAGACGGCGAAAGGGAACGTTCGTAGCGGCAAGGGATCCCTGCGACTGGGTTCGAAAGTTGGTCACGACACAAGTTTCTACACCTCGGTTCAGTTGACATCGGGAAGAAGGTATCGCCTTTCCGCATGGATCAAGACGGAGGGTGTTCAAGGCGGACACGGGGCATTGCTCAACGTTCATGAGTTGCAACATGAAGGAAAAACCAAGGCTTTGCAGAAGAAGAATGACTGGCTTGAGGTAGAGAAGGTATTCACAACCACGAGGAGTGGAGTCTTCACCATTAATTGCCTTCTTGGAGGATGGGGGAAGAGCAAGGGCACGGCATGGTTTGATGATTTGTCCCTGACGGAGTACAAGCCCGTCTACGCAAAGAAAAAGACGTCGGACCCGATCACCGGAAAAGCCGCCGCCGGCAAAGTCATTTTCCATGAACACCTGGTGGCTGGTTGTGTTCGTTGCCATTCTCTGGGAGGCAAGGGTGGAGCCATCGGTCCAGCCTTGGATGGTTTGGCCTCCCGCAAGCAACGCGACTACGTTTACCAGAGTTTGGTTAATCCCACGGCTCAGCTAGCGGAAGGCTTTGACAAAATTGGAGCCAGCCCCATGCCTCCCATGAACATTCTCCTTAATGAGCAGGAACTTGCTGACCTCATGGCGTACCTGATGACCTTGAAATAAGAATCCTTACAACCTCTAAACCTCTATTCCATTAAACCGTAATGAGCAAAGACGTCCATAATATCGCAATCATTGGACTCGGCTTTGGAGCCGAGTTCATTCCTATCCACCAAGCCCATCCCAACGTCAATCTCGTGGCGGTTTGCCGCCGCAACGAGGAGGAGATGAACAAGGTGGCCGACCAGTTTGACATCGAGAAGCGCTACACGGACTACGATGAACTGCTGAAGGATCCCGAAATTGATGCAGTCCATATCAATTCTCCAATACCCGATCATGCGCCACAGTCACTGAAGGCGCTTCGGGCCGGCAAGCACGTCATGTGTACCGTTCCCATGGCCACCACCATCGAGGAGTGCGAGGAACTCTGCAAGGCCGTGGAGGAGACGGGCCTCAAATACATGATGGCCGAAACCGTGGTCTATAGCCGCGAATTCCTCTACATCAAGGAGCTTTACGATACGGGAGAACTTGGCAAGCTCCAGTACTTGGCCGCCAGTCATCCTCAGGATATGGACGGTTGGCCCGAGTATTGGGAGAAGATGATTCCCATGCATTACGCCACCCATGTCGTCAGTCCCTGTTTGGGTATGGTGGATGGGTTGGCCGAGTACGTCAGTTGCTTCGGTTCAGGTACCGTGCGGGACGACATCGCCGAGAAAAGCGGCAACAAGTTCGCCGTCGAGTCCTGCCACATCAAGCTAAAGGATAGTGATCTTTCGGCTCACGTTTGGCGTTTTCTCTACGACGTTGCGCGCCAGTATCGCGAAAGCATCGACGTCTACGGCAGCAAGAAAAGCTTTGAATGGACCTTGGTGGAGGGAGAGCCCAGCATTGTACACGTGGCCAAGCGACCGGAGCACGAAATACCGGAAAAAGTGGATATTCCCGACTACGCGCATCTTTTGCCGGAACCCATCCAGAAGTTCACCCAGAGCATCGAGGACGCCGATCACCTCTCTTTTGTTCAAGGTGGTGGCCATGGCGGTTCTCATCCGCATATGGTGAACGAATTCGCCTCCGCCCTTGTCGAGGATCGCGATCCTTGGCCCAACGCCGTAACTTCGGCCAACTGGACCTGTGTGGGCATTTGCGCCCACCAATCGGCTGAACAAGGTGGTCAACGAGTGCATCTTCCGGAATTCACCCTATAAAACACCTTTTGAGCGGAGAGGCTAACGCTCGAGACCGCTATCACCATGCCCCATGGCAGGGTGACTTCCAATGGGCGTAGCAGGTTAAGAGGAGAATCAAGGTTTCTGCCACGGCACCTTGCCAGCCCGTTTAAGGTGATCCATCAGAGAGCGCGTCAAGTCGTTGGCGACTTTGCCATTGGGGGGCATGGGCTTCGCTTCCTTGGGGTCTTTCGCCAAGTTGACGAGTTGCATGGGCTCAAAGGCGGTGTTCTGAAGGAGCTTCCAGTCGCCGCGTCGAATGGCGTAGTAGGCGCGGCCTTGATACCTGCGGTTTCCTTCGCGACGCACCCAGATTAGCGTGCGGTTCGGGTCCCCTTTGGTTCCTTTGAGCCAGGTTGGGGCAAGGCTCTTGCCATCTATTTCGTGTTCCACCTCCACGCCTGCAATGTCACAAAACGTGGGCATTAGATCCATGGTGATACCGAGTTCGTTGCTGCGACCCGGGGAAATCACTCCTGGCCAGACGGCGCAGGTAGGAACCCTAATGCCGCCTTCCCAATGGTCCTGCTTTCCTCCACGAAGCTCACCATTCAAGGCGCCATGGGGGAGGGAACCTCCGTTGTCGGAAGTGAAGACGATGAGCGTGTCCTTCGCGATGCCAACCTCCTTCACCGCGTCGAGAAACTTGCCGATCTCGTGATCCATGTGTTCGACGAAGGCAACGTTCGTAGCCCGTTTCTTGGTTAGTTCAGGTTCCCGCGCCTTGACTTTTTCAAGCCATTCCTTGGGCGGTTGGATCGGGAAATGAGGTGCGTTGTAAGCGAGGTAAAGGAAGAACGGATTCTTTTTGTCGGTAGCCTGCTCCTTGACGTAGTCGATGGCCCATCGCGTGAACACTTCGGTGGCATGGCCCTTGGGCTTGACCGTTTCTTTGTTGCGTCGCATCCAGTTGACGCCCCCCCGCAAGTGGGTCCAATAGTCGTCCATCATGTCGGCGAGAAAGCCGTGGAAGAAATCGAAGCCTCGATCATTTGGGACGTTGGGCGACTCGAAACCTAGGTGCCACTTGCCGACCATGCCGGTGTGGTAACCGGCCTTCTTCATCATGTCCGGTAGGGTCGGTCCTGAAGGCTTGAAGTAACCCCAATTATCTTTTGGCCATTGTCGGATGACGCCCGAAGCGCCCACCATATCGGGGTAGCGGCCCGTCAAGAGGGAGGCCCGGGTCGGGGTGCATACCGTGCAGTTGGCGTAGAATTGATCGAGTCGTAGGCCTGCTTTCATGAGGCTGTCGATGGCGGGCGTGCGAATGTCCGTTCCACCAAATGAAGATAGGTCGCTGTATCCCAGGTCATCTACGAGGATGCATATTATGTTGGGCTTCTTGGCGCCGCCAAGGGAAGCCCATGACAGTAGTAGCAGGACGGGAAGGAAAAGGATATGTTTCATATATGGAAGGAAAGCGGGCTGGTCTTTTCAGGCAAGCAAAAGCCCCATCGAAAACCGATGAGGCTTTGCTGAGGTAAGGTGTTGAAAAAGTCTTTTATTTTACGAAAGCGTGAAGTCCGTTGTCATGAAGGGCCTTGATAAAAGCCTTGGCATTGAAGTTCCCTGACACCTCGAAGGTCTTACTGCCTTTTTTAGCCGTATGGGCGTCGGCTCCATCGGTGGCGTCCATTGCCTTGGTGACGGCCTTAACGCATTTGCCACAGCAAAGGTGGGTTCCGCTCAACGTGAGCGTCTTGACCTGCTTGTCCTCCGCTCCTCCTTGGCAAGCAATGGAAAGCGCCTCGTTGTCGGACTTTCCATAATATCCTGCCTTGGCAACGGATTCGAGGGCCTTTTCGATGGTTTCCTTGTCTCCGCTGATGACAACGGTTCCTGCCTTGGCGTCGCAGTTTGCCTTGCCACCGCTTTGCTCCACCGCCTTGCTCACGCCTTTTACGCAACCTTTGCAACAAAGATGCACCCCGGAAAGCGTCACCTTGGTGTCCGCTCCGATCAGCAGACAAGTTGAACCGAGCGTTAATAACATTATGACGAGAGTTTTCATGGTAGGTTCTTTCCTTTGTTTTGAACTTATTAGGCGGAATTTTCGCCAATTCCTTATATAATGAATAGAAAACACTCTCCTCCTTGAGACAATTCTCAAAACATGGACTTTCTTCGAAGCGAAAGGAGGGGACTTTAATTGCCCTTTACCGTGACGTTGGCGGTGACTAGGGTTTCTTTCTCCATGTTGATCGACCTTTCTCATTCCCTTGAAAACGGTGTTCCGAGCTTCCCTGGTGATCCTGATTACGAGTCGGTGCCCCATGCCACGCACGACAAGGATCGCCTCAACGTGACCCGCTTGTCCATGGGCAGCCATCAAGGAACGCATCTGGATGCACCTTATCACTTTTACGCTGACGGGAAGAAAATCGACGAAATGTCCTTGGAACCATTCTTTGGTCCTGCTCGTCTCCTGGACCTTGCCCCGGACGGAGAAATTCCTGCCAACACGGAACTGGGCGTGGATACCTTCTCTGTCCACGAAGAATGCTTTCAACCTGAAGCTCGCGTCATTTTGCGCACGGGCTGGGAAACTAAATTTGGAACAAAAGCCTTTTTCACGGATTTCCCTTCCATCACACCAGCCGCCGCCGAGTGGATTGCCCAAACTGGCATCAAGTTGCTGGGCATGGATTTACCCACTCCAGGAAAAGATGCTTGGGGAACGCATCTACCGTTGCTAAAACCTGGCGTTGAAATCGTTATTGTGGAGGCTTTATGCAACTTGCATCTGCTTCCTGAAAATTTCACTCTGGTTGCTTTCCCCATCAAACTCAAGGGCATGGATGGAGCACCCATTCGAGCCGTTGCCATGATAGACGAATGAAACCCGTGGTTCAAATATCCCTCGACGTTATCGAACTCGAGGAAGCCCTTGAGACTGCTGAAATGGCTCTGCGTGTCGGGGTTGACTGGCTGGAAGCGGGGACACCTCTGATTTTGGCGGAGGGAATGCGCGCAGTGCGAGCTTTGCGAGAGCGTTTTCCCGAAACTCCGATTGTAGCCGATCTCAAGACGATGGATGGAGGCTGGCTGGAAGCCGAGGTCATGGCCAAGGCGGGAGCCTCTCACGTGGTCGTCATGGCGAGAGCCCATGAGGAAACGATCAAGGAGGTGGTCAAGGCGGGAGAGGATTTCGGGATGGGCGTGATGGGAGATAACCTCGGTTGTCCCGACATGGTGGCAGGAGCTAAGCTTCTCGCTGATCTCGGTTGTGGGTACGTCGTGCACCACGTGGGTTACGACGAACGACGAGGCATCGCCGCGCGAGGCGAACGACCACCGAACCCGTTGGATGAGCTTAAACAAGTGGTGGCTGCCGTGGACGTTCCGGTGCAGGCAGTTGGAGGACTTACCATCGAGCAAGCCGTGCAAACCCCGGAATACGGGGCTCCACTGGTCGTCTTGGGAGCGCCCTTGGTCATTGATGGAGATTCCTTCCGAACCGCCGATGGAAATATTGAGGATTCACTTCGTCTTATTTGCGAGAAAGTCCATGCCTACGGGGACGTTGCCGTAGGCCCCCATGCCTGAACGTCATGAAGGCCGTCGTTAATTTTTCCACCGAACGTGACAGTGTCGAACTTCGCGAAGTTCCCGAACCGCAGGCGGAGGCAGGCGAGGTAATCATGGAGGTGGATACGGTGAGCGTTTGCGGTTCCGATCTCCACCAATGGACGGGCGGGCATAGTTGGCCCGTTAATTATCCTGTCATCCTTGGACACGAGTTTGCGGGCAGAATTGCTGAAGTGGGAACGGGGGTAAATGGCTTTTCGGAAGGTGATCGGGTAACTAGTGAAACGGCCGCCGTGATTAATCCGGACAGCCCGCTTACCCAAGAGGGAAACTACCATCTGGATCCAAATCGGAAGGGTTTCGGCTACGGGGTGGATGGGGCCATGACCCGTTACGTCAAGGTACCTGCTCGCTGTCTGCATAAAGTTCCCGATGAGCTTCCTTTGGAAATAGCCGCCGTGACGGAGCCTTGTTGCGTGGCCTATAACGCCGTCGTCGCCAACGGAAAGGTGGCGGAAGGCGAACGAATCCTTGTCCTCGGGCCAGGCCCCATTGGCATACTTTGCGGACTCGTGGCCAAGGTGATGGGGGCCGCGGAAGTAGCCATTGCTGGACTCGAGCGTGATGCCAAGCGCTTGGCAGTAGCTGAATCATTCGGATTGCAACCCTTGATAGGCGAGGTTCTGGGGTGGGCAAGACAGGTCGATGGAGTGGGTGTTCATATGGTCGTCGATGCCGCGGGTGTCTCGGCCACCTTGAGAACGGCCCTCGATGCCGTCCGACCCAAAGGGCGCATCGTCAAGGTGGGATGGGGCCCCCAACCACTCGACTTTTCTCTCGACCCTCTCGTGCAAAAGAACGTCGCCTTGCTGGGAAGCTTCAGCCACAACCGACCTATCTGGGAAGCGGTCATTGAACTACTGTCTTCGGGTGCCTTGGATCCATCAACTATACTGGAAGGAACTTGGGAGCTCCATGACTGGCGGGATGCTTTCGAGCAAATGCATGCGGGAGAAATAGTGAAGGCTCAACTGAAGCCGGTATAATTTTATATATAAATTTAAATAAACCTATGAAGTTATCAGGTCAAACCGTTCTCATCACAGGCAGCGCCACTGGGATTGGAGAAGCAATGGCGCGTTTGTGCCATGCCCAAGGGGCGAATCTAGTCATTCATGGAAAGGAAAAGGAAGAGGTCCGCAGAGTTGCCGCCGACTTGGGGGAAAGGGTTCTCGAACGTACCGATGACCTTTCCGACCCCACTAGCCCCGACCGCCTCGTTGAAGCTGCCATTGACGCATTCGGAAGACTGGACGCCTTGGTCAACAATGCAGCCATGATAACACGCAAGGACTTGGATGCTTCTAGCCCGGTGCAGTTTGATTATGATTTTGCAGTCAATACGCGGGCCCCACTTTTTTTGATCAAGGCGGCTCTTCCCCACCTCACGGAAGCCAAGGGCAATATCCTTAACATTGGTTCGATCAATTCATACTGTGGTGAGCGCAACCTCGTGGTTTACAGCATGACGAAAGGAGCGATGCTCACCATGACCCGAAACTTAGGCGATACCCTGCACCGCGAAAACGGAGTTTGCGTCAACCAGTTCAACTTGGGTTGGGTGCTGAGCCCGAACGAAATCACTTCCAAGATTGCCGAAGGTTTGCCTGAAGATTGGCCCGACAAGGTGCCTGCCACTTTCGCTCCTTGTGGGCGAATCATGTTGCCCGAGGAAATCGCCCGTATTGCATTGCCTTGGATTGCGGGAGACACGAGACCCGTCAGTGGTTCCGTCATCGACGTCGAGCAGTTTCCCGTCATCGGACGCAACCCGGTCAAGGAATGAGCGTTCCACCCAAGTTGGCGGTCTTTCCAAAGGCCTACATGGAACCTCTTTGCAAGACGGGCGATATGAAACTTGCCGACTGGATTGAACTGGCGGGTGAATTGCCCATCGATGGTTTGGAATTCTATTGTGGCATTCTCGATCTTGCTGACTCTCGTGAGTGGCCCACTTTTCGCAAGATGGCGGAGGACAAGGGCCTTACTATCCCCATGATGTGTTGTTCTCCTGACTTCACCCATCCCGATCCTAGTTTTCGTGAGGAGCAGGTGGAGCGTGAAAAACAATGGATTAAGATGACGGCTGAACTGGGTGGAAGCTATTGTCGCGTGCTTTCCGGTCAGCGACGTCCCGAGTTATCCGAAGAAGAGGGCATTCGATTGGCCGCCGGGTGTATCGAGGCCTGTTTGCCTATAGCCAAGGATCATGGCGTAACACTTATCTTGGAGAATCATTATAAAGACGATTTCTGGACCTATCCGGAATTTGCCCAGCAGATGGAATGCTTCCAAAGGCTCGTCGCTGCAGTCGATGATCCATCTTTCGGGGTCAATTATGACCCGTCCAACGCCTTTCTTGCAGGGGATGACCCCATTGCCTTGCTTGATTCCGTACTGGATCGGGTGGTTACCATGCATGCCAGCGACCGTTATCTTGCCGAAGGAACTCTCGAGGATTTGCGGGCCGAGGAAAACGTCGAGGGCTATGCGGCTCGCCTTCGCCATGGAGAAATAGGCCAAGGGCTCAATGACTATGACGCGATCTTTTCGCGCCTCTCAGGGCAAGGCTTCTCCGGCTGGATCAGCGTGGAGGACGGTGTGGACGGTATGGATCAACTAGCCCGCAGCGTGGATTTTCTGCTAGGGAAAATCAAAGAACATTGGGCGTAGCCGCCTTGTTACTCGTCTTTTTGGGCTTTTTTGACTTTGTCCAACTTCGGTCGAATGACCAAAGTGCAATATCTTGCGTTGGGATTCAGGCGAAAATAATCTTGGTGCCCTATTTCGGCGGGATAGAAGACGGGGGCTGCCACGATTTCGGTCACGATGGGATCGGTAAACTCCTTGGCCACTTCCAGTTTCCACTTCTCAGCTTCCGCTTTCTGTTCCTCGTCATGGTACATGATGACGGAGCGATATTGCGTTCCGAAGTCGGCTCCTTGTTGGTTGAGCGTGGTTGGGTCATGGGCAAGGCCAAAGGTTTCCAGTAGTTTGGCGTAACTCACTTGCGAGGGGTCATAGGTTATCTTTATTACTTCGGCATGTCCCGTTCGCCCCGTGCAGATGTCTTCGTAAGTTGGGTTCAATGTGGTTCCACCTGAATATCCTGAAACGACGTCTGCCACTCCTTCGACCGCTTCAAAGACAGCTTCGGTACACCAAAAGCAACCCCCGCCAAAGGTGGCGATTTGCTTAGAAGGAACATCCGTTGGACTTACTTTGCCGCCGCCGGTGTCATCAATGCTATCATCCATTTTCTTTTTTCCCTTTGCTTGTTTGGAGTTGCTGGCTCCACAGCCTGCCATGGCAAACAAAGTCAGGCAAATTAAACTGATCAGTAAGTCTTTTTTCATGTTGTTCAGACTCTAAGGATTGGTTGATTTCCCGCAAATCTTTATCCACACCTACTGCAATAAATTCCCAGTACCCGCAATATCCATCTTGCTTTCAAGTGCTGATTCCCACTAAGTTTCATCAAGATGGGGATGGTTCTAGGGGACTTGAGATGCTGACCGTAGAAGACAAGATGCTCAACCAAACCTGCGCTGGATTCGGGCGCAGGGAATTTCTACGGGCGGGCGCCCTTGGCTTGGGCGGTTTCACTTTACCTGGATTGTTGAAGGTCAAGGCGGCCGGTCTTACCCAAGGAAAACCGTTTAAAAACAAGTCGGTGGTACTTCTTTTTCTGCAAGGTGGTCCACCCCATATCGAGTTTTTCGATCCCAAGATGACGGCTCCTGCCGAGTATCGCAGCATAACTGGGGAAATTCCAACCAACATTCCCGGCGTCACCTTTGGCTCCACTTTTCCCAAACTTGCCAAAATGACGGACAAATTGGCGGTGGTGCGTTCCTACCAATCGCGTAATGGCGGGCACACCTACCTGTCCGTGACCAGTGGCGGTAACCCGATGAAAGCGGCCATGGGAGCTGTTTGCTCACGCATCCTCGGCACCAATGATCCGGAAACTGCGATTCCCAACAATACGCTCATCCTTCCAGAAGCAGTTCAAGCCGATCTCAAGCTAGGCAGCAATTTCGAAACCGGAGCGATTCCTACCTTAACGGACCCCGGTGCCCTGGGATCCAGTTATGCAGCCTTCAATCCCGCCGGTGGCGGCCAGGCTCGAGAGAACATGAAACTAAACGTTTCTCCGGAGCGATTGGCTGATAGAAAAGGGCTGCTGGGGGGGCTTGATTCGATAAAGAGAAACATTGATGCCGATGGATCGTTGGAAGGCGCGGATCACTTCGGTCAGCAGGCCTTCGATGTAGTGACCAAGGGGGTGGGGTCCGCTTTCGATCTTTCCAAGGAAGACCCTAAGACATTGGCAAAGTATGACACGCGTCCCCTGTTCGATGCACGAGAATTGCAGCGTTGGGGAGATATGCGTCGAGCCACCAATCTCCTTGGCTTGCAAATGCTCATGGCGCGACGATTGTGCGAGTCAGGTTGTTCCTTCGTCACGGTTTCCGACTGTGGTTGGGATTATCATGCAAACAATAATAGCCCCAAGGGGATGACCGGTATTTATCCGATGGGCAACCAAGTGGATCATGCGGTGGCCGCTTTCGTGCAAGACCTTCATGATAGAGGAATGTCCGATGACGTCTTGTTGCTCGTAACCGGTGAAATGGGCCGCAGCCCCAAGCTGAACAAGAATGGCGGACGCGATCACTACGGTGACGCGACGTCCCTGCTGATGGCAGGTGGAGGTCTCAACATGGGACAAGTAATCGGTGAAACCGATGCCCTAGCAGCTCGCCCCGCTACTCGACCCTATGGGCCTGAAAATTTAGCGGCGACCATCTTGCACTTCCTCTTCGACCTCGGCCAATTGCGATTGGTCGATGGGTTGCCTGCCGAAATTATCGCCATGTCGAACGGCTCGCCAATAGAGGAATTATTCTAGTCTTTCCTAGTCGTCAACTTGCCCAAGCAGTTGCGGTGGCCAACGATAGCTCCCTGGTTTGACGGTGGTGGTCAATTGACTATCTGAAACCAGAGATACCACGCCGGGCTCCCATTCGTGGTGTACCCCGAAGCTTTTCTCGTTTAATTTCGTGAGTACGGCTGCAGCCGTTTCTCCACCTTCCAGGCAAAGATGCGGTGTTGGGGGGAGTCGAAGCGTTTTCATCGTGATGGAGGCAATCTTTGCGGTTAGTTCTTGTGATGAATGACTGGTCTCGGGTGAGTGTCGCAATACCGTGATGGGATATTTCTCCAGAGCTTTCGCTATCTCTTGAGCGGATACGTCCTCGGGAGCACTGGTTGTATCGAAAATGGGAGCCCCTTTTTCTTTTAATGATGCTATTAACTTTCGGGCGTTGTCTGATTGGCTTCCGCAAACCAGAAGAATTTTTTGTCCAATCAAGTGTGATGGCGTTGCTTGAGCCGAAGCTGACAATCCTTGCTTTCTCAGAAGAGCGGCCAAGAACGGCGATGCTCCTGCGGGGATGGTATGGGGCGGCATTTTTTCCGCCCATCGGTCAAGATCCTGTTCCGTTTCGGCATCTCCAATTACCAGCCCTGTCCCCGACAAGGAGCCGTCTATGGCCAGCGATTCCGCTCCGCTCACCAGGTTCGTCACTTGAGAAGATTGAATGGGGAAGGACGGATCGCGGGCAAATTCAGTGTCGCCCAGCGGAACGTTATCTATGCGATATTCCCCATTGCTTATGATTCTGCCACGGGCGGGGTTGGCTGGAATCAACAAGCCGAGCCTTCTTCCCATCGAATCC
This sequence comes from Opitutia bacterium, assembly GCA_002721705.1. Classification (GTDB taxonomy): domain Bacteria; phylum Verrucomicrobiota; class Verrucomicrobiia; order Opitutales; family Seribacteraceae; genus UBA2993. The sequence continues at coordinate 17,256 of PBLJ01000019.1, forward strand.
AGCATGGCGAACAACTCCACCGCGATGTGTCCTCTCAGTACGGAATCCGTTTTTTTATAGAACAAGCTGGGCTTTGCCTCAGCGACGAATTTCCCCCAATCCAAGGCTTTGTCCCGAGCCATGGTCGAGGGCAGCGAGCGGGTCGCCATATCGATGGCGAGGAACTCGACGTTGGAAGGTCTTACAGGTCCGGTCGCTACCTTTGTGTTGAGCCCATGTCGGAATGCGACGCCCGCCACTTCGGCGGCTCCACTGAAATCGTCTGCCAATGCAAGAATCATGGTTGTAAAATAAGATTTAGGTAGGAATTCGGTTTGCCTCCGAAGTATTTGGCGAAACAATAAAACCCCTTAATACGAATCTGGTGCAAAGACGGAAGAGAAGATTATGAGAATGACTACAAACATTGGTTTGGCAGCGACATTGGTTGTTGCGGCAACAAATCTTTTTGCGGCCGATCTTTGGCCGGATTATCGTGGTCCCACCCACGATGGTCACAGTGAAGCCAAGGGCTTGCCTTTGGAAATGGGTGATAACAATAACGTTGTCTGGAAGACGGCTATTCACGGTCGGGGCTGGTCTTCTCCGGTTGTTGCCGAGGATGAAGTGTGGTTGACCACGGCCACAGCCGACGGCAAGAAGCTTTCCGGTTTGTGCGTAGATGCGAAAACGGGAAAAGTGTCATGGGACAAGGAGTTGTTTTCGATCCCGAAGCCGCAATTTGCGCATCGTTTCAATTCCTATGCTTCCCCTTCTCCTTTAATTGATGGAGACAAAGTCTACTTAAGTTGGGGGTCTCCGGGCACGGCATGCGTGGATCGCAAGACAAAGAAAATCGTATGGAAGCGTGGAGACTTGGTTTGCGATCATTTTCGTGGAGCAGGTTCCTCCCCCGTGATCTTCGAAAACCTGTTGATCCTCACCATGGACGGAGCCGACGTTCAATACCTCATCGCTCTCGATAAAACGAATGGCAAGACAGTTTGGAGGAAGGATCGATCTACGGATTTCAAGGACCTGGATCCCAATGGAAAACCCAAACGGGATGGAGACATGCGTAAAAGCTATGCCACCCCCATCTTGATCGAGGTTGCGGGCAAACCTCAATTACTCAGTCCAGGGGCAAAGTCGGCCTTTGCCTACGAGCCGCGCACAGGCAAGGAAATATGGGCCGTTCGCTATGCAAATCATTCCAGTGCCTCCCGCACTGTTTACGGCAATGGTCTTGCTTTCATCAACACGGGTTATGCCAAGGCGGAGCTTTTGGCCGTTAAGCCCACCGGTAAAGGAGACGTTACGGATAGTCACGTTGTCTGGCGCATGATCAAGGGAGTGCCCAACAAGCCGTCACCTTTGCTTGTGGGAGAGCACCTATACTTGGTGACTGATGGAGGCGTGGCCTCCTGCGTGGAAACCAAGACGGGCAAAGTTGTCTGGCAGGAGCGCGTGGGTGGCGAATATTCATCGGCTCCCGTTTGCGTGGAGAATCGCATTTATGCATTCAGTCAAGAAGGCAAGGTGGTGGTGTTTCGGCCGAATCCCGAAAAATTCGAATCATTGGCAAAAAATCAACTAGGCGATGGTTTCATGGCCTCGCCGGCAATTGCAGGAGAAGCGTTTTACCTCCGTAGCAAGACGCACCTTTACCGAGTGCAGAACCAATAGTTCCTTCAGATCGATTGTTTCCTCAAGTGAGGCCCTTTATGGGATCTGCGTGGTAGACTGGAAAAGGTCGGTTCGAGAAGTCATGCCACTGGGCGTCGCGGGGGATTCCCAGAGCATCGTAGATAGTGGCGGCGAAATTCTCAGGTCTTTGCGGACTTTCCGATGGATAAGCTCCGATCTTGTCCGATGCGCCTATCACGGTGCCGCCTTTGACTCCACCGCCTGCGAACAGCGCGGATTGTACGGCTCCCCAGTGGTCGCGACCTGGCAACTTGGCTTTTGGGATTCTGAAGATCTTAGGGGTTCGTCCGAACTCACTCGCCACCACGACCATGGTTTCGTCCAACAAACCGGAGCCATCGAGATCCTCCAGCAGGGCGCTGAGCGATTGATCGAGGGGTGGTAGCAGGAAATTCTTGAGGTTTGGGAAAGCCGCTTGGTGGGTGTCCCAAGTTTCATTGTTGCCGAGATTGACTTGTACGAGGTTCACGCCGCTTGCCACTAGGTTGCGTGCCATCAGGAGAGACCATCCGAAACTATGGTCACCGTATCGCTCGATTTGTTTTGGGTCAGCCTTGGAGAGATCGAAGGCGCTTTGCGTGTCGCCATTGGCCAGGAGATCGACCGCCGCCGCTTGGTATCGGTCAAAGGCTGCGTCGCCTGCGGCAGACTCCAAGGCGTGTGATTGCCGCTCGAGATCCTTGCGTAGAGCCACGCGATCGGTGACGCGGTTCAGGTTCAGGCCCGCAGGCAAGCTAAGCTGTGGTGAACGAAATTGGAGGCCGGAGTCCTTATGAGCTCCCGTTGCATGGTGAAAGAGGTATTCTGGATACGCTCCATAATGCTGCGGGTGATAGGGTGAGATATCCAAAAACCAGGGTTCGCGTGATTTACCCATGCGACCAGCGAACTGGCCTGGGATAACCCGCCCCGTGCGATGCACGATCTTGTCAGGCATGACCACGACGGGCGTGAGGGCCGACCCCCTTGGCTTGAGCAGGGCATTGGCGATTGCGGCGATACTGGGATCATCGGTTTCCTGTGGTTTTTGCGGACTGAATCCGGCGGGTTCCTCGGAATGTCCCGTCAGCATGACGTGATGACCTTGTGAATGTTCATTGTGGGGGTGAGTCAACGAGCGCAACAAAGCCCACTTGTTGGAAAGCTGAGCCAGTTTCGGCAAATGTTCGCAAATCTGAATGCCGTCCGTTCGGGTTGGGATAGGTTTGAATTCTCCTCGATTCTCAATGGGAGCTTCGGGTTTCATATCGAAACTCTCGTGCTGAGCCAATCCTCCCGACAGGAAGACGTAGATGACGGCCTTGGCTCCCGCTGTAGGCAATGCGCCTCCAGAGCCTGGAGAGGCTTTCAAACGGGCAAGGTCGCCCATCCCCAAGCTGCCAAGCAACCCCAAGGCGCCTGCGCGAATCACCGCTCTTCGTGATAAATGAGCAACTGAGGAAGGTCTTGGGTTTTCGAACGTCATGCTGAAACAACACTTTTCATTTGTCCCCAAGTCAAGGCGGCTTGCTTTTAAAGGATTGATTGCAGAGTAACCAATGAAATTTTTTTCATTGATAGGTCATGGGCCACTCTTATCTTTCAGCTACCCCAGCTTTTCTTTTCCCTGTCTGATTGCCTCCCTTTTTTGTTGATGCCGAAATCAAGCCCCTGAACAAATTCAATTGAATCTCAGTTGCCATGCCTAGCGAAGAGAGCGTTTTCGAACCGGGTCACGTCTTCGACCAATACGTTATTGTGCGCCTGCTTGGTCAGGGAGGCATGGGGGAGGTCTACGAGGTAAGGCACGAGATACTGGGAACTCGTCATGCCTTGAAAATGATTCTTCCCGAGATGGCGGCCCAACCGGGTGTGGTCGATCGTTTTCTGCGAGAAGGCCAAGCAATGGCCGGTTTGTCGCATCCTGGTATCGTGATGGTGGACAATTTTGGAGAGACCGATGGTAGGTATTGGCTTCGAATGGAACTGATGGAAGGTCGCGAACTGGATGGTCGATCACTGGTTACGCTAGAGGAATACTTGACTGCCAAGGGTGGAAGGTTACCTGAACCTGAGGTAATTGCCATGCTTGGCGAAATGCTGAGCGCACTCGTTCACGCTCAGGAAAAGGGTCTCGTTCATCGTGATCTCAAGCCAGCGAACGTCCTCTTTTCCGGCACTCAACTGAAGATTGCAGACTTTGGCCTAGTCAATGCCGCTGGAGCTGACTGGATGGAGACCCAAGTGCGTCATTCCGTGGTTCTTCCAAATGCAGAGGATACCCTCATTGACACTTCGCCTACAGGCACCCGTTCCCGAGCCTTGATGGGATCTTACTCCTTCATGAGCCCGGAACAAAAAAAAGGTTTGGCAGTCGACCATCGAACCGATCTCTACTCCATGGGGTTGATGACCTTCCTCATGCTTACAGGCCATGATCGGCCAACCTTCAGACCCCCCAGCCAAATGGTCGAAGGTATTTCCGTGGGTTGGGACAATTGGCTGCAGCGCTCTTTGGAAGAAGACCCCGAAGAACGGTTTTCCTCGGCCAATGAAATGCTACAAGCATTCCTTGCCTTTTCCGAACCCGGCCCGGACAAGCAGGTCTTTTCTTCTGCAACTTCCCATTCGGTTTCCACCTCGGTCAACGAGCCCTTTCCCGTTGCTTCGGAATCGAGTGAGAGTACTATGGATTTCACTCAACCACAGCGTGTCAACAAGGATGGAAAACCCAAAGGCAAGCTGTACCTCGCATTAACGATAACCTGCCTTGTGGTTGTTGGTTTGGCTATCTATCTAGTTAATCAATCCAGTGACGAGTCTTCCAGGTCTGCGAAAACCTCGCGATCCAAGACGCCACTGGATGTAGCCACCGCCTCCGATGTCGAAGAGTCACCCCTGGTTCCCAAGACAACATGGAGAGACTTGCACGCTGAACAATTCGCGAACAAACAAGTTTTGGTGGCACAATTGGCGAGGCGACGGAAGGCGATGATTGCTCGCATGACTGAGTCCGAGGGTGATTTCTTCAATGAGCAAGTCATTGATGCCATGTCCACCATCCCAATGGAATTGTTCTGTCCTGTTGAACAAATTGATTTCGTCTATGGCGATCGACCTGTTCCGATAGGTTATGAGGAGAGTATTTCACAGCCTTCGCTGACAGCCGCAATGTTGACTTTTCTCGAAGTGAAAAGTGGTGACAAGGTATTGGAGTTGAAAACCGCTTCCGGTTACCAGACTGCTTTGTTGGCTTACTTGGGTGCGGAAGTATATAGCTTGGAAACGGATCTTTCTCTTGGGAGAGCATTGTCTCCCACGCTTAATAACCTTGGGTTCGATGACCTTCATTACGTCGTGGGTGGGAATGCCTACGAGGGTTTGCCGAAAAACGGACCCTATGACAAAATCATTGCTACGGCCTCCTATCCCTCGACTCCTTGGGCCTTGTTCGAGCAATTGAAGTTGGGTGGCCGCGTCATCGCTCCGGTCGGCGATGTTTCCGGCGGCCAAGCCTTGATGTTGTATGTCAAGACTACGGATGGCCAAATGAAGGAACTGGAGTTATTGCCCGTTGCCTTTAGCCCTATGCCTCGTTGACGATTGCTTTATGGTTATGAATATACTGCGAAAACTCATTCCATTCTTCTTGATCGCGAACTGCTTTTTTTGTCTGGCTTGCGGGGAGGAGCCTAACCCAGTAGGGGATTCGAACCATTCCCCGACGCCTTCGGTCAAGTCCAAGACGGCAAATCCTCCTGATTCCTCAAGGCTGAAACCTCCTTTCGAGCGAGCTGATGAGCGAATAGTCATGGTTAGAAGGCAACTGGCTGCTCGAGACATCCGAGACAAACAGGTTTTGGACGCCATGCGACGTGTTCCACGTCACCTATTCATCCCTGTGGACCGCCGTGGCCAAGCTTACGAGGATCACCCGGTCCCAATCGGTCTCAGGCAAACTATTTCTCAACCTTACATCGTTGCATTCATGACCCAGGCATTGAAGCTCCAGCCCAATGACAGGGTTTTGGAGATTGGGACTGGTTCAGGTTACCAAGCCGCCATTCTCGGGGAATTGGTTCCCGAGGTCTACTCCATCGAAATCGTTCCTCAATTGGGACAGCGATCCAAGACGTTGCTTGCCCGGCTGGGTTACGAGAACATTCAGGTGCGTATTGGCGATGGATACAAGGGTTGGCCTGACAAAGCTCCTTTTGATGCGATCATCGTGACCGCAGCTCCCCCACGCGTACCACAACCTTTGTTGGATCAATTGAAAGTGGGAGGGCGTATGATTATACCGGTCGGTGAGATTCACCAAGGTTTGATTTTGATTCAACGGACGGCAACTGGCTACGAACGCCGCAACGTATTGCCCGTACGTTTTGTTCCCATGACGGGAGAAGCTCAGAAAAAAGCCAACCGCGAAAATCCCTGACCCGAAAAGGGCCCTTTCACTTTTGCTTTTTGAGCAAGTCGGTATCGGCGGAGCGTACCTTTTTACCCACAAGATCTCGAATTTCCATGGTGACTTTGGGCGAGGATGCGGACCAATCGATCGTAAGCAGGCCGAAGTTTTCCCTGAAATAGCGATCACCGATACGATGAGGATTCACCTCGTTGTCCGGACGCAGCGATTGGTTCATGGCGCTGGCGGTGACGTCGAAAAGGGGGTAGGGCAGAACCCCTTCCAATTTTGAAATCTCGGCTGCATGTCGATCTCCACTTAGTATGATGACTCCATTCGACCTTGTTTTATTCAGCAGGTCGAGGAACCGCTGGCGTTCCTTGGGGAAGTTACCCCAAGTTTCCCAACCGTGGGTCGTTGAAACGACTTGTATGCTGGATGCGATCACTCGGATGTCGGCCGGTTCCCGAAGAGTTTTCTCCAACCATTCCCACTGGGCTTTTCCCAACACCTCGGCTTTTTCCGATTCATTCGGACCATAAGGCCCTTTGCCTTTTGGGCGATTTGGGTTTCGTTTCAGGGCGGTGCGAAAATAGCGAGTATCGAGCAAGATGAATTGAACGCGTTTTCCTTTAGGGCCGATGGTCAAGGCATCGTAGATTCCAGGCGTTTTGCGGCGAACGGAATCCTTGGGTTCACCGAGAAAATCGAGGAAAAGCTGCTGGGACTCCACTTTCTTCGGGTATTCGATGCCAGCATCGTTTTCACCGTAGTCATGGTCGTCCCAGACGGCCAACAAGCGGCAACTTTTCCTTAGTTTTCGAAAACCTGGTTTTTCCGCCAAAACGTTCCATTTGCCTTTCAGCTTTTCCATATCCCGAGTATCGCCGTAAATGTTGTCTCCCAATAACAGGAATACGTCGGGTGTGGTGGAGAGTACGCCGTCCCAAATGGGTTGAGGGCGCCTTTCCTGAAGGCAGGAACCAAAGGCGATCCTTGTTATGGGTTTTTCCGCTTGGGATGGGGTTGCCGATAGCAGAAGGGAGGCGATGGTGGCCTGAGCGAGTAATAGGCGTGGGTTCATGGCAAGAAAGTGATGCTGCGAGGTTGGGCGAGGTCGACGAGGAGTGGCATGTCGAAATACTCCAGTAACCGGAAACAAAAGAACTCAGGGTATTTGTTTGCCCCCCAGTTGTTTTTGAGAATGTCTTTCAGGCTCTTGAGGCTCCCATGAGCGTCCAAGGATTTAATGGCTTTTTTATCAAGAGCCGTGGCAATGAGAGCGAAGAGGCTCGATCGTGGTCCGTGTGAACGAATCTCCACCGAGACGCCGGCTTTTTCTTTCAACCAGCCGGCGGCGGCGGCAACTTGCGAGGCTTGTATGCCAATGGACCTTTCTCCCACCGCGGCCACTAATATGGCAAAAAGAAAATCCCGCGTACGAATTTTGGATTCGCCGAAATAGAATGGATCAATAGCCAACACCCTCTTGCCTTCGCTAAGCGCCTTATGCACCTGCTTGGCGAGCTTTGAGCGGCCTAGGTCTCCCATCAGCAAGACGGCCCCTGTGGGGTTCTTCGGAATGAATTCGGTGGCGGGAACCGACCATTCCTTGCCGAACCGAAACAAACGGCGAAGGGAGCGAACCTCCCCTAGTTTTTCTTCCGACAGTATTTCCGTTTGCACCTTGTAATCCGTGAAGTGCACGGTTTTTCGGAGAACCCCCGACCATGCGCTTGGAGGTACTTTTTTTCCCGAAAAGGGATCACGGGGCAGATCTTCTGCCAGTCGCAACGCTATTTTATTAAAATTTAAATTATTTTCGGGCAGGGGAACTATAAGTTCGTCGTAAGTCTTCACTTCTTTTTCGGAAGGGATTTCCTTCCAATCGTAGTCGGCTTTCTCCGGATGGAAAACGTCGCCCAGCATACGATAGAGTTGTTGTCGGTTGTCCTTCTCGAAGTTGTGAGTGCCGGGATCGTGATTAACGTGCGACCGAAGAAACTTTTCTCGGCCAAGAAGGGCGAACTTTGGCTTGGCGGCTTCCATAAGCGGAGGCAATGCGTGCGGCGCGGCAAAGCAACAATTGTCTTTCTCGTTCTTGGTCAGGAGCAGAGCTCGATCCGAGAGGAGAGCAGTGAGGTGCGTATAGTCTGCGATAGTGGCGAGGTCGTTGGGAGTCTGCTCGGAATCGCCGAGGTCTGAAAAAGGTCGAGCGCGAGTCTTGAAACTAGAGTAGCCAGCAACTGGATTCGCCAGTTTCACGCGTGGGTCGAGCGAACTGAAGAAAATGGTTTGCCAACCTCCGCCCGAAAGGCCCGCCACGGCCACCCGTTCGGGATCTGCGTTGGGATGCTCGATAAGCAAATCAAGAGCTCGTGATACGTTCAGGAAAAAAGGAGCCATGCCGCTTTCTCCGCATAGATCGAGCTGAGCCAATTGGTAGTGTCCCACGCGATTCTTGAACTGTCCCAACCCAATCCATTCCACGTTAAGCGCCAACATGCCGCGTTTGGCTTGGTTGATGCATCGGATTTGTTTTTGGGGTGATGCTTTGCCCGTGCGTCCATGCCCGTTCACGTTAACTACTACGGGAACTTTCCCGGATATTTTTTCCGGTTCATAAAGCAATGCGGGAGCCCACCATCCCGGTACGATTTCGAATCGCAGCTTGCGAATGCGATAGCCCGGCAACCCTTCGATTACCTCGTCCCACACGACTTTCGATTCGGCCTCACGCCATGCCTTGGCTTGCTTGCCGCGGAAAACGATTTTATCCAGCACCTCACGTCGAATACGCACCGATTCCGCCAGCCATTCCTCGGGCTTTTTGAACTCGGGCAAGTCGGGCACCCGGTTTTCGCAAAAGGCCTGCACTTCTTCCAGAGATTGATCGTTCTTCAGGATAGGTTGGGCCAATTCCTTCTCGATTTCCTCTACTGAAGGCGTGGCTGAAAACAGGAAGCACGGAAGGAGAAGGAAGGGGAGGGTAGTTTTCATGACTGGAGAAGGCCGAAAGATTAACGACGAACCATCACTTCAAGTGCTTGTCGGCAAAGTCGAGGTATTGTTTCCAGTCGTAATCGGTAACGTCATGTTTGCCGGTTCGGACATGGTAGCCGATGCGACCATGGACGGGTTTATCGACGGGAGGTTGTTTCGAGGCTCCGAACTGGTAGCCGAACAACTTGTAGACGGGTTCCGCGCCAAGAGCGGAGAGAAATTCACCATTTGGGTCCGCCCATCTGTCTCCCTCGGCGGAGGCGACGTAGATGGGGCGCGGCGCGGACAGGGCGATCAGCATGTGCTGATCCACCGGACATTCGTCTTCCTTGTCGTTGTACTTTTTGTAATTGTCGCAAAACCAGTGGGGAAAAGAAGTGTTGATCCGTTTCACTGTCTCACCGAACGCGCGCCTGCTCAAGGCTGCCCCCCCGCAACCCGAGTTGTTGGAGATGACCAGTGCGAAGCGTTCATCCGAGGCTCCTGCCCACAAGGATGTCTTACCGAGGCGTGAATGACCCATCACGGCGATTCGCTTGGCATCGACGGCGGTATCTGTTTCCAAGTAATCCAAGCCACGGCTAAGGCCCCAGGCCCAACCTGCGATGGAGGCCCAATCGGTCGGCTTGCGCTTCTTCGGGTGTTTGGGAGGGAAAAGTGGGTGGATTCCGTTTTCGTAGCCATCGTGGAAATCAGGGTCTATGTCCCCATAATAGATGGTTCCAAATGCATAGCCTCGGGAAATGATCGTATCGATTGCCCAACGGGATGCTCGATCACCGCGACCCGCCTCGTTCGCCTTGTTGTCCTTGGATCCATTGCTGTTTCGAACCCAAGAAGTTGGGATACGTATGGCGGGATCTGCGTGGGTGGTGTGGTTGCCCATGAAATTGACCGTGAGAAAGCCAGGAACGGGACCCTTGGCCTTCTTGGGTAGGTACAACAACAAGTTGACGGCGAGGGCTTTTTCGCCTTTGCCCAAATGAATGAGGATTTGCTTGCGCGTTGCCTTGCCGTCCAAGGCGTTCTCTCCTTTCTCCACCACCTCGAAGCGCATCGCCTTGGGTTTGCCCGGGGAGCGTCCGTAAACCTCGTCCTCGAACAGGCGGAGCACCTCGGGTCTCCTTTTCGTTAGCCAAGCGTCGGCATCTTTTATTTTTGTACCGTCGAGGCAGACTAGTGGGTCGGGCAGTTTGTACTCAGGAACTTTGGATTCCTCGTAATTGTAACCTTTGGGCGGAGCCTTTACTTCATCGAGAAAAGTCATGGCGAGGAAGGTAACGAAAAGCAATCTGCAGGCATTGCGTGGGTATTGGATTTGCATGCCTGTGAACTTGTGAAGTTTCTTTCTTCTCGGCAAGCCCAAGTCACTTGGCTCGCGATCACGTATTTATCGAGGAAATCCCCAAATGGCTCGGTCATGCATAACCTTTCGCCTTCTCGCCAACCACTCCTCTTCCACTTGGTCGACTAACTGGCAAAGCGCCAAGAATTCTTGTTCTCTGATTTGCTGCGCGTCTTTTGCCTTTTTCACCGTTTCCCTTAGTTTGTAATGCCGAGGTGGGTTGTAGAGTCTTTCCGCGCTTGGCGCCCGAGCCATCATAAAGCGATGTTTTTCGTATGCCAATCGACCACGTTCCAAATCCGTCTCAATAAGAGCTTTCAATAGCTCCGCCTTATTGACCAAACCGTTTTCAAAATCTTTTTGGGCGGTTTCGACACGAGCATTGAGCGCAGACGTTCGCGAGTCGGTCGAGACGCAGGACGTCAGGATCAAGGCGATGATGGTTAACAAGTGACATTGAAGTAGCTTTGCATGCTTCATGGACGTTTCCGTTTTAGATTCCCAATGCCTCCAAGAAATTCAATTGGGCCTCGATCATGGATTCTTCACGCAAACGCACTCCCAAACCGATTAGTCGAATGGGGTTGTCATTTCGTGTAAAACCTTCTTCGACCAAGGATAGATAGTTTTCCATGACCGGTCGGATACCGGCTTTGCTGACCGTTGTGACGGTGAAGTCGCTGAACTTCAGTTTGGCGAAAATACCGTCCACTTTTGGTAATTTGCCTTTCGCCCGCAAGTCATCCATTAGTTCGGAATAAAGCTCATGTACCTTACCACTGGCGGTTTCCAAGTTGTCCACGAACTCAGCGAAGGTGCGTTCCACGCTCATCGACTTGGGTGGGCGATGAGGTACCACTGGACGCTCGTCCTTGCCTCGACAAAGGTCGCGCAATTCGACTCCGAACTTCCCGAATCGGCGAGCCAATTCCGTTTCCGGGATGCGTTGTAGATCGGAGCAGGACGCTATACCCATTTCCTTGAGCGTTTTCTCCGTTTGGGGTCCGACCCCCCACAACTTGCGTACAGGGAGTTTGCGGACAAAGTCCTTCACTTCGTCCGGCTGGATTTCGAATTGTCCATTTGGCTTGTTCCAGTCACTGGCGATCTTTGCCAACATCTTGTTCGGCGCTATGCCAGCGGAAGATGGTAAAGAGATTTCTTCTCGAATCCGGTAGCGAATTTCGGTGGCGATTTCAAAAGCCGACCGAGAATCCTCGGAAACGTCCAAGTAGGCTTCGTCCAAGGACAAGGGCTCAACCAGTTCGGTGTAACCCAACATTATGGCTCGTATGCGTGATGAAATTGCCCGGTAGACTTCAAACCTTGGAGGAAGCAAGGTGAGGGTGGGGCATGCTTGCAGAGCTTTGAATACCGGCATACCGGAACGACAACCGAAATCCCTGGCTTCATAGTTGCAGGTGGTCAGTACACTGCGGCGACTGGAACCGGCAATCCCCACGGGCTTGCCTACCAAATCCGTACGTTCACGCAATTCCACGGCTGCGTAGAAACAATCTTGGTCCACGTGGATGATTTGCCTCATCGCCTTATCATGAAGCTAATGCGACTTGGACGGGTCGCAAGCGGAAAGCCCAAACTACGAATTGCTCAGTGCGATTTTCCCCATGGTTTTTCCCGATTCCAACAGGACGTGGGCCTCGCCCACCTTCTCGAAGGGGAACACTTCGGAATGTAGATGCGGGCGCAATTTGCCTGCTTCGGCCAATTGAGCAGCTTTCTGCAAAATAGCGCCATGGTGCTCGCGTCCTATATTTTGAACCAAGGGAAGCAGCATGAACACTACGTGGAGGGTGAGCCCTCTAACGTGAACGTTGGTGAGGTCATGGGTGGAGCGGGCTGCGATGGAAACAACGGTTCCACCGATCTTGGCGGCTGCAAAGGAATCGTCGAGGCGCGTGGTTCCCACTGTGTCGAAAACAACGTCGTAACCTTCGCCTCCCGTATGCTTGGAAACGTATTCCTCCACCGAAGTTTTCTTGTAATTAATTCCAGTATCGGCCCCTAGGGATTTCCCCAAGGCCAGTTTCTCATCACTGGAAGCGGTGACGTGAACTTCCGCCCCGGCAGCTTTGGCCAATTGCAGGCCGACGTGACCCACACCTCCAGCCGCTGCATGAACCAAAACCTTTTGCCCTTCACGCACCTTGCCTCGATCCATGAGGGCGTTCCAGGACGTGATCGTGACCAAGGGCAGGGCGGCCGCTTCCTGCATAGACAGATTGGAGGGTTTCTTTGCCAATAGGCGGGCGTCGGCCAAGGCATAGTCCGCCAAGACTCCGGGGAGACCCTTGAAACCACCGACACATCCATAGACTTCGTCACTGGTAGAAAAACCTTCCACGCCTTCACCCACTTCCTCAACCACTCCCGCCATATCTCCATGGAGGATGCCGGGCAGTTCGGGGCCGATGGGGATGAGGCCCTGTCTAATCTTGAAGTCGACGGGATTGACGCTTGATGCGACAACTCGAACCAAGACGTGCCCTGCCTTGGTTTCGGGCTTTGGCACTTCTTCGACACGGAAAAGTTCGGGACCGCCGTGTTCGGGCAGTATGATGGCTTTCATACCCTCAGTTTTTTAGATCCCTCTGGTCGGAGGGCAAGCCACGAAAACGGATTTAGACGAAGAGATCGTGCACCACCCGTCCGGCAACGTCGGTCAGGCGAAAATCACGTCCGGCATACCGGTAAGTGAGCTTTTCATGGTTCAAGCCCAAGGCGTGCAGGATGGTGGCATGCAGGTCATGCATATGGATGCGGTTTTCCACGGCTACGCCACCGATCTCGTCCGTGGCTCCGTAGGAAATGCCTGATTTGATGCCACCACCGGCGAGAAACACGGTGAATCCTCGTGGGTTGTGGTCACGGCCGTCCTTGCCTTGAGCAAAAGGGGTTCGTCCGAATTCTCCGCCCCACCAGACGAGGGTGTCTTCCAGCAACCCTCTGGCCTTCAGGTCACGCAACAAGCCGGCCACGGGTTTGTCGGTGGCCTTGGCGTGCTCGGCGTGCTTCGGCATGTTGCCGTGCTGGTCCCATCGTGGGTTGTTGGATTCGTCCGAATAGTTCACGTTTACATACCGCACGCCTCGCTCGACCATCCTGCGAGCAAGCAGGCATTGTTTACCAAAATCATCTGTTTTCCCTTCCCCGATGCCATAGATTTTCTTGGTGGCTTCGGTTTCACTGGACAGGTCCGTCAGCTCGGGAGCCTCCATTTGCATCCGCCATGCCAGTTCGTAGGTCTTGATGGTGGCGTCCAGGCGATCGTCTGCCGGCGCGCCTGAGGCTTGCGTTGAGTTAAGACCTTGGAGGAAATCAAAACGTTGCCGTCTCTGAGCCGCGTTCAACATGGCGTTGTCGACGTTCTTTATTTTGGCTCCTGATACGCTTCCGGCTCGACCGATGGCTGTTCCTTGGTGGATGGAGGGGAGAAAGGCGTTTCCGTAATTGCGTGGGCCTCCCTTGGAAGCTGCTGGCGAAATGGTGACGAAGGCAGGCAGGTTTTGGTTTTCCGTGCCAAGACCATAGGATATCCAACTGCCCATCGAGGGACGAACCAGATTGGTTGCGCCGGTGTGAAGAAACAAGGTGGATGGCCCATGGGCCACACCTTCCGTGTGCATCGAGTGAATGAACGCGATGTCATCCACTTGGCCTGCTATGTGGGGAAAAAGGGAGGAGACGTGTTGTCCGCATTCGCCGTATTGCTTGAAATCCCAAAGGGGTTTCATCAAGCGTCGTTTGCTCGCTTTGCCAAAGGTGCCTGTTCGTACTCCGACAAAGTCAAAGTCCTTGCCGTCCTTTGCGATCAGTTCGGGCTTGTAGTCGAAGGTGTCTACGTGACTGGGCCCGCCCGCCATGAAGAGGAAGATTACGCGCTTGGCTCGCTGGGGAAGGAGCGCGGTCTTTGGAGCCAAGGGATTATACGCTAGGGCTCCTTGCATACCGGCCAAAGCCAGCGAACCGAAACCGCACGCCGCGCTTTTCAGCATATGGCGTCTAGAAAAAGATGGGCCGATATTCGACATGTCTTTAAGTTCTCAATTTAGGTAACGAAAGTCGAGGCAGGCAAAAAGCCCATGAAGGATGCCACCCCAAGTATCTTGCTGTTTTGTCTCTCCATCATGCTTTTTCAGATAGGCTAAGGCAAGGGACTTTTCCGCTTCGTTGGGGATTCGTCCAAGGGTGATCTTGTAAGCCAGAACGAGACGCTGTTGATCATCCAGTTCTTTCCTTTCCAGGATTTTGTCGGCGGCAGCATTGGCCTCCTTTAGCACGAACTCGCTGTTCATCATGTACAAAGCCTGAGTCGGAACTGTGCTGGCGTTGCGGTTACCCGAAACAAGCCCGGGGTTCGGGTAATCGAATACGTCGAACATTTCCGGTATGCGGTTGCGATCGAGTTTCTCGAACATGGAGCGTTTTTGGTTTATGCTGTCCCCGGAATCATCAAACCGCCCACTTGCCACCAAGATTGCATCGCGAATGGCTTCCACTTCGAGCCGCCGCCGGTTTTGTCGGGAAAAAAGATCGTTTTCCGGATCTGCCTCAAGTGCTTTGGCAGTTTCCAAGGATGACATGCGATAGGTTTTGGAAAGCATGATCTTGCGGATCAACTTTTTGGTGGACCAACCGTTCTTCATCAAGGAGGTGGCCAAGTGATCCAGTAACTTGGGATGTGTGGGGCGCGACCCCATTTCCCCGAAATTGTCCATTGTGGTGACAATCCCTCGCCCAAAAAGATGACGCCAAACCCGGTTTGCGTAGACACGGGCGGTAAGGGGGTTGTCCGGGGAAGTCACCCAATCGGCGAGCTCGAGTCGACCGCTGGCTCCTTTGGGAATTTCAGGCTTGGGAGATTTTCCTTCAGGGGTGGCCACGGCCAGAAATCCGCGTTTTACGTAAGGACCCAAGTTACGTATCCCCCCACGGGTGTGAATCCGCCAGTCGCCCGGGTCTTTGCCTTCGTTCACCGACATTACCTTACCGGCGGCGGCGGGACTCTTTTTCTTGTGGGCGGCAATGCGTTTCTTGAGGTCGGTGACCAATGCCTGGAGCCTTTTCTTTTCCACTGAATTTTCTTTTGGAGCCTTTTTTTCCTTTGGCTTATCGACGATAACGGGAGGTGAGCTCTTTTTACCCGTGGGCAGCAGACGTATGGCATCGGCGATGACCACTTGAGCTGTGCCCTCCGTAGAGATGGTAACCACGTCCCACTCCCCCTCCTCGAAATGAAATTTCCCCAGCGAAAAGAAGGAGCCCAGAACCGGAGGCTTCTTGGTTTGATCGACGTGAATCTTTATTTCTCCCAAATCGTGGTGAACTGTCACGGGCGTGTTCCTGGACCGGTTGGTTCCAGCCGTGTAGGAAAATTGGACTTCGTATTTACCCGCTTTGGGAATGCGAGCTGAAAAGGTGACGGATTTTTCACCCTTTCGCTTTCCATTGTCATGGATGTATCTAGAGCCCACGAAAATCGGGCTGTGCGTGGAGGAAGTCCACTGTCCAACCAGTTTGGCCTTGTTGTCATCCACCACGATTCCCTCCAGTTTTGAAGGATCAAGATTCCTTGCTTCATTTCCCCCCGAAGTTGCTTTCCCGCCTGCTTTCTTCAAATCATTCTCGGCTTTCTTCAGCTCATTTTCCAGTTTCTTCAGTTTGGCGGTATGCGCTTCGCGAATGGCCTTGTTTTTGTCTCGCAGGTCACGCTGGATGAAATTGGCGACGTTGGATATCTTGAAACTTTCGGTGCTGCGGAATATGCCGGCCAAGGAATAATATTCAGCTGTGGGAAAGGGATCAAAGGGATGGTCATGGCAGCGGGCGCAGCCCATGGTGACACCTAGAAAAGTACGTCCCACAGCGGAAATTTGTTCGTCCACGACCTCCATTCGCAAGAGCGCCTTGTCCTGCAATTCGTAGTTGTGCGGCCCGAGCGCCAGGAATCCAGTCCCCGTCAGGTTCTCGTTGAATTCCTCATCGGAGGAGGAGTGGAGCAGGTCGCCGGCGATTTGTTCCTTGGCGAATCGATCAAAAGGCTTGTCCTCATTATAGCTGTTGATGACGTATTCACGATAGCGAGGAGCGTTGGGGAATGCGATGTTGCGGCCCCCGCCCGAGGTGTCCGCATAACGGGCCACGTCGAGCCAATGGCGTCCCCATCTTTCCCCGAAGCGAGGGGAATCGAGCAACCGGTCCACCAGTTTTGCATAGGCCTCGGAAGCCTTGTCCGAAAGGAAGGCGTCGATTTCCTGGGGTGTTGGAGGCAAGCCCGTAAGGTCAAAATAGGCTCGACGCAACAAGGTCGCCTTGTCTGCCGCAGAAGCAGGTTGCAAGCCCTTCTTTTCGAGTTTGGCCAATACGTAACGATCCATTTCATCCTCTACCCAAGACTCGTCCTTGACCGCCGGTGGCTCCGTATCGGCCACGGGCCGATAGGCCCAGAATTTCCGACCCTCCTCCAAGCTCTTGCTTTGTGGCCCACTACTTTCACGAGCAATTTCCATGGGTGCGTCTCGCGGGTCGGGAGCTCCCATCGCGATCCATTTCTCGAAATCAGCCACCACTTGCTTGGGCAACTTTTTATTTGGTGGCATGCGCAAATCGTTGTCCTTGTAGTGAATGGCGGTAAGCAAACGACTTTCAGTGGGTTTGCCTGGTATTACGACGGGTCCGTTTTCTCCCCCATGTACCCAACCCGCCTTGCGGTCCAAATAAAGGCCCGCCTTGAGCTTCTTCGCCTTCGCGGAATGGCATTGGTAGCAATTTTCAGCTAGCGCCGGGCGAATTTTCTTTTCAAAGAAAGCCAAACCTTCCGCCGTGTCTTCGGCCCAAGCGTAAAGCGCTGTCGTCAAGCATGCGACTAGCAACGAAACGCCTTTGGTCGAGGATTTCATCAAACCTGTTTTCAATAGAGCGTATAAGAAAAATATCCTAAGATATGAACTAGTTGCTTATTTTGCATGCAACCTGTGGTTGTCGCAAGCTTGTACCCGCTGCGAAAGCTATTTCGATTTAGGCAATAATCTCATGAACCACCTTGCCATGGACGTCAGTCAAGCGGTACTGGCGTCCTTGGAACTTGAAGGTCAGCCGTTCGTGGTCCATTCCGAGTAGGTGAAGGATGGTGGCCTGTAGGTCGTGGACGTGGACCTTGTCCTTGGCTACTCGAAAACCCAGTTCATCGCTGGCTCCGTGTACGAAACCACCCTTGGTTCCGCCACCGGCCAGCATCATGGTGTATACGTCTGGAAAATGGTCTCGCCCCAGGTTTTTGCTTTTTGCGGTTCGTCCTTCTCTGAAGGGGGTTCGTCCGAATTCACCGCCCCACACGATCAATGTGTCATCGAACAATCCACGGGACTTAATATCCTTGATCAAGGCGGCCACGGGCTTGTCCATGGTAGCGCATTTTTTTCGTAAGCCGTTGCCCAAGGCTTCTCCGGGATTGGTTCCGTGAAAGTCCCAACCCCAGTCGAAGAGGTGTACGAATCGTACGCCTTTTTCGACCAAGCGTCTAGCGAGAAGACAGTTGTTGGCCAAGCTGGTGGCGCCCGGTTGAGCGCCATATGCTTCGAGAACGTGTTTGGGTTCCTTTGCGATGTCCATGACCTCGGGCACGGACATTTGCATGCGGAATGCCATTTCATATTGGGCCATCCGTGTGATGGTTTCGGCATTGCCTAGTTCTTCCGACTGAATTCGATTAAGATCGTTGAGGGCGTCCAGACCGGCTCGACGCAGGTCTCGACTCATGCCTTTGGGATCGTTTACGTAAAGAACGGGATCGCCCTTGGATCGGCATTGTACACCTTGGAACACGCTTGGCAGAAAACCGCTGCCAAAGGAGTTTTTGCCTCCATTGGGTTGTACGCCGCTTGAGATCAAGGCAACGAATCCCGGCAGGTCTTGGTTCTCCGAACCGAGCCCATAGGTCACCCAAGAGCCCATACTGGGGCGACCCGCCCGCGGACTTCCCGTGTAGAGCAAAAGCTCCGCCGGGGCATGGTTGAACTGATCCGTGGTCATCGACTTGATGAAAGTTAGGTCGTCCGCCAGTTTGGATAACTCGGGAACCGCGTCCGACATCCATAGACCATTGGCCCCATGACGATTGAATTCGTGGGGTGTTCCCATCAGTTTGGGAACGCCCGAAGTGAAAGCGAATCGCTTGCCTTTCAAGTATTCGTCCGGACAGTTTTCACCTTCTCGCTTTTGCAGTTCAGGTTTGTAGTCAAAAAGGTCAAGGATCGGAGGGGATCCAGTCATGTGCAGATAAATTACCCTTTTGGCCTTGGCTGGGAAATGGGTGTCTCGAGGCAACTGCGGGGCCGTTGGATCATAGGACAAGGCGGCGGCCGCTTTATTGCCCAACAGGGAAGCCATGGCAATGCCTCCGAGTCCCAAACCCGTGGAACCTAGGAATTCCCGTCGCGTCTTGAGTAGAAGGTTTTCCAGTATAGGTTCAGCGCTCATGATTTTAAATAAATTTATTTTAACGCTTTAGGAACACCTCATCGAGGTTAAGCAAGACATTGCCGACTACTGTCCATGAAGCGAGCTCAACGGCGTTGGATCCAACGGGCAATGGACCAATGGGGATGGTGGCCATGGCGTTGGCGGCGGCGGCATCGGAGGTGTAGGTTGCCCTCACTTCCTCGAAGAGGGCGTTTAATCTTTTGGTTTCGTTAGGAGTTGGATGCCGCGTTAAGCAGAGACGAAAGCCATGGGATATTTTTTCCTCATTCGTTTCACCGGCTTTTGACATGCGTCTCGCCAAAGCTTGAGAGGCCTCCACGTAGACGGGATCATTCATGGTGACGAGGGCTTGAAGGGGGGTGTTGGTTGGTGTGCGACGGATATTGCAAACGAAGCGGTTGGGGGCGTCGAAGGTAGCCATCGAAGGATAGGGATTGGAACGTCTCCAATGCACGTAAATACCTCGCCTGAACTTGTCTTCACCAGCACTGGTTTTCCAGTCCAATCCTGGGCCAAAGGCCGCCTTAAGCCCCAAGTTGGGTTGTGGTGGCTTGACTGGAGGTCCGTACATTTTTCTGCTCAGCAAACCGGAGGCGAAAAGGGCTTGGTCACGAATCATTTCCGCGGATAGCCTTTGCCTTGGTCCTCGACTGAGTAGTTCATTGAACGGATCCTTCTCGGCTCGGAGTGAATCCACTTTGGAGGATTGACGATAGGTGGCGGACGTCACGATGATTTTGAGCAGAGCTTTCACGTCCCAGTCCAGTCGTACCAGTTCGGTGGCCAGCCAATCGAGTAATTCGGGATGTGTGGGTAATTCTCCTTGTGAACCGAACTCTTCACTTGACCGGACGATGCCTTGGCCGAAGAGGGATTCCCAGTAACGGTTGGCCACTACTCTTGCCGTGAGGGGGTTTTCCCCGGAGACGAGCCAGCGGGACATGCCCAGGCGATTAAGTTTTTCTCCTTCAGGCAGGGGTGGAAACACTGCGGGCAACCCGGCCGTCACTTCCTTGTCCTTGGCCAAGAAATCACCCCGGAGCTGAATGTGAGTCTTTCGCGGTTTGGTTATTTCACGCATGATGGGCACCGTTGTCTGCGGTTTCATCTGGCGAGCGCTGGCGGAAAAATCAGCCAATTCCTTTTCCGCCTTCCTTACTTCGGGTGATCCGTTGGAATAGTAGGAACGAATGGTTTCCTGTTCAGCGGGTGTACGGTCTTTGGCAGAGCGAGCCAAGGCAGAGAATACTTGGTTGGGCAATGGTACGTCGAGCTTGGCTAGCGGTGCCTTTAGCCAAAAGATTTCCTTGGGATCCTTTTTGGCTAGATCGGGACTAGTTATCCGCAGGGTCATGCCCGCCTTTTTTTCAAGTTCGCCGTCGAAACGGTACAGACCGGATTCATTGGCATGTGGAATAGGCACCACGACTAGTGTTTCGGCTCCATCAAGCGCCTCGGCATGGGAGGGCTTTGGGGTCTTGGCGATTTCCTTGTTCCAAACGGGGCGTCGTTTTTCATCAAGCAGTTCCAAACGGAATTTCTTCAATCGATCTGCGGTTTCTCCATCCGTTCGGTTCCAAATGACCACCTTGTCGACTTGACTCTCCTGGCCAAGATCGACTTCCCACCAAGGATTGTCTGCCTGGCCTGTGTGAAAGACGCTTTTCTTTTGGTAATTTCCGTCGACGTTGCCGTCATTGCCATACCTCGCGGGGCCATCGAATCCGGTGCTGATCTGGGTGGCTTTTCCCTTCAGGGCCAAGTTTTCCTTGCCTGAGAAAACCTGGACTTCCGCCAAATGCAGATATCCCCCCTTGGTGACGTTGGTCACTCGAAGAAACCGGCCCTGCTTACCAATCTCTCCCGCTTTCGGATAGAGGCGGAATTCCACCTTCGCCAAAACAGGTAATTGAATGCCCGCAAAAGATTCCTCTGGCATTATGATTGCGAGTACGTCCTCTCCTTGTTTTTCGAATTTCGCCGGGCTTTTTGTCAGGGAAATCTCAAAGCTCCGTTGCCAAGCCTCGAAATCCGCAGGAGTACTTTGTTTCAACGCATCGACCTTCTTCTGGAGCTCTGCAATCCGTACCTTCATCTCCGCCTTCTTTTTTGCCTGTTCGCCGGAGTAAGCCTTGAGGGTGGGGCTTTCGTCGCGCCGGTCGGCATCTGCCGTGTTGTTGAGGATGGCGAAGAAACGAAAATACTCTTCCTGTGAGATGGGGTCGTATTTGTGATCATGGCACTGGGCGCATGCCATGGTGACTCCCATCCAAACCGCCATGGTGGTGTTCACCCGGTCGACTACGGCGACGTTGCGGAATTCCTCGTCGTTGGTGCCTCCTTCATTGTTGGTCTGGGTATTTCGGTTGAAGGCAGTGGCGATCAGTTGATCGTCGGTGGGTTCGGGTAGCATGTCACCAGCGAGTTGCTCGACCGTGAATTGATCGAAGGGCAGGTTGTCGTTGAAGGCGCGTATTACCCAGTCGCGGTAGCCCCAGATGGTTCGTGGTTGGTCATCGGCATACCCGGCGCTGTCGGCATAGCGGGCTAGGTCCAACCATTGCCGCGCCCAATGTTCGCCGTAAGCTGGGGAATCCAGCAGGCGATCGATCAGTTTTTCATAAGCTTTCGGCGAAGAATCCCGGGCAAAGGAATCGGCTTCTTCCAAAGTGGGCGGCAACCCCGTCAGGTCGAGGGATAGTCGACGAACAAGGGCGAGGCGGTCGGCTTCCTCTGTTGGGCGGAGATTCGCCGCATCAAGTTTGGACATAATGAAGTGATCGATCTCATTTTTTGGCCAGTTTTTGTGCTTCACCTCGGGCAATGCCGGACGAACGGGTTTGCTGTATGACCAGTGCGACTCGAATTCGGCGCCCTCTGCGATCCATTGTTTCAGAACTTCTTTTTGTTCCTTGGTCAGGAAACGCTTGATTTCCGGAGGTGGCATTACCTCATCCTCGTCGTCTGAAAAAATGCGATGAATGAGTTCGCTGGCATTGGGTTCACCGGGTACCACCGCTCGTGTTCCCTTGCGTTCCAAGATGGCGGACGCCTTGTCGTCCAATCTCAATTTTGCCTTGCGAGCCTTGGCGTCCGGACCATGGCATTGGAAGCAATTTTCCGAAAGAATGGGCCGAACGTCGCGGTTGAACTTTATCTTGGCCGCAAGAAATTCTCCCGACAGGAAGCAGTATGTCAGGAGCAGCAACGAATATTTAGGAAAGCGTCGCATACTGTATGTAACTTTTTAGAGGGATTGGCCTCGAGGCAAACTTTTCCAATCCGTAAAGAAGATGTTTGCGCACGAGGCGTTGAGCGTCCTATCGTCCATTCCATGAACAACCCTAATCCTTCTCGACGTCGTTTTATTCTTCAATCCGGAAAGCTTGTCGCCGCAGGCGCAGCGGCTTCCGTTACAGGCCCATTTCTGCTCTCCGCGGAGAAAGGTTCACCAAATGAGCGCGCTCGTTACGGCGCCATCGGAGTTGGTGGCCGTGGAACTAGTATCGCCAACGCCGCTCGCCGCTTCGCCGATATCGTGGGTGTTTGCGATCTTGATACCCAACGAACCGATCGTGTCATCAAGGCTCTTTCCCAAGGCAAGGCCGATGGATATCAGGACTATCGAAAATTGCTCGATCGCAAGGATATTGACTTTGTCACCATCGGTACCACCGACCATTGGCACACCCGAGTGGCCATCCATGCGATGCGAGCGGGCAAGGACGTTTATTGCGAAAAGCCACTCACCCTTACCATCGATGAGGGCAAGCAAATCTGCAAAGTGGTCAAGGAGACGGGTCGCGTTTTCCAAGTTGGTACCCAGCAGCGCACGGAGATGGGTAGAAAATTTTTGCAGGCCATAGGAATCATTCGCGAAGGTCGCATCGGCAAGGTCAAGAAGGTAACCTGTGACATCGGAGGAGGACCCAAGGGTGGGCCATTCAAGAAATCCGATCCACCGGCCAATCTCGACTGGAACACTTGGCTCGGCCAAGCTCCGCTCGTCGACTACATCAAGGAGCGTTGCCACTATCAATTCCGTTGGTGGTACGAGTACTCCGGTGGCAAAATGACTGACTGGGGAGCTCACCACGTCGACATCGCGCAGTGGGCCATCGATCAAAGCGGAGAGGGGCAAGGCCCCCTATCGATTGATCCGNTCATCGGCGAGCATCCCATTCCTCTCAAGNATGGCATGCCGACCAAGGACAACNACTATAACACTTCACATAACTTCCATATCCGCTGTGGTTTTGCCAATGACGTCGAAGTGAACATCGTAAGCCGATCTAAAGATGGCAACGGCATCCTNTTCGAGGGCTCCAAAGGCAATCTATTCGTCAGTCGGGGCAAACTAAGGGGCGAAGCTGTGAACGGTCTCAAGGAAAAACCTTTGGAGTCGGATACCATCAAGAAGATCTACAAGGGCAAGAATCCGACCAGTCACATGGAAAATTTCTTCCAGTGCGTAAAAGATCGTAGTCACCCCATTTCCGACGTGTTCACCCATCATCGGGCCATGACCACTTGCCATCTCGCCAATATTTCGATCCGCTTGGGTCGTAAACTGCAGTGGGATCCCAAGGCCGAGCAGATGGTGGGCGACAAAGACGCCAACGCCTGGCAATCTCGCAAGCAACGCAAAGGCTTTGAGACCAACGTCTAGGCGTACCAGTAGTTTCCAATCAATCAAATCAAGCCCTCTTCACCGAGCAGCGGAGAGGGCTTTTGCGTTCATGGAGCTTGATGAATTGAATCCGTCTGCTTCTTTTTTCGCCGGAAGCTTGACCTCTCGATGAATGATGGAAACCTTTAGTTTAACCCCTCGAGGTTTAAACTTTCCATCCCATGCCCGCTTCATCTGATTTTTTTGACGTTCGCCCCCAGGTTTCGCCCCCACTAGATTCCACCTTTGTTCCAGCCGCGTCATGGAATCGTTCATACGCAAACCTCGTTGCAGCCTGCGGAAGTCCCGTGCCCATTCGTTTTGCCTTGGAGCAGTCCGCAGGTTCCATCTTTTGTCACAATTCCGAAATCCTGCCGCCCCAACATCCCCAGGCTCACCTTAACTTTCGTTTCGCCGAGCGCCTGTTGAAGTTTCTCCTCTGGTCGAGGGGAGGGCACCGAGTCTTTTTCGACGGCCCTTTGGAGTTGGGCGTGGAATTGCGCTCTCATTTCACGGCCACGACCACGGGACGATTCGACGCCGATTTCATGGGGACAGTGTACGAACACCCCTTCGAGGTCATTCTCACCACTGACTTACCTTCCGAGCAAGATTCCGCTCGCCAATTGGGGCGACACCTCGACGGTTGCCGTATTGGCTTCGATCTTGGAGGAAGCGATCGCAAGGTGGCGGCGGTGATCGATGGCGAAGTTGTTTTCAGTGAGGAAACTGCATGGGATCCTTACTATCAGGAAGACCCTGCTTATCATCACTCGGGAATCGCGGATTCCTTGAAAAAGGCGGCGAGTCACTTGCCGCAAATCGAAGCCATTGGTGGCAGTTCCGCCGGGGTGTACGTGGAGAATCAGCCACGCGTCGCCTCCCTTTTTCGCGGTGTGCCAGACGATATTTTTGATAAAAAGGTAAAACCAATGTTCCGCAATTTCGCTAAGGAATGGAACGTTCCCTTCGAGGTCATCAACGACGGCGACGTCACCGCCTTGGCGGGATCCATGTCTCTTGGAGAGAACGCAGTTCTGGGTTTGGCCATGGGCACCAGTGAGGCGACGGGTTACGTCAATTCGGAGGGCAAGGTGACCACTTGGCTGAACGAACTTGCCTTTGCTCCCGTCGACTATGCGGAAAACGCGCCCGCCGACGAGTGGAGCGGCGATTTGGGGTGCGGAGCCCAATACTTTTCACAGCAGGCCGTTGGTCGCCTTCTGTCGCCGGCCGGCATTGACTTGCCAACCGACCTGTCTTTGCCCGAGAAACTAATCGAGACCCAATCCCTCATGGCGTCAGACGATCCTCGCGCCCGCAAGGTTTACGAAACAATAGGCGTCTATCTTGGTTACGGTGTAGCTCATTACGCGGACCTATACAATTTGCGGAACTTGCTTCTCCTTGGGCGCGTTACGAGCGGTCAAGGTGGAGAGATTATTCTCGATCAAGCCGCCAACGTATTGAAAACTGAATTTCCGGAACTTGCGGAAAGAGTTGCGTTTCACGTACCGAACGAGAAAGACAAGCGCCATGGCCAAGCCATTGCCGCGGCCAGTCTTCCAATCATTGAACGATAAGCCATGTCCGAAAATCCCTACTGCGCTTATGCATCTTCGTTTCGAAAGCTCGTCGACGATGGAGTGAACCTACCACTTGGCGGTATGCCCAAGCCACCCACTCCCGATCTTTTCCCCGATGCTCCTGTCTGTCTCATTTTCTCCCCTCATCCCGATGACGAATGCATCATCGGCGGACTTCCCTTGCGGCTTATGCGGGAAGCCGGTGTTCGCGTGGTGAACGTGGCAGTCACCTTAGGAAGCAACAAGGAACGCCAGCAAGCACGGCTTGTAGAACTGAAGGACGCTTGTGACTGGATAGGATTCGAATTACAGGAAACGGCTCCCAATGGCCTTGAGCGCATCAGGCCTGATGCCCGTGAAAATGAACCGGACCATTGGGAAGCAGCGATGCATACCATTGCATCGATCTTAGCCGACCACGTTCCGCAATCCATATTCATTCCCCATGACGCTGATTGGAACGGTACCCATTTGGGTGTGCATCAACTCGTGCTGGATGCCCTCGCAAGCCTCCCATCCGATTTCTCGACCATTCTCGTTGAAAACGAATTCTGGGGACAAATGCAGTCACCGAACCTAATGGTCGAGTCATCCGAAACCGACGTTGCCGATCTCTTGGCGGCGCTTTCCCATCACGTGGGGGAAGTCCGCCGCAATCCTTATCATTTGAGGATGCCGGCTTGGTTACAGGACAACGTCCGTCTTGGAGCCGAGCTTGTGGGAGGAGAAGGTGGGGATGCGCCAGCTTTTGACTTTGCCACTTTATATCGAGTCAGGCACTGGCAAGACGGCGTTGTGAAGGAGGCATGGTCTGGGGGTCGCCAACTGGCGGCGAGAGAGAATGCAGGCATCCTCTTTGGCGCCGCCGATTGATTCTTGGTGGTAATTGGGCGAGTTGTTCCTTCACCATCCCATTTGGCGCAACAAGCGAAGTTTTCTCGTCACTTCCCAAAACACCACAAACTCTTGTGGGTGCGTAGAAATACTTGACCGTTCGAAAAGGCAGGTGAGCCACGAGTCATTTCATTAACGGGGTTGGTGGCCAAAAGTTGAAAATCCTTTTTGGCCGATAGGACCAAGGTTTGCCCTCCTGAATTAGTGACGTATAGCCGACCATCCACTTTTGCGATGGATCCCCAGTTGCCGCCTTTCCCAACACGCTCTTGCTTGATGATTTTTCCCGTGGCCATCTCGATGCACTGGAGGATGCCTGGCTCGGTTAATATAAAATAATGATTGTCGAACGCGACCCCCGTACCGATACGTTGAAGATTGCGTTTTTCAGTCACCCAAAGTCGTTTTGCAGTAATGTTTCCCGAGACCCCCTTGCCCGCTTCCACGCATAAGGCTGGCCCGCCATATCCCGAGGTGGCCAAGGCAAGTTCCCCTTCGTACACTGGATTGTTGTATACGAGATCCCCCAGACCGTTGCAGGACCAGAGTTCCTTGCCGGTCAGAGGGTCGAAGGCCGCCAACCGTTTGGGGAGTCCGATCAAGACTTCGTCTCGTCCATGGTTGTCCCGAAGGACAGGTGTAGCCCAACTGCCGTACCAGTGTTTGGCTTCCTTGCCTTGAGCCTCGGGGAGATCCTGTTTCCAGATTGTTTTACCCGAGGTCGCATCCACCGCAACGAGGAAGACGCTTTGGCCGGGACCCCATAGTTGAATGAAGGTATTTCCCTTGGCATATGGCAAGGGACTGGAAGCGTTTCCCCATATGTGGATTTGAGGTCCCAAGTCGGATCGCCGCCAAATTTCCTTACCTTCCAAATCGTAAGCGATCATCCCGGCGGACCCCAAAGTCGCCACGACCACCTTTCCATCGGTAGCTGGCGATGCGGAACAATAGGGGTTGGTTTTGTGAGTGGGTTCTTTTCCCGCGAACTTGGTTTCACGCTGCCATATTTTCCCACCTGTTTTTCGGTCGAAACATACGATGCATCGTTTGGTTCCGTTCTCCAAGGTTTGCGTAATGAATACTTTACCTCCCACCACGATGGGAGAGGAATTTCCAGGTTCATCGAGAGGGGTTTTCCATACGACGTTTTCCGCTGCGGACCATTTCAAGGGAACATGCTTTTCATTGCTCAGTCCATTTCCGTCCGGCCCTCGCCAAGTGGGCCAATCTCCTGCTTGAACGGTAACCTTCAACATGAATCCGACAACAAGGAGCATGCATGACAGTGTTTTCATGACCTTAGGAATCTTGGTGGAACTCCCTTTCTGCGATATCCTGGAAGTCGGAGAGGTCTTCTTGTGACTCCACCGGTGAAGGGTGTCCAACGATTCGAATGCGATCGAATCTTATTTTCCTCAAGGGAAGGGCAAGCTCATGGGCAAGACCTTGCTTGGTCGACAAGGGGAGATCGGCGTAGAGAAGGCTTAGGTGTGGATCTAGCAGGTATTCACTTGGAGGCGCTTGTTTCCCAATCAAGTCATGCAAAGCGAATAGTTCGGGTACAGGTTGGCAACGCAGGAACAAGGTCATGGTATAGCGAGTGGTGGCGTCCAATCCAGTAACCACCAAACTTTCAGGAATCTGTTTTTCCTGCAGGGTATCCAGAATTTGAGATGCTTCACCTTCCGGGGACGCAGGTCCTGCGAACAAGGTAAGGTGTGGTGGGAATACAGGCGTATCGTACCTGTGAGCCAACTCCTTGATTATCCCTTGCAAGAGCGAATGGTCGTCTGGACACGGCATCAACCAGTAGGAATGATGCCGAGCTTTCATTGCTTTGCCTTGATCGTGGCGTCGATTCGCTGCAATGCCTCAAGTCCTCCGAGAGGCAAGGAAATGCTTCCCTTGGGAGCGTTTGCTTCACGCGGATTGATGCGAATCAATTGATTGTCGCTGCCCTCCGCAAGGCTTTCGGAATTCATGCGTACGGTGGGAATGGCCGTGCCTGCGCCGATCTCGATGACCGCCAAATTCTTGTTCAAGCTCTGAGCAAGCCATTGCTGGTGTTTTTCATGCTGTTCGCTGGCGCGTGTTGAATCCCATCCCCAATCACCGAACATGAGAACATTTGGCCGAGCCAGTCCATTGCAGGTGGGACAAGCGGGCAGAGGAGGTTTGGCTCGGAGGCTATCTGGGTCGACTTCGACTCTGATGTCTTCCGCTGCCCAAATTCTTTGTCCGCAACCTTCCAAGCATTGCAAATGATTGATTGAACCGTGGCATTCCAAAACCTGGTTCTCCTCGAAGCCAGCTTGTTGAAAATGACCATCGACGTTGGAGGTGTAGACGAAAGCGCCACCTTTCTTGGAATCTCCCCATTCGCGAAGTATGGAGAACCCTTCGTGGGGTGCGGTTTCACGGTATAGGTTCAATCGGTGTCCATAGAATCCCCAAGCGAATTCCGGATCGTCGGCAAACCAGCGAGGGTTTGCCATTTCCTCGAAGCGTAACTTCAACTTGGCTATTGGAGGATAAGCTTTCCAGAATCCCTGAGTACCTCGAAAGTCAGGCAATCCCGAGTCCACTCCCATGCCCGCGCCGGATCCAAAGTAAAGTGCGTCGGACTGAAGGATCGTTAGAGCGGCATCTTCCAAAGAGCCTTTTGGTAGCTGAGATTGGTTTTTCAATGAAACGATCGTTAGGACAGGCAATAACTTTTATGATGCGTAATGCCTTTGTGATTTGAGCTTTGCGAAGGAGCAAGGAAGGGCAAACCGTTTTTAGGTTGTAGATCGGTTCGGATAGCGGTTTTGTTTTATAGGCTTTAAACTAAACTGGGGTAAATGGAGAAACGCATCTTTACCAAGCTTCTGGCTTGCTTACCTGTCATCTTGGCAGGTGGCTGTTCCTGGTTCGCGCGGGAGAACATTGGAGCAGGTTTGGAGTTGCCTCTCAATGACGCACCGCAAGTTTCCATCGTCGTACCGAAATTAGCTCATAGTGGTGGGCTTGCTTTCGATACCGAGGGTATTTTATATTTCGCCAATCACCTCAATCCCGGAACGATTGGGCGTTACGCGGTGGATCAACTAGAACCAGCCACGGTTTTCATCGATTTGAACGAGTGGCTCACCACCTATGGTGACCAAGCTCCCATTGTACAAGGGCTTACCATTGACGCTGAGGGTCGTTTGATTGGAGCGGTCCTCGGGACTGGCAAAATCATCAGGGTTTCGCCGGATGCAAGTAAAGTGGAAGTCTTGGCTGATTCCCATGAGGGTATACTCTTCTCCAGCGTGCATGACGTGGTGCTTGCTCCGGAGGGTTTGGTTTATGCGTCCTCTCCGGATGAAGGTGTGATTTACCGCATTTCCCCGGATGAAGGAAAGGTTCAAATTGTGAACCAAGAGCTCGTGCGGGCCGATGGTTTGGCGATTAGTCCGGATGGCAAGTGTTTGGTGGTAGCTGAACCGGATGCGGCTCGTGTCTTGGTGTTTTCCTTGGAAAACGAATATCCGGAAAACGCTCCGGTTTCCACGCTTGATTTTTCCGGTAGCGGTCAATCCCCTCGCGGTCTTCTCTTCGACAAACAGGGGCGACTTTTCGTGGGGATGGGCGAAGCAGGCACAGTCAACGTATTTGATCTTACCGAGACCCGTTTGCTCAGGACTTACGAGGTGGGTGGATCCGCCGATCGTCTGTTTCTTCGCGAAGGGGAGCTATGGATTTCGGGTGGTCGAGACGGAGGGGTAAGAAAGCTTACCTTGAAGTAACCTACGCGTTGACCAGCAAGCGAATCACTTGCTTGCTTTTGCCCACTTGGCGTAGCGCTCGGCGATTTTAGCGCCCTCGGCATCGCCTTCGTGAAAAAGAAAACGATACTTGAAGGTGATGTCTGAGCCCTTGAGAATTTTCAGGTTGCCCGTGCCCTTGGGCTTTCTCTCGAAATTATGTATGCCGAATGGATTGGCAGCGACTAAACCGTAATCGCGCGCATGCCACCAAGTGGGATGACGAAGGTTGGTGGGATGGTCGAAAATGGAAAACCCCACGCTTCCTGATTTGAAAGGCGCCGAGTAAGATACCCAAGCGGCTCGCTTGCCCCATATCGCGCGTCCTTCCACGCCTTCGCTATTGATTGCTTTTCCTTTGGCTACGGATCCTTTCAAGCGAAGCGTTGGGTTGGAACGAATCCCCATGGATCCTTCCTTGGTATCCCCGAAGGTGACGTCTCCCTGAGCCGCGATGATCTTTACGGAAACGTCGATGGCCCGATCCTTGCCCTCGGCGAAAAAGGCCAAGGTTGTTTCATCTTTGCACACGATCTCGCCTTTTGGTCCCACCCACTTGTTGCGGGTAACGATAGTATTGCCTTCGAGCTTTAGGAATTTCTCGTGAAGGATGGTCCCCGTGTTTTTCGCAACGTGCCAGAAACTGATTCCGTTGACTTCTCCGTGCGTGTACCAGAGGGAGGCATGATGCGGATGGTCCTTGGCCTCACCCGGAGCCGCTTCCTCGATTGGATAACGCCGCGTCATGGGAACCTCATTCGGCCCTATGACAGGGTAGAGAATGGGTTTTGCCCGCTTTTTGTCGTTGTAAACGTAATTCGTGAACAGTTTACCGTTTACTTTGACGGCCACGACCTGATCTCCTTTCTCCAAGGAGACGGCGGAAGCATGAATGTCCGCGTAAGAGAAAGCCGTTACTAGATGAGAAATGAGAATGGTGAGGAAAACAAGGCGCATGGCAGGGAAGGAATTGAGAATATTATTTGTCGGGGGTCTTTTCTTTCTCCCCTTGTGAAGTACTTTCGTCAACCTTTGTTTCAGGGCTTTATCCAATCATTTCGAGGAGTTTGGCTCGAATTAAACCTTGGTTTCGCGGGTTCTTGGCACCTTGCATGCCATCGATTTGCATTGCCCGAATTGCGAGGTTGCTTTCTTTGGAGTTCGACGTGAAACGTAATAAACCGGAAGACGAAAAGGTCGCCGAGGAACTGAAATGTGTCTTGGAATGTTGTAAGTACCCACGCACTTGCGATTGGAACAAACGCTGCATGGAAGAAGGCATGCGGATGAGCAAAGATGCCGAGATGGTTCGTGAGCAAGACATCCGGCGTGAAAGCGACGGCGATACTAAAAAATTAACCTTTGGCTTAAGGTGATTTCCATGGAGGTCGTCTTCATGGCATGAGCTCTGCCACCGCCCGTCGGCTCGACAGGTTGGGCATCGTCCGTGATGATTTTGAGATATACGCTCGCATGCGAGCCCCCATGACTTTTGGAAATCGATTGCTCTTGGGCCAACCGGGAGGCGGTTTCCGTCAATCGACACTTGCTGCCAAGATCGCTCGGACTGGCTGGGATTGGGGTTCCGCTGCAGAGGATTTCGACAAGAACTCATACCACTCGTCCACGAAGGTAACTCCACCGCCAACAATTTACTAAAGACCTTCTTCAATCGTCAATTTCAAGGCGGCGTTGGGTATGCCATCTCCTGGAACGGTTACGAGCGCAATGCCTTTTTTCTCAACCAAGGAACCGGCTATCAATCAATACCATACCATGGGGCAGACAAGGTGAACAACCGCTATTTTGATTTCGATCGATGAACGTCCTGAACAAATTCCCCCTTTAATTTTTTCAACCGTTCCACTACATCGGGCTTCACCTTGGCGAGATTCTTTGATTCGCCCGGATCTTCCGTAACGTTGGCCAAAAAGAGCTTGCCGCTCGGTTCGCGACCGGTCGGGCGATTGTGGTCCCTAGGGTTGAGGAGGAGTTTCCAGTCGCCTTCTCGAATCACCACTTGGTTCCCAAGTTGCCAATAAAAGCTCTTGTGCGGGGAAGGCGCCTTGGCGTCGGCGATTACCTTGACCAAGCTCTTGCCGTCCAGTTTGCGATCTTTGGCAAGTTTTGCTCCGCAG
Source organism: Opitutia bacterium (assembly GCA_002721705.1). Classification (GTDB taxonomy): domain Bacteria; phylum Verrucomicrobiota; class Verrucomicrobiia; order Opitutales; family Seribacteraceae; genus UBA2993. The sequence continues at coordinate 49,260 of PBLJ01000019.1, forward strand.
TACTCCGCAATGGTGGGAAACCAGTCACAACCCGTGGCCATCTCCGAACGTACCTCGCCCTGCGGAATATTACCCGGCCACGATACGATGGAAGGCACCCGGATGCCACCTTCGAAGAGGCTGCCCTTGGCTCCCCGATAAGGTCCCGAGTTACCTCCACCGCCAAAAGTGCGCGACTCGATGGAATGCCCGTGGTCGGATTGAAAGACGATGAGGGTATCTTCCCGCAAACCCAGTTTTTCAACATGGGAAACCACCTTGCCGATTATTTCGTCCATCGATGAAATGAAGGCCCCGTACTTGTCGCGCGGATGTGGATGATCCTTGTAATGCTCACGCCACTTGTCTGTGCCTTGCAGTGGGTAGTGTGGCCAATTGATCGCCCAGTAGAGAAAGAAAGGCTTTTTCTTCGTGTGGCTTTTGTCGATGAAGGTTTGGCATTCCCGGACCATGAGGTCGCCGAAATATTGGCCATCCTCCCATATTTCTACTCCATCGCGCCAAAGGTCGTGCAGGTTGGGCGGTACCCAGTAAAAGAAATGCGAGAAGTTGTCGATGCACCCACCCATGTGACCGTACGATGAGTCGAACCCTTGGCCATTGGGCATGGTTTCCGGGGTGAAGCCGAGGTGCCACTTTCCCACGTGGCCTGTGACGTAACCGGCTTTCTTCATCATTTCGGCAATGGTTATTTCGTTGGTCGGCATGCCCGCATGCCCCTTGTGTGAGGATACGTTACCTGGAACACCGGCTCGCGGTGGGAAGCGACCCGTCAAGAGCCCGGCCCGTGAAGCTGAACAGATCGCCGACGGCGAGTACATTTGAGAGAAGCGTACCCCGGTGGCAGCCAACTTGTCCAAGGTGGGAGTGGTCAGATCCTTCGAGCCGTAGCAGTTGGCATCGATGGATCCTTGGTCATCGGAATAAATCAAGATGACGTTGGGTTGTTGCTTGGCGGTGAGTGGCCCTGCCAAGAACCAAACGAAGCAGATCAAAATGGGTAAGAGAGTTTTCATTTTACTGGGATCAGAGGAGTGCGCGCAGTTGCTTCAAGTATCGGGGGACCGCTACGTAGGGATCCTCGGCGGCTTCGTATTCAAGCACGACGTAGCCTCGATAGTTGGCCTTTTTGAGGATATCGATGAGGCGAGGAAAATCGGCTGGAACTTTCTTCCCGGAGGCGTCGCGCAGTTCAACCTTCAGCTGAACGGTGGCGGAGTAGGGGGCGGCCTTCTCGAAGGCCGCGTAGGCATCCTTGTCGATGAAGTTGCCCGAGTCGAGGTTCACCGCGAACCATGGCGAATCAACTCGTTCGACGATTTCAATGAGACGAGAGGAGGACATCAGGAAGTCATGGTTCTCGAGGGCGAGAATGACGCCTTTTTCACCGGCTCGTCTGCAGGCTTTCTCGAGGTTCTTGACCGCATTGGCGATGGCTTGCTTTTCTGACATGCCCTTGGGCGCTTTGCCCGCGAAGACCCGTATGATGGGACATCCGATGGCGGCGTAGTGACTCACCCAGAGATCGACGTGTTGGTGCCATTTCTCTAACTCGGGGCCGTCGGGCAGGGTGAAGACGTTACGGATGGCACCACTGCTGACGTCGAGCCCGTGCAGGTGAGCCTTGCGTTTCAACTGCGCGAGATATTCCGGAGTGATTTCCTTGGGAAAAAAGTAAGAGGTGGGTTCGCAACCATCGAGATCCTGCGTGGCGCACCAGTCGACGAATCCCAGCATATCCATGGCTCCTGGCGTTCCGGGTTTGGCTGTCAATTGCTTGCGAAAGGAATAGGCCGCCAAGCTCAGCTTCAACTTGGGGTCACCGTTGCGTTTGATCGGACCGATGGCTTGAGCGAGGATGGGCGCGGACAGGCCGGCGAGGGTCATCCCCTTGGTGAATTGTCGTCGGGAGATAGGATTGGGGTTCATGGTTGCTCCATTGGAAGTGAATCAGGCGTTCTTTCCAAGAGTGAACTTGCTGAAAGGATAGTTTCTTTCATGCAAACGACGCCTGACGATTCTTTGACAGTTGTTTTACGACCTCCTGACGACGATGAGCGGGAAACGTGGTTTACTCCTTTTTTCACAAACTTTCATCCACCACGTTAACAAAGATCACGTCATGAACAAAATAATGAATCTACTCCTTGCCATCCTTACTTTTTCCGGAGGGCTGAACTCATTCGCTTGCGGCCCCTACGGGGCGTTGGAACCGAAAGTAAAATTGAAAGTTGAATTGGATCGCTCCGTCCTGCCTGCCGGCAAAACGGGAAAAGCCGTCATCAAGGTGGCCTTGCAGCCTGCCGTGATTCTGCGTGATGCTGCCGATCGTCCTCCGGCCAACGTTTCAATTGTCTTGGATCGCTCAAGTTCGATGAGCGGCCAAAAAATCGAACAGGCCAAGGAAGCAGCGATTCAGGCGGTGCGGCGCTTGGGAGCAAAAGACATTGTGTCACTTGTTGCCTATAGTAATCAGGCCCACACCATCATACCCGCTCAACCGGCCCGCAATCCCGAGGCTTTCGTTGCCTTGATTCGCAAAATTCAATCATCTGGACATACCGCTCTCTATGCGGGTGTTAATCAAGGGGCGTCCGAAATCCGAAAAAATCTCGGCAAAACATATTTTCATCGCGTCATCTTGTTGTCCGATGGGATGGCGAACGTCGGGCCGTCCTCTCCGGATGATTTGGCGCGTTTGGGTCGATCATTGATCACGGAAGACATCTCCGTCAGCGCGGTCGGACTCGGGCAAGGTTACAATGAAGATCTCATGACCAAGTTGGCTCAGGAAGGGCAAGGCAACCTCTACTTCGCCGAATCCGCTCAGGAGCTACCAGGTATCTTTGATGCCGAAATCGGGGATGCTCTCTCCGTTGCGGCTCGCCGGACGGTCATTCGCATAGAACTTGAGGACGGGGTGCGTCCCGTTCGCCTCATCGGCCGCCAGGGAGTCATCCGTGGCAACAACGTCGAAGTTGAGATCAACCAACTATACGGTGGTCAGGAAAAATTCGCCTTGTTGGAAGTGGAAGTCCCTGCGGGTAAGGCTAACGAAAACAAGGATCTGGCTCGGGTTGCAGTTGATTTCGAGGATGCTTCCAGCGGCAAGGCTGTCTCCCGGAAGTCCGCCATCGGATGCTCCTTTAGCCAAGAGGAAGAAAAAGTGGCTGCTTCCACCAACCAGAAAGTGGCCGAGGCTTACGTCGACAACCAAGTGGCCGAGGCCAAGGAGCGAGCCATCAAGCTTGCCGACAAAGGACAACATAAGGAGGCGGTGCAAGAATTGAGAAAGGTCAATCATTCGATTGCCGTTCAAAACGAAGTGTATCGCAGCGACAAAGTGAATGCTTCCAATGACAAGTTCCTTTCCGATATTGAGTGCCTGGATCGGGACAAGGGGCTCACCAACAAAAACCGCAAGAGCTGGACAACCGAAGGTTACCAAGTACGCACGCAGCAAAAAGCTTCCATCTCGAAGAAGTAACAAGATTTAGGGGTCTATCTGGACAGGTAACCCTGCAGGCGTCGCTCTCCTTTTGAGAGCGACGCCTTTTCATTATTGCTCACCGGTGGTTTGCTGTTTCAATATTGAATGCCAATGACTGTCTTTCATTTTATGAGACCCATTTTGTTTTTCCTTTCGGGATGCATAGCCACTGCAGCCCCCAAGCTGACCCTGTCTTGGGAAAATAACTGGTTGGAAATCCACGGGGACCATCTGCCGGGTTCCATGCGGGTGCACTATCTCGAGGCATATTGCAGGGCGGATTCACAGACCACGGATTGGGGCAAGCACACTGTGGTCGGTCACCAAACAAAACTGGTTTCCGCAGCCAAGGATGGTTCGAAACTGGAGCTCCTCTGCACCCTCAAGGACGGTGTTACGGTAAGGCATCTCATCGCATCTTCCGACGATGAAGTCGATTTTCGACTCACCGCCCACAATCCGAAAAAGAAGCGTTCCGAGGCTCATTGGGCCCAACCCTGCGTAAGGGTAGGGATCTTCACTGGAACGGGAGCGAACAAGACGTCCGACAAATACGCTTACGTTAAAAAGAGTTTCATCTTTCTGGACGGCAAGCAGGCCATGATGCCCACACGCGACTGGGCCATGAAGGCGCGTTACGTCCCTGGGCAGGTTTGGGCTGCTCCCGGCGTGCCGCGCCCCGACGTGAATCCTCGACCATTGCACAAGGACGTCCCCGACAATGGCTTGATCGGTTGCTATTCAGTCGACGGCAAGATGCTTTTCGCCACGGCTTGGGAACCATACCAAGAATTGTTTCAAGGAGTGGGGAGATGCCTGCACAGCGACTTTCGCCTTGGTGGCCTGAATCCTGGTCAAACACTGGAAATCAAGGGAAAGATCTACCTAGTGAAAAACGATTTGGAGGCTTTGCTTACGCGTTACCGGAAGGATTTCCCAGAGCATCGGAAACTGCACCGGCCATAATGGCCGCGGATCTTTACTTAGGCGGAGTGGTCGAGGCGAGGTAAGCGAAGAGGTTTCGAAGTTCATCTGGTGTGAGCGTCGACAAGAGACCGTCGGGCATCAGGGAACGCTTGAGGGGTTCGAAACGCGCGATTTGTTCGCGAGCAACAAGGTGATCTTGCCCGTCCAACCCTCGCAGTATGACGACCTTTGGGTTTTCCTCCACCTTGAATCCACTGAGGATTCGACCATCCTTGGTGGTCAGTAGGTTGTGTTCGTAGCCTTCGCGTATTTCCGCGTTGGGTCGCACGATGGCGAGTAGAATGGCGTCGAGATCGGAACGATCGTAAGGAGTGAGATCGGGGCCAATGCGGCCTCCTTTGCCAAACAAGACATGACAGGAGGCGCAACCCGCCTTTCCGAAATAGATGCTTTCACCGACTTTTGGGTTGCCTCCTCCGGTCGAGGCGAGTTCCCGATAGCGAGCGAGCTCGCGATCCAAGTCAGTTTCGGAACGAGTCAGCGATGAGCCAAAAGTCTTGTCTATGCTGTCTTTCAAATTCGGAGACTTGTGCAAACGCAATTTGGCGAGGGTTTCCTGGTCGATTTTTTTGCGCGGGATGGCGTTTGATTTACAGGCCTCGACCAAAGCCAAGGCCCATGCGGGTCTACTTGAGAGTAGGTGTATGGCTGGCTGTTGGAGTTCATTCGGCAAATTACTCCACGCTTCGATGACTTTTGCGCCAATTTCCTGATTGGTGAATTTTTGCAGGCTGAGCATGGCCTCCTGCCGCAATGCCTTTTGTTTTCCGGACTGCACCAATTCGATCAGGACGGGCACCGCTGTGTCAGCCTTGACGTCACCCAGAACCCTCGTGATTTGAATGCGAAGGTCTAACGGGGTTCGGTTGTCTTTCAATAGGTCAAGGGCCTTGGTGATGGCTGCTTCGTCTCTTCCACGAAGTGAGAGCAAAACGTTTTCATTGCCGCGGGCTTTCAACAGAGCCTGATTCAAACTTTCGGGGAAAGGGGGCAAGGATCTGCCTTCGAATGCTTTTTCAAAACCCTTCAGCAGACGATTCTTCTGCTCAGGGTTCGGAGCTAATTCCAGCAAGCGGGCGCATGCTTCCAGGTCGATTTGTTCGCCGGACAGAGCCCAGCGGCGCATCAGGTTTTGTTGAGGGGGGGCATCGTCTGCTTGAAGGACGCCATCCCAACTCTCAGGTTTTTCGAAGTGTTTTATAATGGCATCATGATCTTTGGCATGATGTTCGAAGCCCCACCAAATCATCATGGAGAGATGTGGGTCCTCCTTATCTTCCCCTCGTCGCGCAAGCTGTTCCAAAATAGGCAACCCGTCTTTGGGAGGCAGGCGGCGGGCAGTGGCGGCGAGTTGTGAACGTGTCTCGGAATCAGGCTCTTTTCCGGCCAACTCGTACAACGCTTGCGCCGTGTCTTGCGAAACTTCCCCTTGATCGCCCAGCAACCGAACTGTCCAGCGGCGTACGTGCGGATTGTCGTGCTCCAAGGCCTGCAATGCCACCTCCTTGCCAAAACCTCCGCACAAATTCAGGGCCCAGAAGGCCTGTAAGGCGGGTTGTCCGGTTTCTTTGCGCAGTACCTTCCGAAGCGGAGGAATCCTTTTGGCGTCCTTTTGGTCACCGACGATACGCAAGGCGGTTTCGCGATGCCAGCGGTTAGGATGCCTGAGAGCGGTCTCCAGCAAATTGGCAGGAGAGAACGGAGTTCCGAGCTCGATGGATTTCGACCCCTTGGCCTTCAAGCGGTAGATCCGTCCAAGATCGCCGTCCGTCAGGCCTTGGGAATAGGCGACGTAATGAGCGACCTGTCGAGCGTGGAAGTCCGCTACGTAGAGGTTGCCATCGGGCCCGGTCTGTATTTCCACGGGAGAGAACCAGCGATCCTTTGGGTCGTCTCCTATGGTGATGGGGTAGTCAATGTCTTCGGTTTGAAAGGTTGAACCGTGCGTTTGCAGATCGCTTGCCACGACGTATCGCAAGGTGGGGGCAGTTCCGAAGAGCTTGCCGTGGTAGCGTTTCGGCAGAGCGACGCCTTCGTATATTTCGAAAGTATGAGTAAAACGCTTCACCTTTGGGTGAGCCATGGCGGGGAAATGACCGAATGCATAGGGATTGGAGAGGTCGCCATGTTTCCCGAAGCTCTTGCGGTAATATCCTCCTTGTACGTAGTGAAACCCGCGAGTGTCTCCGCCGTTGTGACCTGAATACACGCGCCCCTTGGCATCAATCTCCACCCCGAACGCGTTACCACCCCCCTCGGCGAAGATCTCGAAGCGATGTGTTTCGGGGTGGTAGCGCCAAGCGAATTGTCCCATGCGGTGGATGGGCTTGAAACCCGGAAGAGGTTTATTGTCGGAGCCATGCAGTACGACGTTGGCCGTCACGGTGCTGCCGTGCGTGGCGTAAATCCAACCATCGGGACCCCAACGCAGGTTGTTGGCGATGGAATGGGAATCCTCCAAGCCAAACCCTGACAACAGGACACGCGGGGTAGAGGAATCGGGGTGGTCATCGCCGTTTTCGTCCGCGTAAAACAACAGATAGGGTGGATTTAGTACGAAGACACCACCTCGGCCAGGCAAGGCGGCTGTGGCGAGGTTGAGGCCGTCGAGGAACACTTTGTGGGAATCGTAGGATCCATCACCATTGGTGTCCTCGTGTATGGAGATGCGATCTTGGCCTCGAAAAGGTGAATCATGAGCATGGGGAGGTGGTGGGGGATAGGCCGGGTCGTATACGTTGCGGTACACTTTGTCGTGGGTTACCATGCGTAACCCGGCCGGCCATGGGTATTGTCGATATTCCACCACCCACAAGCGCTCACGCTCATCGAAATGCAGGTACAGGGGATTGGCTATTTCAGGTTCGCGCAGAACCAGTTCGACTTCCAGATCCTCAGGGGTCTTCAATTCGGGCAAGCGTGACTCCTTTTTCGGAACCGGTTTTTGGGATTTGCCCGGTGTTTCGCGTTTCAGCGCCCAATGGATTGCGTTCAGCAACAGGACACGAAATTCGCTTTTCTCGAAATCGTCGAGATGGCCGAGTGTGGTGAAGAAGACGCGATTGCCGGAAGCCGGCTTGTTTATCCAGGCAACCGGTTCCTTGTCTTCCACTCCCTCAGCCCGACCCATGGCCATGATCTGAGTGGTCTTGGCCAAGGGCAATACCTTGTAGAGTGATCCACCCGAAGATATTTCCTCCGCCGCTTGCAACCCCTTCAGCACGGGATGTCCTTTAGCGGTTGGTTCGAATTGGAACCAAGTCTTCTTCTGGTTTCCATGGTGGTTGGTGTAATGCCCGCCCAGCACCTTGGCATCCCATTCTTCCCACAGGGCATGTCCTTGAGGGGCCGGTTTTCCCCGCAAATGAAAGGCATGATTGGTCGTTCGGATGCCAATCACCGGCTTGCCGGCCTCCACCCATTCCCGAATCGCTTTCATTTGGGATATCTTTGGTGCTCGCCTGCGAACGCTCACAAAGAGCAGATCGGCTTTGGCCAAAGCCTTCTCCAAACCCTTCAAGTCGTCTCGTCCAGCTCCTTCCCGGGGAGCCGTGACATAGCTTGCGGTGAATCCCAGGGGCTTCAGTTCGGACTCGAAGAAAGCGGGTACCGTATTTTCCGTTTGGTATTCCCGTTCGGCCAAGATGAAGGCGATGCGTGGTCCTGCCGCGAAAGCCGAGCAGCTCGCTAGCGAAAAAAGGAGGGAGCGAAGAAGGAAATACACCCTGCCATAGCAATCCAAGGTGAGCTTGGGGTCAAACCTAGGTTGCCTCTTTCCATGTACTTCTTGGATTAATCAAACAACCCTTGGAGAACTTGTTCCACCGAGGCTTTCTCGAAAATCGCGGTTAGGCTGACTGATCCAGTGATCGTGAAGGTGAGGGTGGCGGTCGAGCTTTGTGAATCACCGCTCCAGCCCCTGAACTCGTAGCCATCGGCGGGAGAAGCAGTCAAGGTGACGGTTTTGCCTTCTTCGTAGACGCCTGCTCCGGAAACTGAGCCGCCAATGGATGGCGAGGAGTCGACGTTCACTGCGTAAGAAGGCGTTTCCTCTACATCTTGGCTCAAGGTCCATTGAGATTGGGAATAGTCGTAATACCAGAGATGACCAAGGGAATCGGTTTGCAGGTTGCCGGTGACATTCTGGTGGAAGCGAATCCAATCGCTTTTGTCTTTGCTCCATGCAGCTGGGAAAGCCTCGCGATTCGTCCACAACCATCCCAAGGCGCCATGCCAATACCAAAAGGCTTCGTCCGTTACTTCATCGACGTATATCCAGTCAAAATCGAAGTGGTATGCCCAGTTGTCGTCGGCTTGGTGGAAAAACCCAAACCATAGGCTGCCCTTCCAGCCACCTACTTGCTCCGTTGCATTCAGCTCGTACGATAACTGTTTCGCATCGCTGTGGGTAACGAAATGGGCGGTGAGCGTAAGGTCATTGAATAGAGTAGTTGAAAGAGCGGATTGGTTGTAATCGGTTTGCTGGAACCCGCTCCAATGAGAAAAAGCGTAGCCGTGGGTCGCCGAGGCGTTTAGGTCGATCACTGAACCATAAGGGTAGGCGCCTCCTCCCGAAAGGTTGCCTGCTTGAGCGGGGTCGCTTTGGAGGGTTACGGTATGAGTTGCCTGGACGAAGGAAGCGGTCACTGTATTTGGGGACGTTACGGTAACCGAGGTTGAACTGGAGTTAGGGTCTGCGATCCCATTTCCATTCCAATTGGAAAAAACGTATCCCGTGGCTGGAATGGCCGAGATGCTGGTGGAATCACCATGCGTGAAGGAGCCGGCTCCTGCCACGTAACCACCTTCAAGCGGGCTGGCCGACACGGACAGGGAGTGTGAAGCGAGTTCGAAGTTGGCCGTCAAGTTACGATCCTCGGACATGGATACGGAGGTTGTGGATGAATTTTCATCGGCGATGCCTTCCCCGCTCCAGTGGGAGAAAACATATCCTTCGTTCGGCGTCGCCATTAGGTTGGCGTCGCTTCCATGGGCAAAGGAGCCAGCCCCTTCCACAACGCCTGCTCCGTCCGGATGGCTTAGTAGAACCACTTGATGCGAAGCGAGGGAGAAATTGGCCGTGATTGTCTGTGACGAGAGAACGTTTACGGTAGTCGAGCCAGTCATGGGATCGGCGACTTCCGAACCAGTCCAGCTTGAGAATACGTAACCGGTGGCGGGGTTTGCCGAGATGCTGGCGGTTTCCCCGTGAGAAAAGTTTCCGCCTCCAATGACGCTTCCTTGCGCTTCCGATGGGCTTGCTACCGTCAAGGTGTGAACGACGGGCTCGAAATTGGCAGTCAGGCTTCGGTCTGCGCTCATGGCAACGAGGGTGGTGGAGGCGTTGGCGTCCGTCGTTCCTTCACCACTCCAGCTGGAAAAGAGGTATCCTGGGTTTGGGGTAGCCGAGATGGAGGCATTCGTTCCATGAGCAAAAGCACCGCTTCCGGAAACGTTTCCACCCGTGCCGGCGGTCAGGCTAAGGACGCGATTGGCCAAGGCGAAACGAGCTTGGATGGCATAACTGGCGATGGCGTTGGCATGAGTGGACGTAGCGTTTTCGTCTCCCACCAACCCCGTTCCATCGATGATGGTGATTTGGCTGCCCATACCGGCATGAAGTCCGCAATAGTAGAACAAAGTGTCTGGCGTGTTTTCATTTACCGAGAGGGTGACGGTACCACTCGTGGCTCTTGAATTCGTCACGCCATCGAGATATTCGCCTAAGTAGGAATTTCCACCGCCGGACGAATCCGCGCTAATGTAAAAGGGATGGTTTGTGGTGGTTGCGCCATCGAGGATGAAGGAATATACGTTGCCTCGTACCAGAGTGAGGGGAGGGCTCTCTTGCCCTCCTAGGAAATACGCGTTGGCCGTACCCAAGTGTTGACGAGGCCCGGTTGATACGGCGATAGCGACGGTTCCTCCAGTTTCCCATCCAGCAAAAGTATAATTTTCGTTGGGAACAGCAGTTATGGCCACTGATTCAACTATGCTGTAATTGCCTTCTCCTGTGACGGAACCACCCGTCGAGGAGTGGACGACGATGGCTCGGTTGATGGAACCGAAGTGGGCCCAAGCGATGGCGTTTGCGCCTTGATCCAAGGTGATCATGGCTGCGTTTTGAGAAAGAGGGGAGAGAAGAGTTCCGTTCAATGCTGACCAACCCAAAAAGTAATGACCTTCGGCGGGAGTCGCGTGAAGAGTAGCAGTGGTGTTTTCGTTAAACGTTCCTCCTCCTCCCGTAGATCCTGCAACAGCCGGATTGGAAAAGGTTTGGAGCACGCGTTGGTTGGGTGGAATGGCGGCGAAGTGAGCCGTGACGGTTCGGTTTTGGGTCATCGTGACTTGCGTGGAAGTGGAATTAAGGTCTACCACTCCCGCTCCCGACCAGCCCGTGAAATAAAAACCGCTGGCTGGGTTGGCGTTGATCGCGGCATGTTGGCCATGATTGTAATTGCCTCCTCCTGAAGCGGAACCATTGCCACTGGAATTTACAGTGAGTTGACGTACGTCCGGCTCGAAGTTCGCCGTTACGTTGGCATCCGCTGAAAGGGTGATGGTGGTGGCTGCGGAGTTTGCATCGGCTACGGAGGAACCCGTCCAGTTTACGAAGTGGTGGCCAGGATCGGCAGTGGCCGACAGGTTCACGGTCGATCCATGGTCGTATGCGCCTCCTCCTGAAACGGAACCATTGCCACTGACCATGGTCCCCAAGTACCGTTTTTCGCTGGCGAAGACCGCAGTGACGCTGCGATCCGCCGTCATGGCCACGGTGGTGCTTGCCGAGGTGGAATTCGCGATCCCTGCGCCCGTCCAGTGAACGAATACGTGGTTGCTGGCAGGTGTTGCTTGAATGGCGGCGCTGGAACCGTAGGTGAAGTTTCCGTCTCCTGAAACGGATCCTCCGGACATGGCCTGCACTACGAGTTCTTGGATCTTCACCTTGAAGGTGGCCGTGACGGAACGAGAACGACTCATGTCGACGGTAGTTTGAGCTAGGCTAGGGTTGGATACGCCATCCCCCACCCATATGTCGAAAGCGTATCCCAAGTTGGGAATAGCATGTATGATGGCGTTGCTTCCATGGGCGTAACGTCCGTTCCCCGAAGCGTTGCCTCCCATCGATGCATTTACTTCGAGAAGGGGAGTCGTTAGGTCGTGTAACTTGAGAAATTGAGCCTCATAGGGAGCGGTTGACCACACCTCGTCGCTAGTCGGTACCGGGTTCAGCATAACGAAGATACCGTTGTCCAGCAAGTCTTGGCCCGTACGAGCCTCTGCCCAGAGCAAGTTGCCTTGGTTCTCCACCCGAAAGGCAGCCAAGTTGGAGACGTTATATAAGTGATCCTTTTCTATTCCGAGGAAGGTGTCGTTTCCACCGGGGCTTAGGTCAAAGGTGCCTGATTGCTGGTTGTCGCGATCCAAGTTGACGAAAGCAAGTACGACGTCCGAGGTTTCGGGCGATGCTACCGGTTGGTCCCATTTGGCTACCGCATGTATCTTGGCGTGGGCCGCGTTGGTGGACGTTTCATTGAGAAAATAACGGTGAGATGAGCGAAGGGCGGAACTTTCGCTACGAGCTCGTCCAATGCTCGCATACGCTTTGTAGAGTTGATCCAGTCCGAAGTCGTCGTTGTCCCAGATGGGTTGCATTGAGTTGTAGCGCTTGAAATGAGGAATCTGTTTCCCGAAGTTTGTTTCGTAATGATTGAAGCCATAGGTTCGTGAGATGCCGAGTTCCTGTCCCATGAAGGCCATGGGAATGCCTGCGTGGGCGTTCACCGCGGCGTACCGTATGAGGGCTTGCCAAGGATCCTGGTAATTCTCCTCGTCATGGGAAACGTTGTTCAGCAGGACTAAGTTTTGTCCATAGGCTGCTCGTCGATTTTCGATGGCTTCGCGGTAGGTGCCGGGACTGTCTGCCGATTGCAGGGAGAATAACAGGTTCTCGTTGAGGACGTCGAAGTGTCGACTGGAGCGATAAGTCACCGCTCCGCCATCCAATGCTTCCGACATGAAGACAAAGCTCCATTTTCTCGTCCGCGCCACGTTGATGACGTATTCCCATAACTGAGGGGGTAATCCTTGACCGAAATCGGCTCGCAAGCCATCTATCCCCGTTTGGGTTTGAACGGCGATTGTCTGTCCCGCGGGCAAACCCGTTTTTTCGAGCCAATAGGGAACGTAGGATGCGAAATACTTCCATGTCTTGCGGGTTTGCTCATTCCAGCCTGGACCTGTGAAATCAAAGGCGTCTTCCTCGTTTTGGTGTGGGTTTCTTTCGGCAGGGTCGTTGCCGCGCGCGAGAGCCGAATAATTGCCGAAGTAAACGTCCTTCACGTCGTTCCATTTGCCAAAGTCGTCCCGATCGGGCGCAGTGGCTATTTCGCTTTCGTTGCGAGCGGGAGAACCGTAGTCGTCCGCCCTGGAAAAAAAGCCAGGCAAGATTGTTCGAATCTCGTTATCCGCTGAACCGATGCCGAATATCTCAACGCCTTGCTCATCCAGTTCGACGTCCCATGCCACGTGATTGAAAGGCGCGTCGACCATGACGTTTACTCCCTTCGCATCCGCCGCAGTCACGAAATCACGGAACGCCTGCATGGAGCCTGGTCGCGTATTTGCATTGCTCAATTGAGGCATGACCTCGAAGAAGTTTTTCACTGCGTACGGACTGCCGGGGTCGTAGGTTTGGCCGTTTACGTTTTCTCGACCGTCTTCCCCACGAGGATGAATGGGCTGAAACCACAACCAATTGGCGCCCATTCCCTTGAGGTAGTCGAGATTCCAACGATTTTCATCGTGCAAGTCCTCGAACGTGCTGCGCGTCGCGAAGCTATCGCCCGAGGCATCCACGGAGAGGGGATTGAGTTCGTACATGATGGCTTGGCGCGCCGTAATGGGACTGACCACTATGGCATGGTCTCGTTTGCCGTCGCTTGTGTACCAATGCCAAACGTCGGCATCGTCTTCTAGTTTGAATCGTACGGTGAGCCGATACGCTCCGGTCTTGCTCGCATTCAGTTCGCGCACCCAAGCGCCTGCTTCTCCTCGCGAGGCATCGAAAGTCATCGCATGAACCTGGTAATAGCCGTTGTCGTTGGCTTGCGAGACGGAGTCGCGGTCCGGCGGTTGAATGCCGTCCTCTATGCCGTCGCCATTGGAATCGCTTGCGGCGCGGTCGCGGTTGTTCAGGTTGGTGTAGACCTCCGCCACCGTGACGTGCGGGGCCTCGAGAATGATTTCCAAGGATTCCTCCGTTTCCTTCACTTCATCAACGAACAAGTGAGTGGAAGTATAATCTGCATTCACTCCGTTTACTTGAACGATCGGATTGACGGGTCCGTGGCTTATGAAGTCGGTAGTCACCGCTCGAATGGTTCGCAGGTCCACGCCTGCGCCCTCGTCTTTGTAATCCACTATGATGGTCTGTTGGAAATCATCGGGGGCTCCCTCGGGATTGCGCAGAATGGGCAACCTGTATGCCAATGCAGTCAATCCCGGAATGACCTCTCTTTCCACCCATGCGCTCGAGACGTCTTGGGCAACGGCCGAGGCATAGGGAGGTTCTTGTCCTATTGAATCATCGATGCTGATGATTAAATTAGCGATTATCTCGGCGTCGCTTTTTCCATCCACGAGGCTGGAACTGAGATAGGTCTTCATGACGTAATCCTGTCCTACTTTTTCACCATCACTTTGAGGCCAGGTGGCGAAAAGTCGATGGGTGGGGCCACTCGTCTTCACTGTGCGGGTCAAGATACGGAAGTGACCCTCTTCTTCCGACTGTTGCAAGTTGCTTGAGGACGAAATCTCCTTGAGCGCAATTCGTATGGTGGCCTCGCCGCCCCCGGACGGTACGTTGCGGTAACTGAATTTCCATTCCTTGGGAAAGTTGGCGCCCACGTCCTGACGTGAAGTGATTTCCATGGCGTTTGACCAAGCGGTTGCGTTTCCTTCGCCGCTTTGTCCATTGCCATTGAGAGCGCCGGTATGGCCGTCGTCATTCGTTGCATCGGAGTCTTCGATGTGAAAGAGCACCTCGGTTACACTGGGGTCCGTACGTACCACGAAACCGTATTCAGAACCGAACAATTCATCGCCATCCGCAGCGGGGAAAACCACTTCACCCTCGGGTCGCTTGGCGTCGTAGTAGAAAGTGCGAGTGAAGGTGTTGTATATCGGAGCTTGTCCAAGTCGGCTCAGAAAAGCCCGTCCCTTTAGGAAATGGAACCCCTCCTTGAGGCCATTTGCGGTTTGGCCCCAGTCGTTGTGTGGTCGGTGCACGATTGCATCCGCGTTGAACCCACTTATCTCGAAAGTGGTCAGCATCTTTTTCTTCAAGGCGACGGAGGGCTCGTTCTTCGGAAAAACGCTTGCTAGCGCCACACCGTTGGATTCGTTGCGATAGACGCCGATTTTGTATTTCAAGACCCCTGATTCCGGAAGGGGAATGGAGGCTTTCCACCAATCCACGGTCGGTTCTTGTCCATCGGCGTGAGAAAAGGCGAAGGAGATCGTTTGCGTTGTCCCGAGGCCTTCGCCTCCCGCTCCTTCGGGATTGCTGTCGTCACTGACGTAATAGAGCCGCGCTTGGTTCACTTCCAGACGATACCCCACCTTTACCCAAATCGTTGCCGTGTCATTCGTTACTTGGAACTGTTTCTCCCCTTGGTCGTTGTTTTGCTCGGGATCGTGATACACCCAATGAGCGGTTTCGTTGGGAAAGGAGTCAGCTCCGGTTCCGCCGTTCACGATGGAGAACGTTCCGTTGTCGGCATGCCACCAATAAGTTTCGGCTCCTGCGGATCCGATCATGTTACGACTAGCGTCGCGGGCGGCGAATTTTTCCGGTCCTTGGCGTCCGGTGAAATTCATTTGTTCGTAACCAAGGTAAAGATCGGTTGACAGGGCAGGGGGATTGTCCCGTTGCCCGTTCCCGTTCACGTCGACCCCGCCGTCCAGTTTGAGCAAGACGTTTTCGGCCGATCCATCGGCTCGTACCACGAACTTCAGGTTCGCGCCGTTGGTTACCCTCGGGACGTTCCATGAGTAGGAAAAGTCCGTGGGATCGGGATCGGACACGCCATAAGGGTTGAATCCTGGATCGCCGTCCGGTCCATCGATTCGTTGCACCGAGATGGTACCCACTTCTTTGTCATCCTGTAGAATGCTCAGGGGGTGTCCTCCGGCCAATTCCCAGAGATCCGATGATTCCGGGCTCCGCCAAGAGAACAGAAAATAGCCTCCAGCGGGAATCACCACGTGGTTTAACTGGCTGGCGTATTTGTAAAACCCCCCGCCATAGGAGGAGTAATTGTAGAGATAGGCATCGTTGTCCGTGCCACCGACTGCAGGAAATCCGGTAGTGAACCCCCGAGTTTGGCCGCTCGAGTAATTATCGTTGATCATCACCAATCCGACCGTGCCGGCTGCATCGGACATGCCCGGGTTTTCTCGCTTGTCGACCCGCTCGTAAACGACCACGTCCCCGTCGCTCCAGCGACCGACTTGATAACCCCGGGCAAAATGTTCGTGAAAGTACAGCAAGTTGGGGATGCGGTTGTCGCCCCATTGTCCGAGGAAGTTGGTGTTGGCGTGTCGGGGGAAAGCCCCCCCGCTTCCCTTGAGGAGTCCGGCTTTGTGGTTTCCGTCCGAGTATATGATGCCGATGCCTCCCCTTGTCAGGTAGAGGGCGTGTTGGAGTTCGCGTCGGGCAGCGTAATCACTGTCATGGCTTTGGGCGTGCATGACCGAGGAGCCGGGAGCGAAACCATGGCTACCTGGCGCATCCATGCCAGCCAGAGTGCCCCAGGGATTGCCGAGTTGGCTGTTCAAGTGATGCCTGAGGTCATTGTCCAGCAAGCGCATGCCTGAATTGAAGTAATCGCCCACTGCCGGAGGCGCCCCCAAGTGTTCACCGAACATCATGGCATCGTCGCGAGGCAACTCGGTGTCGAACACGGTATCGCGATGGTTGCCCCAATCGGAGAAACCGCGTGTCAGGTTGAATTGTTCCTGAGCCTGTCCCAAGTATCCGTAGTTACTGCGATCTCGATCATCTCCGAAGGTGGCTCCGAAGAAATCGGCGGGAATGTGTTTGACTGCATCCAACCGCAATCCGTCCGCCTTCGTGCGATCCATCAGCCAACGAACGGCTCGGTTCAGGTAAGCCTCCACGTATTCGGAATAGTAAGCTTCGTGCTGTTGGAGGTATTCGCTCGTCAAACCGTTGTTTTTTCCGAAACCGACGTAGGTTCCGTTAGCGTCGTAGCAGTAGTATTCCGGATTGTTCGGATGGCGCAGAAACTTGATTTTTTCCGTGGTGGCTCCTTCCCAAGCTCCAAAGTTGCGATTGGTGGTTCCGGGTTCGGTGGCAATGTCCACGAGGTCCGCCAAACCCAAGTTTTGCACCTGCCATTCGCTCCACCATTCACGGACGTTGTCCCACTTGCGGTAGTAACCGTCCTCGGTTCGGCGAAGGTGAAAATCCTCCGGTCGCATGCCGGGGTAAATGTCCGGTGGAGCGAAGTCGTTGTATCCGGGCACGTCGAAGGCTCGGTGATTCATGATGTTGTCGAAATACACCCGTAAGCCAAACCTGTGAGCCATTTCGATCAAGCGATGCAATTCAGCCTCCGTGCCGTAACGTGTGTTGAAGGTGCCGCGCTGTTCTTTGCCACCTAGGTCAAAGGGATCCCAGAGGTCGTACCCAACCGACAGACCACCGCTTCCCTTCGTTGGCGGCGGCAACCAGAGAGACGTGTAGCCTGCCTCCGCCAGTTCCGGCATACGCCTGGTGATTTCCGCCCAACTGGTATTGAAGTATTGAAGCATTGCCTCGCCGGATGCCAGCGAGGGAAACATGCAAGCCCAGATGAGGAGGATACTCTGCCACCTTAACGACTTTTGGAGGGTTCTCTTCAAGGTTTGGCTAGTTTACGGAAGGATAAATGTCGCCATGTTCTCGGAAAGCACCCTTTCCGTCCGAATGGCTTGGCATGTACATAAAGATCCTCCCATGCATGAGGGAGTATTAAAATTCCATAAGGTATTAGCCAAATACTTAGGAAATTAACATATTATTTTATTTTCTTCGGGTCTGGCATCGGCATTTTCCCGGAAACAAAAAAGCCCGCTCGGAATGAGCGGGCTTTTTGAGAGTTGGTTGGTTTGCTTCAGTCTTCTTTCTCAATGTTATCGATAATCTTTAGTATGAAACGCTTCTTCTTTCCTTTCACGGTTTCGTGCCCTTGTCCGTCGATAATCACTTCGGAATTCGCCTTACTTAAGCTATGATCGAGCTAATGACTTCTCCGTGAACGTCGGTCAGACGAAGGTCTCGGCCTCCGTGTCGGTAAGTGAGATGTTCGTGGTCAAGTCCGAGCAGGTGGAGGACGGTCGCCCAGAGGTCATAGACGTCGCATTTGTTCTCGGTGACGTGATAACCGAACTCATCGGTAGCTCCGTGGATGGTTCCACCCTTCACTCCTCCGCCAGCCAGCCAAACGGAATAGCCATATGGATTATGATCTCTTCCATTGCTGCCTTGAGTGAAGGGCGTGCGGCCGAACTCGCCGCCCCAAACGACAATTGTCTCCTCGAGTAAACCGCGTGCTTTGAGGTCGCGGAGAAGCCCCGCAATCGGCTGATCGACTTGGTAAGCCATGGCGGCATGTCCTTTGTGCAGCTGTCCATGTTGGTCCCATGGATTGGGAGCGTTTCCCGCTCCGATTCCTTCGTTCAGGCAACTGAGCTCGACGAAGCGAACGCCGCGTTCCACCAACCTGCGGGCGAGCAGGCATTGGCGAGCATAACCTGCTGTCTGCTTGTCTCTGGAATCGAGACCATAAAGTTTCTTGGTTGCTTCGGTTTCCCCGCTGAGGTCGCACAGTTCGGGTACCGCGGATTGCATGCGGTAGGCGGTTTCGTAATTTCGGATAGCCGCTTCCACTTGAGGGTTTTTGCCTGTTTGAGCGAGAAAGTTTTGATCGAATCCCTTGACGAATCCCAGGCGGCTCCGTTGAGCCAAGAGAGATTCCCTCGGTTTCACGTTTTTTACTGGTTCCGGCTTGTCCACCTGCAGGATGGACCCTTGGTGAGCGGCGGGCAAATAGCCGCTTCCGTAAAGGCCTACGCCTCCGTGCGGGGCGACCGAGCCCCCGCTGTGCAGAACGACGAATCCCGGCAGGTTTTCGTTTGCCGACCCGAGTCCGTAGCTTACCCAAGCGCCTGCGCTGGGATGCCCCATGAAGGGGAACCCGGAGTGAAAGGCGTAGTTGCCTTGGGCATGCTCGTTCACCTTGCTCGTCATGGAGCGAATTACGGCTAGCTCGTCCACCATTTCTCCAATTTTCGGAAACATCGAACTTACGGGAATGCCGCTTTCGCCGTACGGCTTGAATTCGAAGGGACTGGGAAAAACGTTTCCGTTCTTGTTGAACTGCGTACGTTCGATTTTCACTGGCATCGGCTTGCCGGCGTATTTCTTTAGGCCAGGCTTGGGGTCGAAGCTGTCCACTTGCGAAACTCCGCCCGACATGTAGCAAAAGATTACGCTTTTTGCCTTTTTCCTTGGCGTTGCTTGACCAAGCAAGGCGGCTTCTTTGTTCATTAACCCTTGGAGGGCGAGAAGCCCGAATCCCGTCGAGCAACGAGACAACATTCCGCGTCGGCTGATATATTGCTTCATGGTATTTACTTCAAGTAGATGAATTCCTTCATATTGAAAAGAGCAAGGGCGATGTCCTGGAGGCCCCGTCCGGTTACCGTGCCTTGGGATTGATACTCCTGAAGCTTCTTCTCGAGTTCGTCTCTTTGTTGCTCGAGAAGGTCCTTTTCCTTGCGTTGTTCTGGTGAAAGGGCGGCGATCAGTTCCTTTTGCGACACGTAGTCGGAAGAGCCGCCGAATGAAGCCATCACCTCGCCCGGTTCCAAGGCCCGATCGTAAACACGAGCTTCTCTGATGCGTGCATGCAGCATGCGCTGAGGGTTAGCGGGCAGGTGGCGAACCCCGAAGGACAAGACGCTTTTCCCATTTGGGAAAGTGGCTCGACCCGACTTGTAGGATTTTCCATACGGGCGGCCATTGCGGTATCCCGTGATCGTACCGTCGCTTTGGTAAGTGATGGCTAGATGAATAAATTCCTTGTCTGCCTCCTTTTCCTCGGTGCCGCCGAAAGATTTTGTTCGCCTGAATCCATTGCTGCCAGACATCCAGCGTTTGCCTTCTTGTTCTGCATATACGATCGAGTCGAAGATGGTACCGTTGGGAGTCTGTATGGTGATCACTCCACCACCCCTTTGGCCCAAGTTGTCTAGTTTCACCCATGCTTCCAAAGTTTTTTCGCTTACGTTCAAGGGAAGGGCGTCTGTCACTACGTAACCGCCTCCACTCACCAACAAGACGCCGTTTTCTATTTTGGCTCCGTTCTTGGGGTGAGCGGTAATGCCGCGGATCGTGTCCTTCCAGCCACTGGCGAAGTCCCAGTGAAGGTTAGGCTTGGGACCCACGGGCTTTTCGCTCTTTCCAGAGTCCCTTTCTTCGAGGATTTCGGTCCGGACAGGATCCACGATTGCACTTAATTTTCGGTTCTTTTCCGCCAGCTCATCCTGGACCGCTTTTTTTTCGGCCAACTGCTTGGCTTCGGCTTCCGTTGCACCCTTGATAAAAGCTTCGGCGCGGATTGTTTCTCGTTCGCTCGCCGCTCTGCCGAGAGCGAGTTTGAACATGTGTGAAATACGCTCTGCATCCGTCGCTCCCTGGGCATTGTTTGCGAGATCGCGAGCAGCTCCAATAACAAAGGGATCGTTCATCATGGTGAGTGATTGAGCAGGTACGTTGGTGGCGTCTCGCCTACCTTTTGTGGTAGCGGGAACGGGTGCGTCGAAAACGGTCAGGAATGAGTCGAGCGAATTACGTTTCACTTGTTTGTAGACGGCCCTTCGGGTGGTGTTTCCACCGACTGAACCTCCTTCCGCCACTCCACCGAGATTAATTTTCAGGGAGGCGGCCAGCACGGCGTCTCGGATGGGTTCAGCTTCCAACCTCCTAAGGTGAGCGTGAGAAAGCAGGGCATTGCCGGGATCCTTTTCCGATGCTCCGCTGGAAGGCTTGGAGGATAAACGAAAAGCTTTCGAGGTGGCGAGAAAACGGATCATTTTCTTTACCGACCAACCGTCTTCGCTGAACTTGAAGGCCAAGTAGTCGAGGAGTTCCGGATGGCTTGGTTTTTCACCAAGTCGACCGAAATTATCGGTTGTGGCAACGATGCCTTGCCCGAAAAGGTGGTGCCAAATCCGGTTTGCAATCACTCTCGTGGCGAACGGGTTGTCGGGGCTTACTATGTCCTCTGCATATTCCAGCCTGCCAATAGTGCCCTTGGGGTAGGGCGTGGCGTCCAGCGCTTCCAGAAACCGACGAGGTACGGGATCGCCCGGTTTCTTGTGGTTGCCTCGAACGAAAAGTGGTTGGTCGAAAGGCTCGTTGTCGAGGATGCCAGGGGCCAAGCGAGGCGATACCACTTCGTTTTCCAAGCGGCGATACTCGGTCACCAATTGGGCGATTTTCGGAAGTTCCTTCATGGAGGTGGCAAACAAACCTTTCCTGACGAAAAAGCTCAGTATCCTGGCTTGGGCATCGGTAGCGTTGTCTTTTTTCCATGCGGTGAGGGCGTTGCCTATCACTTTGGCGTAAAGATCGGCCAGTTGATTTGTGTCTTTGGGAGCATTTCCCTTGGTAAAGAAAGGAGAAAGAACCTCTGCGATCTCATCCCGGGGAGCGCTTTGACCGGGTGAAACGAGAACCGCCTCGGTTACTCCGAACCAAGACCTCGTTCCGCCTCCTGCCTCCACGGGATGGTCACGGTTGGTGGTTGCTTCCAGGTAGCCTTGGTCACCGGCCCAGTACTTGGTGTTCCAGTTGATCCATTTTTCTTGGTTCGGATCGGGGGAACCTTTGGGATAAACCGTGCCTCGCCGGGGATAGTTCCAGACCACGTAACGAAGAGCCGTTCCTTTGTCCCCAATGGCTCGAATCCAGACATTGCCTTCGTCAAACTGGAATCGAGGAGACGAAAGGGCTCCATTTTGTTTATTGGAAAGCAGATGCGTGTAGGCTCCGGAAGGGAAGATGCGGTCCAGAATGCGCTCTCCCGAGGTCAATAGGTGGAAGGATCCTGCGGCGGCAGGTTTGTCGCCCATTCCCGGACCGCTGCGGGACCACCGAGCGTAATCCTTTTGCATGCCTAACCGCCAACTTTGTCGGTAGGCGCCTGCGTGGCGTCCGTCGAGGGTGTCTTGACTAGTTTGGTATTCCTTTCGCTGAGCCTCCCATGCATGAGGAAAACCATCCTGCTTAACGTTGCGCAGTCTTGCCCAAGTTCGGAGTGGGTTGTGGGCATTGCCGTCACCAATCGCATCCTGCCATTTTTTCGAAGGTGGTTTTTGAAGACTTTCAGCCAAATCATCGACCGTCTTTCTCCAAGCCTTGGCAAGTTCATTGCGAATACTCGATTTCAGCTTAATGAGTTCGGTCTGGTTCTTCTTCAGGTTCTCGGGTGACTCGATCACGCGTTGGGCGGGCCTTCCATTGGAGAGGATGCCGAAAAGCGCATAATAGTCCTTTTGGCTGATGGCATCGAATTTATGGTCGTGGCAGCGGGCGCAGGAAACGGTCAGGCCGAGAAAGGTTTTCGTCACTACGTCGATTTGATCGTCGGTGAAGCGTACGTGTTCGTCCAAGGCGTCGGTGGGGGCGAACCCGTGCAGCACGAACCGCAGGTTTGCCATGCCCACGACGGATTCATTCAGGCCGAGTTCTTCGTTGATACGCGGTTTGGGCAGGAGGTCGCCTGCTAGATGTTCACGCACTAGTTGGTCGTATGATACGTCAGCGTTGAGGGCGCGGATCAGGTAGTTGCGGTAACGGTAGGCGTTCGGAATGTTTGGATCGCCCTCGCTTCCATGCGAGTCCGCGTAGCGAACCCAATCCATCCAGTGTCGGGCCCAGCGTTCACCGTATTGCGGCGTCGAGAGCAGGCGATCGACCAATTGCTCGGTGGCGACTTGCATGTTTGCCTGAGCGGCTTTGACGAAAGCTTCCTGTTGCTCCGGCGTGGGGGGGAGGCCCGTGATTGCAAAGGTCAAACGGCGTAGTACCACCAACGCGTCCGCTTCCTTGTTTGGAGTTAGCTCTGCTTTTCTCATGGCGGCCAATAAATATTTGTCCACTGGATGCTGGGACCATTCCTGATCAGCGGGTTCGGGAACTTGCTGTTTATGGATGGGTTGAAAGCTCCACCATTTCTTTCGTCGTTCGCGGACGGCTTCCCAAGAAGTAGTCTCAGCTAATTCTTCGGCCGATGGTGGCTTGTCTCGAGGGTCGGGAGCGCCCATGGAAATCCACTTTGCAAAGTCGTCCAAAACCTTCTTGTCGAGACGAGGTCCGTTCTTGGGCATACGCAAGTCCTCGAAGTCATGGCGAATGGTTTGCAGCAACAGGCTTTCCTCCGGTTTGCCTGGTACGATAGCTGGTCCTTCGCTCCCGCCTTTGAGCAAGCCGTCCTTGTAGTCCAGGACGAGTTTGGCCTTGGCCTTGCCCGAGCTGTTGTGACATTCGTAACAATGCTCCACCAGCACCGGACGAATCTTGGCTTCGAAGAACTCCGTGCCTTCTTCCGAATGAACCGACGTCGAGCACACAATCGATCCAACGAGACACGCGGCTTTTAATGTCTGGGATATATTCATAGCTTTGGCTTCCTTAGGATATCAATTACGTGTTACAGCTTGGGCAATCCTGAAACGATTCCACCTGAATGAATTTATTACAGCCATGAATGGACTCTCGAGGTTTGCCCATTCGCTTTCATGAGATGACCAAGGACAAGGAAATCGTCATCGTGGCTGAGGATGCTTGTGGTTGGCCTAACCTTGCGAGGACGGTGGGAGAAGAATTGGTCTGTATCTATTTCAATCGGCCCAGTCATGGTTTGGAGGAAGGGGACCTTGTTTGCTCGGCAAGCTCCGACGGCGGCCTTACCTGGGAATTTCGAGGCACTCCTGCGCCTCATCCTGTCGAAGGGAACCGTATGCATCTTGCGGTGGGATCTGCGGGAAACGGTGACTTGCTGGCTTTTTCCAGTGGTTTTTCAGTCAAGGAAAGTCAATTCACTGGGTTCGGCAACCAATGGTTGTCGCGGTCCTCTGATGAAGGGCGCAGTTGGGAGGTGAATGAAGTTCCGGACGTGCCCGAGCATTGTCTTGGGGCCATTCCCTTTGGCCGTATTCTGAAGCTCTCCGACGGACGATTGGCTTATTCTTGTTATTGTTCCGAAGGGAAGGAGAATCCAAGCAAGACATGGGTTGTGTTTTCATCGGACGATGGCGCCACTTGGCCAACCTCCGTTCAATTCGGTGAAGATGACTCGAACGAGGCCACCTTGCTTGAGGTGGATCCTGGCAGACTTCTCGCTGCAGCGCGCACGCACATCGATCATCACGTAAAGCTATGTGAGAGCAGCGATGCAGGTGAAACTTGGTCCGATATTTCCCCCCTTACCTTACCCATGCAGCATCCAGCGGATCTTATCAAGTTGGGAGGAGACCTGCTTCTTTTGACCTATGGAATCCGCAATCGCGGACTTATGGGCATAGGAGCCAGGCTAAGTCAGGATGGTGGGATTACTTGGCGAGCTCCTTGGGTAATCCATCAATTTGGAGAGGAGGCGACCGACTGCGGTTATCCTTCCACCGTACTGCTGGACGAGGATGGTACGCTGCTAACGGCATCTTACACCGATTACGAGTCCAGCCTTGGAAAGAAAGCCCATGGTTATCGCACCATCGCCTTCCGTTGGTCCCTGCAGGAATATCTCGATGAAAAGGCTCTCCAATCGATTTCGGATGGGGAGCTGTTGAATATATAAATCGTTCAGGCTGGACGCGACGGCATTTTACGGGCATTCCTGCGGCTTACTCCTTTTTACCTTTCCGATATCATGAATGATAACATTTGTCGTTGGGGCATTCTCGGTACGGCCGGAATCGCCCAAAAAAACTGGCAGTCGATTTACAACGCGGGAAATGCCCGTTTGGTTGCAGTGGCGAGCCGAAATACTGACCGAGCTCAAGCCTACGTGGATGAATGTCAGGCGCAGGTTGCTTTCAACCCTCCCCCACGCGCCGTGGGAAGCTACGAGGAATTGCTCGCAAGCGATGATATTGACGCCATCTATCTTCCGTTGCCCACAGGGCCCCGCAAGGAATGGGCGATTAAGGTTGCCGAGGCCGGCAAACACCTGATGTGCGAGAAACCCTGCGGCATCGACGTCGCCGAGGTGGAGGAAATCATAGCCGCTTGTGATCGAGCAGGCGTACAGTTCATGGACGGTGTTATGTTCATGCATAGCGATCGTTTGCCCAAGTTACGTGAAGTAATCGAGGATGGTGAGAGCTTGGGTCGATTGCGACGCATCGCCACTCAGTTCAGTTTTTCAGCGCCGGAGGAATTCCTGACCGAGAACATTCGGATGCACAGTGACCTCGAGCCGTTGGGATGTCTCGGTGATCTGGGTTGGTACAACCTACGATTTACCTTGTGGGTGATGAAGTATCAAATGCCTCGATCCGTTACCGGGCGCTTGCTCAACGCCACCGGCAGGTCCGACAGCCCTCGTCCCGTTCCGACCGAGTTTTCAGGCGAACTTCTTTTCGACGGCGACGTCTCAGCCAGTTTTTACTGTTCTTTCCTTACCGAGCACCAGCAATGGGCTCACCTGAGTGGCACGCAAGGCAGCTTGCGGGTGGATGATTTCGTTTTACCCTATTACGGCAATGAGTTGAAATTCACGGTTTCCAATCCCGTGTTCGACTGTGACGTTTGTGACTTCCATATGGAGCGCCACGAACGTCAGGTTGTCGTCGAAGAGTATGCCAACAGTCACAAGTCCTCTCAAGAGACCAAACTGTTCCGTAAGTTCTCCGACCTTGCCTTGTCGGGGACACCGGATTCCCATTGGCCCGAAATTGCCCTCCAGACTCAACGGGTAATGATGGCCTGCGTGGAGTCCGCCGAAAACGGTGGGCAGGAAATCACTCTAGGTTAACAGCACCCTTTTTCCTTGGGCGGCACTGCCTTGTGAATAAAGAGGGCAATCAACCCTCCGATCACGGGTGCTGAAAGATAAAGCCAAAGGTATGTCAAATCACCGGCCACCAATGCGGGCCCCAGAGTGCGAGCGGGATTCATGGACGCTCCCGTCATGGGTCCTAACAAGTAAGCATTCACTCCGATTGTTGCTCCCACCAGGATCGCAATGCGAATAATGGAGGGGCCTACCAGGCAAGGAGCCCGCAGGATGATGAACATCAGCGTGAAGGTAATCCCTATTTCAATCCCGTAAGCCAAGGCTGTGGGTATGTCCTGAGGATGAGTTAATCCGGCGGTCGATTTGTTGTTCAGGACATGGACCAAAAGGGCGCCCGCAGTCGCCCCCAGGCATTGAGCCAAGAGGTACGGAATCAGTTCCCGCACATTCATTTTTCCATGCAAGGCGAAGGTGATCGAGACAACGGGGTTGAAATGGGCGCCGGACAATTTTCCGAAGGCGAGGATCATGACGCCCACTGCGACCCCAAAGGCCAGAGCGATTCCCAAGACGGACATGCCAAGAGCTACTGCTCCAGTGCCCGCTGCCACCATGACGAAAGTGCCCAAGAATTCGGCGATCAACTTTTTCATCATAATTGTTTCTTCCTTTGGTGCGCCGACGCAATGAAGCGCATGTTGCCAGAGGCGGTTCGCTCAGCAAGCGAAAAGGATTGGCTGGAACTTGGTTTATCGAGCTGTCCAACCACCATCTACGACCAGCATGGAACCCGTCACGTAGCTGGCGGCGTCGGAGGCCAGGAAGATGGAGGCGCCTTGGATCTCACGCAGTTCGCCCCAGCGTTCAAGGGCAGTGGCCCCGACAATGAATTTCTTTCCCACTTCGGTGTCCGCTATGGGCTCGTTCATCGGCGTGAGGAAGGGACCCGGGCAAATGGCGTTCACCGTGATCCCCTGCTTGGCTACCTCGAGGGCCAAGGCGCGTGTCATTTGAGCGACGGCGCCTTTACTTGTAGCGTAGGGTGTTCGATCAGCCAAGCCGACCAAGCCCAGCGCGCTCGACAGATTAATGATGCGGCCACTGCCTCTTTCCTTCATATGGGATAGCACTGCTCGTGAACAGAGCCAGACCCCGTTTACGTTTACGTCCTGCACCTTCTTGAAGTCTTCGTAGGACACCTCGTCGATTGCTCCACGAATATTCACGCCAGCATTGTTGACGAGCACGTCGACGCGACCGAATTCCTCGAGAGCCTTGGCCATCATGGCATTGACCTCGGCTTCTTTTACGACGTCGGCTTTAAAACCAATCGCCTTGCGTCCGAAATCAGTGGCTATGCGGGCGGCGGCGGACTCTGCCTCATTCAAGTTGCGACTGGTCAGCAAAACGTCGGCTCCAGCCGAGGCCAACCCCGCCGCCATGGCTTCTCCAAGACCCTTGGATCCGCCTGTCACGATGGCGGAGCGTCCGCTCAGGTCGAATTGCTTGATGCCTGGCAACATCGTCTTTTCGAACCAACTCGTTGCTTGCTATCCCAAGAGTTTATCAATTGTCGAAACGATCAAGATTCATCACTTTGTCCCACGCGGTCACGAAATCCTTCACAAATGCCTCCTCCGAGTCATCGCATGCATAGACTTCGGAAATGGCTCGGAGTTGGGAATTGGAACCGAAGACGAGATCGACTGCGGATGCGGTCCACTTGATCTCACCCGTACCTTGGCGTCCTTCGTAGAAGTGTTCGCACCTAGTTGATTTTTGCCAATCCGTGTCCATATCGAGCAGGTTCACGAAGAAATCGTTGGTCAAGGTCTCTGGCCGCTTGGTGAAAACACCGAGTTCGGATTGTCCGACGTTTGCATTGAGCACCCGAAGGCCGCCGATCAACACGGTCATCTCCGGCGCCGTCAAGGTCAGTAGATGGGCCTTGTCCACCAATAATTTCTCCGACGAATTCGCGTGGTCAGGATGAAGGTAATTGCGGAACCCGTCCGCAATTGGCTCAAGGACGGCGAACGAATCCACGTCGGTTTGTTCCTGAAGGGCATCTGCTCGTCCAGGCGAGAAGGGAACTTCCACTGCGTGCCCTGCTTTCTTGGCGGCTTCCTCCACCGCCGCGCAACCTCCCAAGACGATCAAGTCGGCGAGTGATACCAGCTTCCCATTGGATTGAGAGCCGTTGAAGTCATTCTGAATGCCCGCCAATGTCTCGAGGATTTTTTCCAGTTCAGCTGGTTGGTTGGCTTCCCAGTCCTTCTGTGGAGCTAGCCGAATACGCGCTCCATTTGCTCCACCACGCTTGTCCGTGCCTCGGAAAGTGGCGGCTGACGCCCATGCGGTCGTGACTAGTTGGGAAATAGTCAACCCAGAGTCCAAAAGCGTGCCTTTCAGGGCCGTGACGTCTTCCGTGTCGACCAGTTCATGAGTGACCTCTGGAATAGGATCTTGCCACAATTGTGGTTCTGTGGGGACCAAGGATCCAACGTACCTTGAAACTGGTCCCATGTCTCGATGCGTGAGTTTGTACCACGCCTTGGCAAAGGCATCCGCGAATTCATCGGGATTCTCGTAAAACCGCCTTGAGATCTTCTCGTAGTCCGGATCCATTCTCAAGGCAAGGTCCGTCGTAAACATGATGGGGGCATGCGTCTTGGACGGGTCATGGGCATCCGGTACGGTTTCTGCGGCGGCTGGATCCGTAGGAACCCATTGCTGCGCTCCGGCAGGGCTCTTTGTAAGATCCCATTCATATCCGAACAGGGTCTCGAAGTAGCTGTTGTCCCATTGGGTCGGGGTGGGTGTCCAAGCACCTTCCAGGCCACTGCCTATGGTGTCTCCGGCATTGCCGCTGCCATATGAATTCTTCCAACCGAGTCCCTGTTCCTCGGTACTGGCTGCTTCCGGTTCACGACCAACGTATTGTTCGGGATCCGCTGCGCCATGGGCTTTGCCGAAGGTATGTCCTCCAGCGATGAGCGCCACGGTTTCCTCGTCATTCATCGCCATGCGACCAAATGTTTCACGGATGTCTACGGCGGCTTTGATTGCGCTCGCAGTGCCATTGGGCCCCTCCGGATTTACGTAGATCAGGCCCATTTGCACGGCACCTAGAGGATTCTCAAGATCGCGGTCGCCCTTATAGCGCTCATCTCCTAGCCACTCGGTCTCGGGACCCCAGTAAATGTCTTCTTCCGGTTCCCAAACGTCCTCGCGTCCACCGGAAAAACCAAAGGTTTTGAGCCCCATGGATTCCAAGGCGCAGTTCCCGGTGAAAATCATGAGGTCGGCCCAGGAGAGCTTGCGCCCATATTTTTGCTTGAGCGGCCAGAGCAAGCGACGCGCTTTGTCGAGGTTGACGTTGTCGGGCCAACTGTTGAGGGGAGCGAAACGCATCGTGCCGGAGGCACCCCCTCCGCGGCCATCGTGGATGCGGTAGGTGCCGGCGCTGTGCCACGCCATGCGAATGAAAAGCGGTCCATAGTGGCCATAGTCGGCGGGCCACCAGTCCTGCGACGTGGTCATCACCTCCTCGATGTCCTGCTTAAGGGCATCCAGATCGACTGTCTTGAATTCCTCGGCGTAGTTGAAATCCTCGTCCATAGGATCGGACAAAGGAGTGTTTTGGTGAAGGATTTTCAGGTTCAACTGGTTGGGCCACCAGTGCTGATTCGCCGTGGTTCCAACTGCAGTTTGTGTATTTGATCCGCCCATTACGGGGCACTTGCTTTCGGCCATCTTGTTTACTCCGCTCTTTTGCTGGTTAATTTCTAGGATATTAATTTATGGAGGTAGTTCAGTGTGAATACTCAGTTCCCTATTTATCGGGTCAAGAAATTGGAAGCCAATTTTCTCACCCCAGCTCAAATCAATGAACCGTTTGCAGGTCAATTCAACCTTCGGATGGGCGAACCTTTTGTTGCCAGTCCTTGGGCTTTTCACTGACGTCGCTGTCATCTTGGTAATACTTTTGGAGCGCCTTCAGTTGCTTTTTCAACCTAGCGGTTGTCTTTGCCTGCTCTTCTTTTCCATAGAGATTCTGCAGTTCGTCTGGATCTTTCTTCAAGTCGTAGAGTTCCCATTCCTCGCCGAATTGGTAAAAGTGCATCAATTTGTGCCTTTGGGTACGGATGCCATAATGTCGGGGAATCATGTGCACGCTGGGATATTCATAGTAGTGGTAATAGATGCTTTTTCGCCAGTTCTTGGGGGCTTCTCCCTTGAGTAGAGGAACAAGCGACTTGCCTTGCATGTCTTTTGGGATCTGGGCTCCAGCCATCTCCAGGAAGGTAGAAGCATAATCCAAGTTTTGGATGAGGTGCTTGTCGCGGGAACCTGGCTTGGTCACTCCCGGCCATTTTGCGATGAAGGGCATCTTGAGTGACTCGTCGTACATCCAGCGCTTGTCGTACCAGCCGTGGTCGCCAATATAAAAGCCCTGGTCGGAGCAGTAGATGACCACTGTGTTTTCGTCGAGCTTCAGCTCTTTAAGCGTGTCCTGCAGGCGTCCCAAGCTTTCGTCGACTCCCTTGACGGAACGGAGGTAGTTCTTGGCGTAGCGCTGAAACTTCCATCGTACCAAATCCTTGCCTTTCAGGTTGGCTTTGTGGAAGGCGGCGTCTCTGGGACCATAGGCCTCACGCCATTTCTTCAATTGCTCGGGACTCATGCGCTTCATGTTGTGCCAAGCGGATCGATCCTGTCTTTTCTGAGAAGGGGGCTGGTTGAAATCCGGTGTGAGGTCTACGAAGAGATCGTAATTCAAGTCCATGTGCCGGTCGATTTCCAACTCTTGGTGCCGTGCTGGTGGAGCGTTGTCCTCCCACTTGTCGAAGAGGGTGGGAGGCTCTGGAATATCTATGTCGGCGTATAGGTCGAGGTGACGCAGGGCAGGCATCCAGTTGCGATGAGGGGCCTTGTGCTGAACCATCAACATGAAGGGTTTGTCGTCCTTTCGTTTCTTTTTCAACCAATCGACCGCAAGGTCGGTCACCACGTCGGTGCAATAGCCGTCGATGCGGCGTCTGCCATCGGCAAATATCATGTCTGGATTGTAATAGAGTCCTTGCCCTGGCAGGACGGCCCAATCGTCAAAGCCTTGCGGATTTCCCTTGAGGTGGCTTTTGCCATAAATGGCTGTTTGGTAGCCGGCTTTCTGGAGCAGTTTTGGAAAGGTTTCCTGGTTCCAGTCAAAGGTATTGCCATTGTTCATGAAGCCATTCTTGTGGCTATGCTTGCCCGTCTGGATCACGGCTCGGCTCGGCCCGCAGATCGAATTCGTGCAGAAGCTGTTCTCGAACAGCATGCCTTGGGCGGCGAGCTGGTCGATGTTGGGCGTGGGGTTCACCGATTTAAGCCATCCATCGTAGGCACCGATGGCATGCGGCGCATGATCGTCCGAAAACAGGA
>PBLJ01000020.1 GCA_002721705.1 Opitutia bacterium
ATTAGTGTCGAAATCAAAGAGGTAAATGTCAGAACTGGAATTGTCCGGAGTGGTAAAATCCTGCCTATTGACTTCCGAAAAGCCATAAATCACCCCATCAGGACCAATGGTCAAACTGGCTTCCGTGTAGCCACTCCCCTGCGTGATCAAGTTGCTTTGAGGAATCGCAGCGAGGAGAGAAGGTTCACTGGAAGTTACGCTTCCATGGATGGTTTTCATTCTGAGTCCGTCAAGTCCATTGGCTGAAACCATGAACCCTTTGTTCCCTATGATTAATCCCGATGCTGCAATCGCCGTATTGAGGTCATCGCGAATCGCAGTAACGTCATCCGTGGTCACCCCACCGGAGCCTATGCTGACAGGGGTATTGGACGCTGTCCAGTTTGAGTTATTATCAAACTCGAGGACAACAGTGTTCACTCCATCGAAGAGAGTGAGAGTTTCCCCATCAAGGGCATTGTTTGCGGTCAGTACTTGAAGCAAAGTTTCCTGAATTAATTGTACCTCTCCGTTCGAACCAATGCGTATTGTTTCATGGTCAAGCAAGGCATCCCGCCCGTCTCCACCAACCTCGAACTTGAAATCAGGATGGGGTAATCCGGATCCAGGGTTATTGGGGTCCTCCGGATACCCGAGTCCCTCATTGGTCATTTGAATGGAAAGCACCGATCCCGAGGTTCGAATCGTGCCAGCCTGAAAGCCTTGGCCACTTCCCGGGTTGGTTACAGTAATACTTGTAGTGGCGGGGTCATAGCTTTGGCCTCCGTCGATGATGGTAGTGGTGGATATACGACCTGCTGAATCGACGTCGAAGGAAGCAATTGCTCCCGTTCCACGGCCAGAAGAATCAACGATCGTGAAAAATCCGGCAATATAGCCACTGCCTCGATTCTGAATCTCGATTTCCGTAAGAGAGCCACCCAAAGTCGCGCTGGCGGCAGCTTGTTGGGTGACAGTGTTGAAAAACACCGTGCCATCGGAACGGGTTAAGCTTGAAGGCAACAAATTGCTGGCCCTTGAACGAAAAGCCACCAAATTCCCCTCCATATTGAGGGAGGGTTCGGTGCTAAAATCGTTTCCACCCACTTTGCCAGGAGCTTCACTAACCCGGACTATCCCACCGGAAAAATCTCCAGAGGTATTGTTAAGAGAGGGGATTAACAGGTTGAGGTCGACCCTATATACATCTCCAGATGGATGCGACAGGTCAGCAGTGGCTTTGGCTGAAACCGTTGGTCCGACATCAGTGGGATCAGCTACGATCGTGACAGTGGGAGATTGATAATTGGACCCGGGTTGACCAAGAGTGATGGAATCCAGTTCTCCGTTGGCGTTGATTGAGGTCGTAGCGGTCACGCCGGAACCTGTGGCATCGGTTACCGTCACCGTTGGGGCAATGGTGTATCCCCAACCGGGATCCGTAATGGAAAAGGATACTATGCCGACGCCACTTGCCACGTTGGGAGCCTGAGAATGAAAAGCCACCTTTGTTCCATCTCCACTAATCGCAGGAAAGGCGGT
The DNA here is from genome assembly GCA_002721705.1 of Opitutia bacterium. GTDB lineage: Bacteria > Verrucomicrobiota > Verrucomicrobiia > Opitutales > Seribacteraceae > UBA2993. The sequence goes on from PBLJ01000020.1 coordinate 1,522, forward strand.
GGAGCCATTGGCTTCTTGGTAGGAATAGGTACGGCTGATTCTATAAAGGCCTATATTGGAAGCATTGACGTCGGCCACTATGTTTAGAAATACGTCGGAAGCTTCGTTTGTGTCGTCATTGGAAAAATCAAAGTCCCCGTTTTCATCCACTAAATTGGTAGCGAAGGAAGCGAAGACGATGCGTTTGCCATCGGCGCTGATGGCAGGCGCAAAGCTATTTAAATTACCTCCTTCAGGGATAGACGCTGAATTTTCACTAAGTCGGACAATGGAACTATCTTGAATTTTGTAGAGAAAGACGTCGGAAGCGAAATTCGTATCGTTGGTGACCAAGTTCCCTGCTTGAGATTCGAAAACAACGTACTGCCCATCTTGGCTTATGTCCGGGTTGAAGCTTCCGCCTGTGGCTTGGCCTCCATCGGGAGAGATGGACAGGCGCCTAATCTCATTGGTCACCAAGTCGCGCCAAAAAACGTCGGAGAACAGGTTTGTGTCGCCGGGAACCAAGTTGGTTGCCTCGGAGGCAAATACAACATAGCGTCCGTTTCCACTAATGGCAGGGTTGCTGGAGTGGCCATTACCGGCAGCCACGGTTGTGAGGTTGCCACTAACCTTGTCATGAACAAAGATATTGGTTGTACCACCAATGACCGATTCGTAAACGGTGAATCGACCATCGGCGCTTACATCGGGATTTTCGCTGAGAAGAGCGGTGTTTGTGGAGGAAAGGGTTACGTCGGGAGAAGTGGTGGGTAGAATGAATACGTTGGGGCTGGTATCAGCGTCGCTTTGTATGACTCCATCGACTTCAACCAAACGGAAATAGGTGCCGACGAAATTTTTGGGTAAAATTTGCACCCAATCGACGGTGGAAGTTTCACCTTGCAGAAGTTGCCCCCCGAAACCATCTCCCTGCAGGTTGAAATCCCTGAGTATGAAATCATTGGCTCCAATGGCATCATTGCGGTGGGCCAAAGCCACCCGCACATTATGGTTTGAACCGCTATGAAGAGTTCCGTTGCCATCATTTGTAATGGGTAAGCGAAAGTGAATGGGGTCACCGGAACGGAAAGTTCCAAGACCACCAGACAAGGCTCCTACGCTTACGTTGGGAGCCACGGCGATGGTAAAGGTGGTAGTGGCGAAATTATTGGTTTCGTCACTTTCCTCAACCAAGTCGGGGATGTCGGGATCAATTTGGGCAGTGATTGTGTAGACCCCGTTGGAGGCATTCTTGTCGATATTCAAGTCATTCAGGGTCAGCGTGGTACTGGATCCCATCGCCAAGGCGGGCACCAGTACGGACTGGGTATCGATGACGGTATTGGTTGCATCCGTGACCACGGCGTCCAGCCTTACTTCAACGGTGGGATCGACGTCCGCAAGTCCTCCATTTACAACGGTTACTTTGGCGCTGACGGTTTGACCGGGCAAAGGGTTGGCGGGAACGATCAGGCTGTTCGCTTGAATCTGAAGATCCGGAACGGTCATGCCAAAAGTGTGAGTGGCTTGGTTATTGGTGGCATCCGTGTCCGTTCCTGCGGAAACGGTCGTGCGGATTGTCCAGTTGCCCACCCAGTTGCTGGCCAGAGAATAAGGCATCGTAAAGGTTTTGGTTCCTCCAAGAGTATCGGCGTTGCCCACGACCAAGCCTTGAGAAATGACGTCCACTTGTCCAAAGGAAGCAATCGCTTGCCCACTGGGAGCCAAAACCTCGGTAACCACGGTAATATTTTCCCCAGGGGCATAATCAGCTCCATTGGTGGCAACGGAGACCGTGTAAGAAAAGTCCTCCCCTACCCTGACGGTAGAACCGCCCGTAATGGAAGGCGTGGCATCCTGCGCATAGAGAGGTGCCGTGCATGCAAAAAGACAAATTGCAACCAGCAATGAACCGATTGGTTTCGGTGACGAAAAGTTGGTCGGGGAAATTTTTCTCATTGAGCAAAAGGGGAAGGTAGGCGGGAAAACGCCCCTTTCCTATAAGGAAACACGAATGAATTGCGGATTTCTGACATATAAACAAACGAATTTTTCACGGGTCCGGCGGAGGCAGGTTCAGAATCGGCAACGGGAGTATTGGAGGAAAGAGTCATTTGGTGGTCCAGGATTGACTGCTGAAATCGTAATATTGATTGCTAACTCCATAGCTGCCAAAGAAAATCCAACGGCGATTGGCTGAATTGGAATCATACAGATAAGCGTACGGATAGAGTGTTTCATTGGTCCATATCCAAGCGCCGAAACCGGCATCCCAAAGCCACATCGAGTCCAAGGAAGTGCCTTCAGGCAAATACAACCACCCTTGTTCTCCATGATAAACCCAACCCGAGGTCGGAGCAAAGAAATCTCCAAACCAGTTCAGGTTTCGCCAACCGGAGGCGCTGTCATTGGAGGTTCCTTCCGCATAAAGTACGTTGGGCGCATCGAGATAAGCTTTGACCATGGCGTTGGAGGCAAGTCCTCCGGAATCCGTTACTTTGACGGTGATCTCAAGGAAGGAAAAGGGGTGTTGCGCCACGTCGTCGGCATCGGTAACGGAAACGGTTCCTGTGGAAGCATCCACGGCAAAGGCGTCGGATCCGTCCCCATCGTAATCGAAATTGCCGCTGGCAATGGCGAAGGTCGACGTTCCGGTGTTGTCCTTGTCGGTTGCCGTGAGAGTGCGAAGAGTGGATCCCAAGGTAAGGGAAGACTTTGCGACGGCAAAAACTTGGTCTGGACTGGAGGGGGCGAAAACATTGGTGGCCTGCACGTTCGTAAGGTAACTCGTAAGGTAGTCGGAGTCGATGGAACTGGAGATGGCAGCGAGCGTTCCTCCCTCGATTTCAAGCTCTTCCACGGCATTGGTAACGGCTTCTTCAGCAACAATGCGAATCCGCGCTACGTCCACGGCAAGGGTTTCGGGGTCGGTCGCGTTTGAGGTAAGGCTAGTCGCCACTAAACCGTTTACGGAAGAAAGTAAAGTGGCGGCGGACGCCAGATCGGCGGCACTCATCGAGGCTGCGGGATCAACGTCGCTCAAGGCACCTGAAACAATCGTGGAAAGTGTGGAAAGGTCCGTGGCTAAATCAACGGTTGTCGTAGTGCTCGCCACAATGTCGGCCAATTGTTTCGCCGCGGAAAGGGAAACGGTCGCAGACGAGAGGTTTTGGCTTGAGGCATAATCCACCATTTCAGCAGTTTGCAACATGACGTTCATGACTTGAGCTCCGGCGGCAAGCACGGCAAGGGCGGAAGCATTTCCTTCCGCGGCGGCGACCAAGGGGTCGTAAGTGGAAAGATCCACGTCATCATCGATTCCAAAGGCAGTGGCCACAAGGGTTTCAGCAGCATCGACCTCTTGGCCTTGGTCAACCAGACTGGAAACCAAGGTGGTCAATGGAGTAATCACGGAAGAGCCGGGTACGGCGGTAAGGGATCCATCGAACGCGGACCCGGTGGAGGAATCCACACCGCCACTCAAAATGAAAACTCCCTCGCCCGGCTCGATCTGCCCATCACTGTCTTGATCGTACAAGGTCACCTCGTCGGGCGTGAAGTTAAGTTCGAACTGTCCTGTCGAATCCGTCTGGTTGACGTCCACGAGATCGTGATCGCCGTCGCCGTCGCCGTCGAAGATAACCGTGGCTCCGACCAAATAACCGTCTATGGCCTTGCCTCCCATGGTAATGCCTGCCTGCTCGACGGTCACGACGCGAGCGGTCGTCGCAGTGTTATTGGAACTGTCTGACGCATCGTAGATCACTACGTAAGTACCCAAAACGTTGGGATCCACCGTTTGTCCGCTTACGTTGACCGCCAAGTCGCCTTCAAAGGAATCAGTCGCTGAATAGCCTGGTTCGGCATAGGCTTGTCCAAGGGTTATCGAGGTGTTGGCATCACCCGTAAGTGTGATTACGGGCGGCGTAGTATCCAAAACGGTAACGGTACGAGAAAGTTGGGCGGCGGGACGNCCATCGTTGTCGTTTACGTCGTAGGTNAGTACGTANGTCCCGAGNGTGTNGACGTCAACGGNGCCCCCAATGACGATGGAACTGGTTAGGTTNCCATCCGTGGTATCGGTAGCAGTCGCGCCNGGATCGACGAAAGGTTGTCCTGCCTCCGCCTGCAAAGTGGNGTCTCCAGTTAGTGACAAGACGGGATCGTCGACGTAAACAACGGTTACGATTCGTNTCACTTCCTCGGCATCGTANTTACTCGAATCNGTGACGTTNTAGGTCAATGTATAGGTCCCTGGCGTAGCAACGTCGACTGAGCCGGTAATGACCATGGAGGCAGTGAGGTTACCATCTGCATTGTCGGTAGCAGTGGCGGTTTCCACGTAAGGTTGGTTAATTTCCACGGTCATGCTCGACAAGCCGTTGAGGTCGATGATGGGAGGAAGGACGTCTGGAACGTTGATCCGCAATGTGGCATTACCTTCACCGGCCACGTTGGATGCAGTGACGTTGAGATCGAACAATCCCCCGGCGTTTGCATCGGGAGCCCCTGAAATCAGGCCGGTGGTGGCATTGAGAGACAACCCGGAAGGGAGAGATCCTGAAATTGAAAAGGAGTCGGGAAATTCACTTGCGCGAACGGGTAGAGAGAATGATTCTCCGTAGGCCACGGTATAGGAAAACCCTACGACTGCAGTAGCATTGGCATCGGATCCTCCTCCTCCTGAAATAATCACTTCAGGCGCCGATGCGAAATTACTGCCACCGGACGTAACCGTGATCGAGCTCAAGGTAGCTGCGGGAAGGTCGAGGTTGGCAGTGGCAGTGGCGCCTGAACCTTCGCCACCGGAGAGAGTGATCGTGGGTATTCCTACGAATCCGGAACCATTGGCAGTCACGTCGATTGAAATGACTTCTTGAAACAAGATGCGGGGTGGAGCGATCAAGGTTAAATCTATGCCATAGAGGTCGGATGAAAAGTTGGAGTCCGCTCCGGAATATTGTCCATAGGCTTCGTCCGAGTCGCGAATACCGTCGCCATCTGCATCCAAAAAGGCAAAGGGGTGGTAGACGGTGTTCAAGGTCAAATCGGGAAGGGTGTAGTATCCCGGGCCGGTAATGGCGACGGAAGGTGCAGCCGGTTGCGCTCCCACGGCCACCGTGTCTGCCGTCACGTAAATCGTTCCGGTTTGGGCGCCTCGGTAAAAAACAAGCCCATTGGCGGATGCGGTGGTAGCAACGTTGGCTTGCGTGGGATCATCGCCCGCCAACACCTCATCCCCATCGGAAACACCGTCTCCATCGGTATCCACCAACAATGGATTGGATGAATAGACGCTCGTTTCAATTCCATCGGATAAACCATCTCCATCGGTGTCCGCCACAATAGGATTCGTGCCGTAGGAATTAGTTGCGTTTTGTTCATGAAAATCAGTAATTCCATCCCCGTCCGTGTCGCTTGAAAGAGGATCGGTATGGAGGCCGAATTCCTCTGCATTGGTCAGGCCGTCACCGTCAGGGTCACCTGTATTGGTAAGGTCGTAGGTTGCATTGACGTCATCGAGTATGGTATCGAAATGTTGGTCGCGCCAAATGTCCTCGCTCGTCATCGCTTGCAAGTTGCCCACGATGATAACGACCTCGTCGTAGACGCTTGCATTGGCATCGGCAAACGCTCGCAGCAAGGCTCTTCCACCAAGTACGGCTTGGGCGGTTGCGCCGGAACCACCGCCGCCAGTCAAGGTGATGGCGGGAACGCTTGTATAGTTCGATCCATTTTGATCCATTGTAATCGCAGTGACCGCTCCTCCCGACACCGTAGCCGTGGCATTCGCGTCTTGACCGTCGCCATGTATGGTCACGGTGGGAGCGCTCGTGTATCCGGAACCGCCGTTGGTGACTTCAATTCCCAAGACCTGTCCCTTGCGAAGCGTTGAGGCAATCGCAAGGATGGCGTTGGTGGAAGTGGTCGATGCAAGCTTAATGGATGCATTGTTGTCTCCGGAAGTTGCGTTGTAATCCATTGCCAGGGACCAAGACACTGTTCCATCGGTTATACGTTGCCCATTGCTGTCCCAAGTAGTAGCGGCAAAAGTAACGTTGTTGTCCCAAGGGGTGTCCCAATAGATGGGCATTTCTATGCCATTAATCGCGGAATTGGGCGAAATGACGACACGAGCAGGAGTAGCTCCAGTGGTTTCCTGATAACCAGATTCCCAAAAATCAACCCCCTGCCTCCAGGAATTGGTTCGGATGATGAATCGGTCGTTGGGATCGTGCAGGCTGGAGGCATTGTCGTCCTCGTTGATGGTGAGATCCAAGGTGCCATCCGCAACCAAGGTGACGTCGACGACGGCTTTGCCTGCTCCGGTGTTCGCCGCGTCCGCAAGAATCGTCAAAGCAGGTTTTGCCGCAAAGCCATAACCAACTCCCCTGAGGTGCTTGTCCGCCCGTTTCCAAAAACCGGCCGTCAAATCCGCGGAGAAGGTATCGCTGGCGTTGTGATCCTGGACACTGACGTATTTCTTGCCGGCAACGTTTACGAGCCCATGGTACGCCAAATACTCCCTGCCGGAAACCCAATCGCCAAAATATTGGCCGTAAGTCTCATCGATTGTTGCATCCGGCCAAACCAAGGAGCTCACGCCATTCCCTGCATTGTCGGTCGTAAGGGTGAGTTCGTCGAACCCGCCCAAAAGAACGGCCGTGGTGTTTTGGTCATCGTAACTCAAAGGCTTCCTGTCACCATCTTCCAAATATACGTCGACCGAATAAAGGCCATGCTTCAGGTCAGTGAAGGCGTAATAGCCCTCGGCGTCGGTAGTGGTTTCAAGCCCTTGAGGGATGACTGACCAGTACCCTTCCTGCGCCGGGTCGGAATTTTTAACGTAGGTAAGAGCCTTGCCGATTTCAGTTCGCAACCAGTAACCATTGGCGAAATCAGTTGCGAAATCGGCGCTGGCTTCCTCATGGCGCACCAAGCACACGTAGGTTTCCTCTTGGCCCAAGCTACCCACCGTCACTGCATCGCCAATAAAGTATTTCGTGCCCGCGCTCCATTCAGGCAATACCCAAGGGGCTTGGCCAAGTCTCATCCAGTAACCGTTGGCCAAATCGGATTTATCCTCGTATTCCAATATGTAGCCGTATTCGGCACCGCTCATATGAGCCGTCAATTGGGCCCCATTTCCGGCTCCGTTAACTGTCACTGTGGGTTCGTCCGTGTAATTGAAGCCACCATCCGTAACCGAAATCCAAGTAATCGTACCAGCTGCGTTAATCCCTGGCGTGGGAGGCAAAAGTCGGCCAAAGACCGCCGTGGTCCCTGTACCTCCCCCTTCGGAAAAAACAATGTTGTCATTAAAGGAATAACCTGTCCCGCCATTGACTACTTCCACCCAGTCCACCGACCCGCCTTGGCCCATATCGTGAACCGCTCGCCATTTTTTATCGCTGTCTACAACCAACCAACGCTCAGGATGTGAATCTACGTTGGCGGGATTATCGAAAGGTTCGGGTTGAGGGGGGTCGATTCCCTGGTTCCACTGTTCGGCGACGGTCTCCCAATTCTCACCAGTAATCCATTTCCAATTACCGTTTGATTCCTCACTTTTTGCAGGTTGCATTCCGCCCAGGAAATAGGTGCCGTTTATATCACCGACTTCTTGCAACATCAGGTCCCATTCGGCTTGCCTAATGAAGGTGGCGAGGGTCCCACCTTGAGTGGCGGCATGATCCTTGGCGGCGGCCCAGGAGGAGAATCGGTCGTCAATGCGTGCAAAGGTAAAGTTGTTATCAGCCTTGAAGCGCTGTGATACGTGCGTCGATAAGCAAACGTAGCCCACGTTGTCGAAGGAAACAACGGCTCCTTCGTGGTAATGACGGTTGGATTCCCACTCGTTCAAGTTCCACCAATGCAAGCCGGGGGAAGAATCAACCACGCGAATCCGTCCACCCATTCCCACGCCGCCCCAACCTTCTCGATAATAATAAAATTCGTTAGGTAAGTCGTCCGTCACCACTATATCCAAGTAATCCTCTTGAATTCCGTGGCCATGAATTTGACTGATCGGCTCGTCGGTCTTGAACGGGGTGGTAGTATTGGGGTTGTGGTAAAAGTAGATTTCGGGGGCGCTTTGAAAGGCAATGGCCGAAGAAGGGTTCAAGGTAATGTCCCAAAGACGTTTATCATTGGAGAACTGAACCTCGAAAGTAGCATTCCTATCGTTGCCACTGAAAACTGAATTCAACGTCGGGGCAGCCGTGTAAAGCGAGCCTCCATTGGTAACGTCCACCCAAACGATTTCATCTCCCTGCTTGTCTGCCAAAGTCACCAAAAGGTTGGCGTCCGCAGGTGATGCGTCGGGATCAGGCAGAATATTGTGAAGGAAATAGGCATCGCGGGCAAAATCAAATAACTTCAAGGTGGGGGTTTCGGTAAACCCGCTTCCAGGGTCGTCAATGACCACGCGGTCGATTTTTCCATTGGCAACTACTGGATAGACATCCGTGCCCGAGCCAGTGCCTTCAACCACGATTTCTGGAGCAAAATAGGCAAAGCCGCCGGAATTCACTATGATTTGGTCGATTTGGCCATTAACTACGATCGCCGTGCAGTTGGCATCGCCTCCGGTCACGGTCACGGTTGCCCCGGTGGAGTCGATGCCGCGCCCTCCGCTGATCGTGACGTTGGCATCCGTATAACCGGATCCAGGGTTATCGACGACGACTTTCACGATTTGACCATTACGCACCTTGGCATGAGCCGTGGCGGTGACCGTGGAGTTGCCATCAATGGTTACGATGGGAGCAACGTAATTCTCTCCGCCACTCAAAACGCTGATCGCCTCTAGTTGGCCTCCTAGGTAGGCGGTTGCGTTCGATTCCCAACCTGAAGCAGGGTCGAAAGACCCGTCAAAGGAAACCGAAAGTTCATTGTTCTCATCATCGTTTTTGTAGCCAGAACCACCGTCAAGCAAAACGATCCCCAGGATATTCCCATTCAAGGCGATCACTTGGGCACTCGCTCCCTGCCCACCACCACCTGTTATCGAAACCTGAGGAGTGGTCGTGTAATTGATTCCATTGGAATCAAGCACGATGCTGGAAATAGCTCCATTTGCGTCGAGAACAGCATGAGCTTGCGCTTGCGTAACGGTAGTGGCGTTTCCATCCGTACCATATCCTCCATGGAAAGTAACCTGCAAGGGACGGGTGTATCCTTTTCCTCCATCCGTTACAGTCACTGCGGAAACAAAGTCCTGTTGCATGGTGATTTGATCGGCTGTGAGTCCACCGTCGGGTTCATCGGCCACCGTGAGAGTGGGTGTCTCGGTAAACAGAAAATTTTCGATGGCTGCCACGTTTCCGTTCATGGTAAGCTGAATCGACAACAGTTCTCCGGTCGTGGTGGCCAAGCTGGCGTTGACGTCGGCTGCGTCCGAAAGATTTATGGTGAAATGCGAAGCTCCGCCCAATTGATTCATAACGGAAGCTGACCCGGAAGGGGGGTATATGTAATTGGCTGAAGGAGAAAGTGAGCCGTTCAGGTCCATAATCTCCCCTCCTCCACTGAGAACGAGAGTTGGAGTTGTCGAATAGTTCCCCTCGCCAGAGCGAATCAATTGCAATCCTTTGATGACGTAATAGCCTGGATTGCTTTCGGAGGGTTGCATCAGCACTTTGTATTCGGGAGCGCGATTGCCCATTCCTCGAAACCTTGCATGGGAGGTATCGAGGTCGATCAAGTAACCATGTCCCCTATCAAGAATTTCAACGTCGCTGGGCGACACCGTGGCGGAAGCGTTAGCGTCGTCGCCAGTGGGAGAAGGCTCTACGATAACTTGAGGCAGGTTTTCATAGCCCAGAACCGATTTGCTTAAGCCCGTACCCGTGATGGTGAATACGGGGTTCACGTAGGTGTCGCTAACGTTCAAGAATACTCTTTTGACGCCGCTCGCATTCAACTCGGCGGTAGCCAATGCAGTGGTGCCTGCAGCTGGGGCATCCACCGTGATGGTTGGGGCATCCCCAAAATTGACGCCCGTTAAATTCGTGGTTGCGATCGTTCCCACGGCATCTACTTCGGCAGTGCCTGCAGCCATAGTAGCCGCCCCAGTGCCCAAATCGTTCAAGAAGGCAATCTCGGTAGCATTGATCTCACGATCATAGAGGTAAAATTCATCCATGCTGCCAATGAAAAAGTCCGTTCCATTGGGGTTGGAGGAATCCACGTGCCTCCCCAAGGAAACGGAAGTAGGAGCGAACGGTTCGAGAAAGTCTTGGTCGGCGGCAGTTCCCGTAGTATAATTCAGCGTCTCCTGTTGCCCATCCAAGAAAAGCGCGTTGCCCGTAGCTCCAATGGTAAAAACCAGATGATGCCACGTATTGTCGTCAAGGCCTGTAGTCGGCGTTGTTCCATCAAGGATTTCAGTGCCAGTGTCATCGTCCATGACTACCTTCAACGCGCCATTACTGCGCAACAGGATCTTGAAAAAGGGTGTCGGAGTGTCAGTAGGCTTACTGGCCGAGAAAAGGGTGAGGTCAGACGTGGTAGGAGCAGCCTTGAACCAAAAACAAAGTGAACCTTCCTTCAGGGCATCGAATCCGGAAATCGTGGAAGCGGCGGAAAAATCAGCATAGGTGGATCCATTGAAATCAATAGCGTTACCGACTGGGCCGGAGGAAAAAGATAAACCGCTCGTTAAAGTGGCGTTGAGATCGCTTCCACCAAAATCGCGGAGCACGGGGGCTAGTGCAGCATCGTCCAGTGGCCAATATCCTGCAGGCGCCGTGGGATAAACGAATTTAACGGAGGTGGTGGCTGCAGCGTAATCCTTGCCTGTCGCAAGCACGTTGACAGCCGAAACCACACCTGCCGTGAGCGTGCTTGTACCGTTGAAATCGGAGCCGTTCCCCACCACGATGACCGAAGGTGCAGCCGGGTAGCCGGAACCTCCGGTAAAATTGATCGTGCCGACACCACTGACCACCACGTTGGCAGAGCCAACGGTAGCGGAAACGGAAGCGTTGTCTTCATCTACGCCGGTAACCGTAGCGTCCGGCGGCAACAGAGGATCGTAATCGGAACCGCCATGCGTAACCGTAATGGTGGAAACCTCGGCATTGTACAAGAGGGTGGCCAAGGGTACTGCATAGGATTGATAATCTCCAAAGAAATGGGCGGTGGGGGCTTTGAGGTATCCACTGCCATTGTAATCGCGTTGCACTCCGGTTGCCAACACCACCTTGGCAAGGGCGGCTTTGCCTTCTTCCTCCAGGCCAAATCGCAAAGGATGCTGCTTGGATTCTCCTTCAAACAAGAATCGGTGAGTTTGACCTTTGTAGAAGATCAAGTCCGGTGATTCTTGGCCATCTACGTAGTATTTGGGGATTCGCGAATCCGATTGAGAACCATGCACCGTGACCGAATGAATGATTGGTACGCTCTTTTCCACAAAAACCTTGGCTCCCTCTACCGGTTTACCGCCACTGAGCACCCGGCCTTCAATCCGTGATTGCGAGTGCTGTTCAGGATTCGACACTCGGATGAGCGCGGTTGCGGAACCAACGCCTCCTTTCATGTCGGAGACGGCCACTCGTACTTTTCGAATCCCGGGTTTGGAGAAAATACGGTTGAAAAAAGGTGTGTTGGGTTGGCTCAAGTCGGTGACCATCACGTCATCGACGTACCATGAATAGGAGAACGAGTCGGAAGAGTTCGAGTCCGTCGCGTTGACGGCAAAGTCCACCCTGTCCTCAGCGGCAGGGGTGTAATCACTAACAGTCAAGGTGGGAATGGGTGCATCGTTCGTTGCGCTTGTGCCGATCCTGACGACAACGTCGATGTATTCACTGGGAGCCAGGCCTCCACGAGCAATAGGGGTGAAATGAACTCCCGAACCTTTGTCCGTCACCGTCCGTCCTATAGGGGCTCCACCGTCTTCATAAGAATTCGGGGTTTCACGGGTCATGTCGATTAACCAATGATTGCTTCCAGATGCGTTGCCCCAGACTACCGTTAATCCATTTTTGTCGAAATCGTGTCGGTAACTTACCCAATAAAAATTGCCGTCGCCTGCCGCAAGCTTGAGGCCTCGAAGTCCGCGGTTCGTAGTGTCCAACAAAGTGTTCGGCGTGCCATTCACATCTACGATCCAGCTGGCATCAAGGGTCAAGCGGGCCGCTTGAGTATCATTTTCGTGAGGCACGATGGACACCAATGGTTCTTGCACGAAACCCGTTCCTGCTGCGGTAACGGTTATGGCCGTGACCTCGTTGGAGGAGAGTGTAACGGTCGCGCTGGCTTCCGTTCCTCCTGCTCCTCCGAATTCCACCGTGGGGCTCAGGGAGTAGCTCGCATTGACGTCGGCTGGCAAGGCAAGGTGAAAGGTACCGGTCTTCAAGCCATAAGGCACTTTCTCGTAATCGTGTCGGTAAATGCGAAAGGTGTGGTTGGAATCAATCGCCAAGGCACTCGGTGAATCATCCGTGGGAACGGCGATATCCAAGCCTTCTTGATAAAAATTAAGTTTTCTTTTGGCAGCCAAAGTCAAGGGGCCGCCACCTCCCATGATGGAAAGAGGGTTGCCATATTCTTGATTGAAACCATCGCCGATGGGGCTATCGGTGCTGGCATCCCAATAATTTGCATGAGCCAAGCCGAAGTTATGGCCAAGTTCATGAGCGATGACCCCCCATTGCCAACCAGGGACATGACACCCTGGTGACCCCACCCAAGCCAAACCGCCATAGTCACCATGAGCCTTCCGAGTCACGACGACATAAGACAGGTAGCTTGAATTGGCATCGGCCGTGAGTAAATCCCAGTCCCATTCGGAGTTTGCCGCCGCCGCCGCCGCTCGCGCTTCTTGCAGCAAGGTGCCGAAAGCACTGCTGAGATTGTCGTATTCCTCAGCGGTACGAGGTAAATTCACAGTCTCGGTCGCCACCGTTTCCAAGATCAGTTGCCCATTGGAATTATCGTGGTAGAATTGGCTCGTTTTATTCATCTCTCTCAGAATATCGTCCAAGGATTGCGGGGTCAGCACGTCCACTCCTTCGTTTATGATGGTTCCATCGGGGCCGAAAACCACCCCCTCCGTTTGGTCGTCTTTGTAGCGGGCTCGGATGACCAGTATCTTCTTGGTTCCAACTGGAGTAGTGATCGAGGTGGGAGCATCACCTAAATCGAATTCGATAACGTAGCACAATCGATTCGTGCCATTCAAATCATTCCATTGTCCGAAAACGCCATCACCAAAGGAATCGGTCCAGTTCTCCAAGGCTATCGCCGCATAATCGGTTCCATTTGTCTCAGGAGCTCCATTTCCCCAGTTTTCGTAACTGGCGTTGACGTCCGTGCCATCCGTCCATTTCCACGAGCCCTCGGTTGCATTCAGATCGATTACTGTTGCATTGTCTTCCGTGCCGGCAGTGCCGTTTGCTTCTTCGGAATCGGAGGCGCCTATCCAAGCGTAAACCGCACCGCCTCCACTTGGCACTCTGGTATCGACCAAGGCATCGAGCAAAAGATTGGTGACCACACCATTTTCAGCAGCATTATTGATTACCACCAAACGACCACCTACGGACAAGGCATGGTTTTGAGCTTGCTGCCAAGTTCTAGGCGTTGTCACCACTTGGTATTGCATCGTACTGAGTTCACTACCCAAGATTCTCGGATAAAGGCAGGTTTCAGCGGGTTTCCTTTCCGCCTCATCGCATGCGGTAAATAAATCCAGAAGTTGTTCGGGGTTACTCACCGGCAAGACGCCTCCACCCACCTCAACGGCAATGTCAGTCGCAACCAGTCCGCGGCTCTCCTTTTCATTGGCTTCAAGCACCCGCAAGGGGCTCTCATGCAATGCCAAGACATTGTCCACGGCCACACCATGCAAGGACATGCCCTGCTTGCTGGCAACGTCGAGCCTGCGTCCGTAGACATAAGTCTGGAACCGTCGCCCATCGGATAATTCCACTTCTCTAAAATTGACGTCACTCAAGGAATTGGGGCCAAAGCAAATGGCTCCTAGATAAAAATCGCCAGCCTCATGGATAGGCTCCTCCAAAAGAGCTTGCACCTTGGATGGCAATTGCCGACGCAAGCTTTGCGACACGCTCAAAGCCAAAGCCTTTTCTGGGTCCTTTTGGATAAGGTCTTTCAAAGCCGCTCGCCGCTCACGAGCCAATGGCAACCCTTCCTGCTCCTTGGAATGGCCAGCTAGAAAATCATCGACCCAAGTGGAAAAGCGCTGAAAAACCAATGGCTCATCCCCTTCAAGTTCCCAAGAGTCCGATTCGATAAATACGGAAAATGGGGCCCGTTCCTTGGCGGTCTTGCGAGAGGAAAGAAAAGCTCCACCTCCACACCATTGCAAGGAATCCGCTGGCACTGCGGCAGATGATTGGATCGGATCCGAATGTTTTACGAGAGAAGATGCCTGCTTTGAATATTCGTGTCCCTTTACAACCGCAGGCTCGGGCAAACGCAAAACCCACCAGGCCATAAGTCCAATCACACAGCAAGCTCCTAAGCAAAAAAGCAAAGCCTGTTGTAGTCGTGGAAGGTCTCCTTTCATCTTCTGTGCTTCAACTGCTCCTTGTGTGGCGAGCTGCATTCCATGATGCAAAAGCCCTTACATGTGTGCGCGCGAAAAAAAAGAGGCCAAAATTCAATCTGAAGATGGGTTTCATTGTTTCGCTACCAATATACAGCTCGTGGCTTCCAAAACGATACTTGGCCCTTTCGTACAATTTTTCGCCACCCTTTCCAGATAAAAGATCCAGCCCTTCCATCAAAAATGGGAACCGAAAGCACCGGAAAAGCTCCATGATTGTGTAATTCATTGAACAATTTCACGCATCAATCGCTAAANTCTGACAAAAATTTAAGGCTTTGAGGGTANACCGGCCGATTATTATTTGCGAACCCACTTACGGCTCGTCACGCAACCAGATGAACCGGCCTCATTCGTCAGCCGCNTCGTTGGCGTCGCGGAAATTCCGGCGAATAGGGCCAGTGGGAGTAAGAAGTACGGGATGTCTGAAAATCGAGCTGTCATCGATGGATTGGATGCGTTCACGCGTTGGAGAACCTCCTCGGCTAACGATGTTGGCTGTGACGAATATAAGCAGGTTGCGCTTGGAGTAACTCTCAGCATTCGATTTAAACAAGTTGCCGATCAGAGGAATATTTCCAAGCACTGGGATTTTATCCTCAACGGTCTTAACCTCTTCGCGAGTAAGGCCACCGATGATCACGGTGGCTCCATCGAATATAGTAACTGACGTGTTTACCTTGCGAACCGAAAAGATCGGCATGAGAATACCCGAAGGTTGAATGATCGTAGGCGTGGACAAACCCGTGCCTATCATGGCGGATCGGCCACCATATTCTATAAACCCATCGAATTCCGTCACCTTAGGATTCAATTCGAGATTGATTGAATTGTATTGAGGTTCCACCCGGGGCGTGACGTCCAATTTAACACCCACTTCACGAAACCCGGGCTGTTCGTCATCCGGCGCAACAGTATCAAACTGCGGAGTTGCAGGTTGCAATTGGATGCCACCACCAATGCCACCACCCAAACCCCCGAGCCCGCCGCCGCCGCCGCCCTGAGGCAACTGCGCGGCTTGCCAATCGGTCGGGTAGATAAATTCCTGAGCGATCGTGATGGATGCCGTTTGCCCGTCCATGGTGGTAATGCGCGGGGCGCTCAACAAATCAGTTCCTTGCTTCCGGCTCAACGCATTGATGAGCAGTTGAGCCTGTCCTCCACTAATCACGCTGGTGCCGGTAAGATCGACCAGAGGCTTCACACCTGTACCGACAGTGATTTGGTTCGGAAGTGTTGGAGGGGGGTTTGGAAAGATCTGGTTGCCTGCCGGGTTATTGGGAAAAGTGATGCTGGTGTCACTACCACCCGCCACGTTGGTGGAATGGGCATGCGACAAAGTACGGGTATTGCCTACCAAGTTTTTATCATAGCGCATGATCGGTTGACCGGAGGTGTCAATCTGTGGCATTCCTGTGCGTGGATCGAACAGCGGAGTTGCCGTTCCCCAATGCAAGTTCCAATCAAAGCTGATTTCCTCCATGGCTCCTTGCTGCACCTCGATGAACTTCGTCTCGATTTCAACTTGTTGCCCTGCCCTTTCATCGAGTTTGGTAAGGAGACGATTTAACTTGTCGAGGTTTCGACGAGTGTTCGTGGCAATGATTTGAAAACCGTCGAAAACGAATTTGTGGCCTTTTTCATCATCAAATTCAATGCCTGCATTCTCAATGAAAGCCCTGATTTTTTCGGCTTGGTCATTGGGTCCGGCAGCTCCTCCGCCACCACCACCAAAAGGATCGGGCGGTCCTCCTCCTCCTCCTGCTGCTGCGCCTCCACCCGTCATACGCTGTATGGTGCCTTGTGAGAGCTCGAAAAACTCAATTTCCAAGCCTCTGGCATTGGCGTTGTCGCCTCCTTCCTTGGAAATTACGATTGCATCGTCTCGCACTTCATAAGTCCATCCAACCATCTCGGTTATGAAATCGAGCATTTTTTCCAAGGTCATCTTGTTTAGTTGAATGGTAACTTGGGGAGCTGGTTGTCCCCCAAGCAAAGGAACCATATTGACGCCTTTTGAAGCTGGATCCGGTTCAGCAAAATCATTTTGCTTGGCGTAGGCCATAAGCGTGTTGATCACCTCGGTGAGGGGCGTGTCGAAGAAATTGACTCCGGGAATCTCAATCCGCCTTATCTTTTCAAGCAAAGGGCTTTCGCGGGAAACCACCTTGCCCGCCTCAGTCACCGAACGGTCAAACACCTTGGGCAATTCCCATTCATAACGAATCCATTCAAGCATTTCGGCTTTCGTCTTTTGATACCCGAGGTAGCTGTCGGATTCCCGAAGGACGGAAATCCGACGCAACATGGACTTGGCCTCGTTGTTATCGGGAAAGCGAGTCTCTATGGTGCGGTAGACCTCAACGGCTCCAGTCAAGTCACCTGCCAGAAACCGAACCCTTCCCTGCATCAACAACTCGCGCTCTTGTTCCTTGAGTTCAGGCCATTCCTTCTTGAATTCAGTGATGTCCCTACGGCGAGGATCCTTCTTGTCTTTATCTATCAACTCGTCCAAGCGGTCGGCGCGCTTGGTTTCCCTGTCTCTTTCCTTGTCCGAAAGACCAGGCCGTTCAGGTTCTTTTGGATTTTGTATAAGGTTGCGATTTTGATAAAGGTTTTGACGATATTTGTCCGTGAAATCGCGTGCAAGGGGCCAATCCTTGACTTCACGAGCATCCTCCGCCTTGAGCAAGTTGATACGGTTATATTCCATGGCGGCCTCGCGGATCAGAGGCCATGTTTGGTAATTAGGCTCTAAATCGTTACTGATGCTGAACAACCGCTTTTCTGCTTCGGAATATTTTTTCTTGGCAAGGAAGCCTCTGGATTCAGCGAGGAGTTGACGCGCTCTTTGCACTTGGTTTTTAAGCGCCTCCCTCTTCTTGATGAGCTCTTTATCAAGTTCCTCATCGTTAATTACGGGAACGCCGCCCGGTGTGTTGGATTCTTCATTGCGACGCGTTTCCTCGACTTGGTGGTACTCGGCTATCAAACCATTGAGGTAACCCACCTGACCCTTTTGCATGGCTTCCCCCACCTGAAACCATATGACTCGCTCCTTTTCCTTATAGAGATCACTAACCAAAGCGATGGTGGAAATATCGCGCGGGAGGTCTTTGATAGCTCTATCCAGTTGTTCGTGGGCAAGCTTGTATTGACCATCGGCAGCATCTTGCCTCGCCTTCTCGAGCAACTTTTCCGCTTGGGCTATTTGTTCCTGTTTCACGCGCTGTTCCTCTGCCATGATTTGATCGAAATTGGGTGCTAAATCTGTTTCGGGTTCTCCCGCTTTGGCCCGAGCTTCAGCAAGTTTTCTCTTGGATTCCTCGAGCTCACGAACCAGTTTGCCTACAAGCGAAACATCCTGCTTGGTCTCCTGCACCTTTATTTGACCGACTCGCTGGCGGTCTTCCATTTCGCGCTTAACGCCTTCTCTATAACGATCTAAAAGACTGCGAGCCAACGCGTACTCTTTATCCTTCATGGCCTTTTGAGCCATCTCATACCAAAGGTTGTTTTGCTCACGTCGAACCTGTCGCATGTAAAAAGCATATTCACTTTTCTGCCCAAATTCTTGAAGCGTGGCGTTGATGAGTGATTGCGCTCCGGCGTGATCATTCTTGCGAGTTAAATCCCTTATGCGGTCGAGGATTTTGGTTAAATTTGCACTATCGGTTACAAAATCGGGCAAGGTTGCTGAAGCTGGTGGGGGAGCCAAGGGATCCTCGGCAGGTGACACAGGATCAATTGGTGGAAGAGGATTCGCCACAGGCGTAGGGTCCACCGCCGGAGGATCCGTGGGAAACAGGGGATCGGGGGCGGGGTCGCCGCCCAAGGGATCGGGGGCGGGGTCGCCGCCCAGGGGATCCGGCAAGGGGTCGCCGCCCAGGGGGTCCGGCAAGGGGTCGCCGCCCAGGGGGTCCGGCAAGGGGTCGCCGCCCAAGGGGTCCGGCAAGGGGTCGCCGCCCAAGGGGTCCGGCAAGGGATCATCTTCTGGAACAGCTTGACCAAGCAGGTTGCCGACCGAGAACGTAAGCAAAAGCACGCAAGTAAATAACGCTCGGACGTGTATTGTCAGACCAAGGGGCTGATGAACCAAGTTCATGATTTATTGTTCAAGGGCTGGAGAAGTGCCCAAACGCAATGTTTGCCGTTCGGTGTCTTCAGGGTTATTACTGATCTTTTCTACCTTGAGCACCCTGTTGTCAGGGTCAATCTCCAAAATGCGGTACTCCTTACCGCCAAGATGGAAGGGAAACCCCGCGGCAATGTCAGAAAATTCCTTTGTTTCTCCGCCCAACAGAGTAGAGCGAATTTCAACCGAAAACTGTCCGGCGTTGGACGGTTCTAGATTCGTAATCGTTACTTTGCGCTTCAGGTTGTAATCCAAAAGCGACAAGGTGCCTATGCGACGAGTACCGCCTGTTTTGGGATCCTTTTGCAAATCTTCCTTGAAAGATAGTATCTTAATGACTTTTCCGGCATCTTGCTCGGTCGTTTCCTCTAACTGATGCTTGCCTTGCTTGTAGCATAGGTTCACTTTGACTATCTGGCTGCGCTTGGTTCGTTCGTCGAAAAGCAAGGGATCGGCCCCCCAGCTCTTGAGGTTGAAATGATAAGGTTTTTTCTTGAATGCAACCAACTGTAGCCCAAAGGGCTCCTTTGGTTTCACTACTTCAGGGCGCTTCGGCAACTTAGCCAACAATCGACCTTTAATCATGTAAATCCGCGGTGGGGTAAAGAGATCATAAGGGGGGGTGCTTTTTGATGGATTATCCCAAACAACGTCGGCCTTCTCCGATTCTTCGTAATGACGCTTCTGGTAGGTAATCAAGGAAACCGAACCGGGGTCATGTTCGATGGAGGCGTTTTGATCCACGATGACACGAAATCTCCTGGAGCCATTCAGGTGCTGTACATCGTTTCCCGGTATTTTCATTTGGCTACCATCCACTTCAATCGTTAGCGCCAACTCCTCCAATTTAGCACCCAGAATGAACGGCCCATTGGATTTAACGAAATCTCCCTCTATCATTTTGCCATTAAGTTGCTTGATCGAAATTCGCTCATATTCATCAGGAAGAACAATTTCTTTCACCAAGTAGCCGTTGCCATGCTCATCCGGGTCATCTATGTTTTCAACAAGCTCAATGCGGTCACCCGGCATCAAGCCATGCGGGTTCCGGGTTTCGATTTCGACAAGAGGGACATTGTAATGAACGTCGGAATAAAAACCCGCATCATCCATTTCAGCCCTGTCTTCCGCTGAAATTCCTTCCTCCTCGTTTTCCTCTAACTGATCATTGTCGTTACTGTCATACTTATCCCTAATTTTAGTACGTAGTTCTTTTTCCCAATCACTAATGTCGACAATGAAAGAAGCTGCTCGTTGAGTGGCAGGTTCGTTGGTCACCGAAGAAGACGACGTGGATTGGTTGTTATTGGAAGAATTCTCGGAAGTTGGGAAAAGGTAACCCATGAACCAGAAAGCCAAAAGCGCCACCATGGCAAATGCCAAGGCTAGCTTGTCGTAATGTGCTTGGAGAAAAGACATTTAAATGGCCTCGGGGTCAGTTGTCTTCTTTCTCATAAACGCTTTTGATTAATTCATCGTAAGCTTCGATCGACATATCCTTTGAATCCAAAGCTGTATCGGCATCCGCATCCTTAAAAGTAAGTTCGTTAAAAATATGTTGTCGCAGAAAAAGAGCCACTTGGGAGGATGATTGTCGCACCTCCGCGTCCTCATCAGCTCCCTCATAATGTTTTTTAAGAAATGCCTCCTGATATGCTGAATCTTCGCTGGCAAGGGTTTGCATGATGTGCTCTATGGTTATGACAAATGTGGATTTGACGTCATTTATAATGGGGATCTCGACAGAGGTTGGGTTGTCGTTTGGAGCAAGATCGAGAGGTAAAGGTAAATCTTGGTTGAAATTATTGATTTCGTTGTTTTTGGGGCGACTGATCTTTATGTCGCTGACTATAAAAGGCGGCTTTAGTTTATCGATGAATTTTCTGAGGCTGTCCGTATGTCCCTCAATTTCGATCTCGAACGCGTAAGTCTCAATTTTTCCTGGTTTTTCCACCAAGAGAAAAGCCAAGTTTTTGGGATCTAGAATCTCGTGGGGTTGACCCGTGCCTTCGCCTTCCATCCTTTCCCGTTTAATACCCATCAAGGCCAATGGTTTTGCTTGTTCCTCTTTTTTCACCTCGATCAAGATATTCAGCAAACGTTCGATAATAATCATTTGCTTGTAAATTTTATGATGTGTTTTTTCGGCCGCCTCGTCGTCCTTGAATTTAGGTAACCTCGACTGATATTCAGCGAACCCAAAGCATTCCTGACTTTGCCCGGCGGCATCTGGGAAGGATAAGCCTTCTCCACCCGAATCGGCGCCAAGAGAGTTAATCTTGATGTTAGCCTTGGTTAACTTAAGGCGATAGGTGTCAAAAAATTCCAAGAGACGGCCATGTACAGCAGCTAAACTGAGGGTCGTAGAGGCTAATTTAGCTTTATATTCTTCGTTGGGACCATTTTGGCGCCTGGGGTTTGGATTAATCAGAAAGTGTAAACTTTCCAACATTTCCTTTCTTGCTGCAGCAAGAAGCTCGCTGTCTTTCTTCGCGGCGTTGAGATTGGCAACTATGTCGTTGAACTCATCTTGCCTAGAGACCTCTTTACTGTACCTATTATCAGATTCCGTCCTGCTTTTAACCAAAGCTTTACGGTCAGTTTCCATACTACAAGAGTAAAAGCACATTACCAAGAACAGTGCGAAGAACACCCCAATTGTGGAAAAGAACCCTATGTTTTCCTTGAGAAAGGTTTTCATATCTACAGTGGCCTATCCGGCTTGGTGATAAGGACGTACTTAAAGTACGCATACCGTTGGTTCAGTTTGCCAATTTTATCAATGTCGGACTCGCTTTCCTCAATTTTCAGGACGAAATCACATTGCGTGATGGCCTCCGTAAGAGCCTGTATGCGGCTACTGTATAGTTCACGCAACTTCCCTTGTATCGGTGGCTGGATCTCTTCCGTGGGGTCATCGGGGAAATCAATGCCGTCGACAGGGAAAAGTACCTTTCCTGTGATTGTAAGCTCGTGCCGGAGTTCGATTTCTTCTTGAGATGCGGAAGTAGTTGAGCGAAACCCGGACCCTGCGGAGGCATTGGCGGGCTTGCGCTCAACCTCCAATGTATCGATCCACACATGCCCGACTTGATTCATTTTATTCTGCAAATCGGCCAACAATCCCTTCCAGTTGCCGGAAGCTTCCAGCATCTCGGTAAAAGGTTCCATCTCCTGGGCCAAGGCTTGGTTTAATATCTCAAGCTCTTGGAATCCAAGTGCAGCGCCAGTCCCCTCTTTTGCATTGCTGCGTTTATTGGCTTCAGCCGCGGCTGCGTCTGCAAACTTATTGCGATCATCGACGATGCTGGCGAGTTTTGCTTGTTCATCACGCTCTTGCAAGATGCCGGGCAAGGGAACAAGCGATAGAAAAACTGCCGCTAGAACCAAAGCCCATTTCTTGGGGCGAAAATTCATTTGCACCTTTTTGTCCTTAGGCAACAAATCGATCCCCTTGAGACCTCCTTCGGTATTTCGCTCAAATTGCCGACCCGCCTCTCCGACAACTTCACTGAGCAGAAATACGGCCTCCTGCAGGACCTCGTCAGGCACAGTCTCGCTCACTCTAATGGCCCGCAAGGGATCGAAGTAATCCACCGACAGGCCTTGAGTTTCACTGAGATATTCCGGCAATCCCGGAAGAAGAGCTCCCCTACCGGTGAGAAAGACGCGCGAAGGGGCTTTGCCCTTCTTCTGTCTTTTGTAAGTAACAACGGACCGCGTTACTTCCTGGCTCAATCGTGTCATGAACTGACCTGCGTTTTTTTGCATGACCGCCACCCCGGGGTCATCCGCAGCAAAGGCGGTCTTGCCGCTGAAATATCTTGTTTTGATGTCTTCGGCGTTGGCAAAGGAAACGCCTAGGTTATCGGCAATGTGCTGGGTTAGAGAGTTCCCGCCCAATCCAATGTTGCGAATCAAGAATCCTTCAGGATTAATAAACAACAAATTACTCGATTTGGCACCGACGTTAATGACCAGCATTTCACCATCCTTCAAGTCAATGTGTGAATGGCGCATGGCATTGTAATCCAAAATGGATGCAGCGCTCAAGTCGACCGGTCGAATCCCGATGGTGTCCATTCTCTCGCAAAACGCTTCCGCGATGTCAGGTCTAACAGCAGCCGCCAACACTTCTTGTTCCACCCCATCGTCTTCAACGACTTGGTAACCCCAAACCAAGTCGGTCAAGGGGTAAGGCATTTTTTGCTGCAATTCGAAAGTGACGATTTGATCTTGTTTACTCTCTTCGACGTGAGGAACCCGTATCGTCTTGATGAGCAAGAGGCTTCCAGGTAAAATAAAGTGCGCTTCGCCAGACAAACCATGCTCGCTCTTTAATTCCCTCAGCCCCGCCTCCACTCCATCCAGCCATTGCTCTTCAACGGAAAAATCGTGCTTCAGGTAGGCGAAGCACACTTGCTCCAATCGTAAAATGCCATCCTCGCCGTTACTAAAGACACTGACCGAAACATGGCTAACCCCACAATTTACGATCATTGTCTGTTCCGTTTTCATGGATGGAAAAGGGGGGGTCGTGCGTTGTGTTTGGGTCGTCTATCGGAGTTAATTAATAACTCTGCTTGGGAAATTTCAACACTGGGGCATCGTTTAGAAAAGATGCATCCACCAAGTGGGCTGGCATCAACAACCCTTTCGTCTCGCTAGAATTGGCAATGGCTTCACGCTTGAAGTTCTGAAGGATTTCATCGTCGCGATAATTCTTCCCATCAACGGCAAATGCAATGGAATCTTTCAACGGCATGATGGTTTCTCCCATTTTAATCTCAATTACATACCCATCTGGCTTCTGCGTGCGATCCCAACCATCTCGTTTCGCTATTTCAATGGGCAGAATAAACTGAATGGTCTTGGTTCGAAAATCCACTTCCATGGTCGGTATTTCCACATAAGCATGATAGTAATCGAGGGTTTCCTTGAGTTGGGGCTTGCGACCCGTATCCTTAAAAATCTTCTTCTCTTTGGTTTTGTTTTTAAAGCAGAGGTACAAGTCTACTTGAATGTCATCGATGAATTTTTCGTTGAGCGCGGCGTCTTTGTTGGGATGGTCCTTGGGAGTAAGTTGGACGGCTACGGTCATCCACTTTCTGCCATCGCTTTGCAGAGAAAGCCGGTCAAAGGAAATCCACTTGTTTTCTAATCTTTTATCGGGTTTGTCTTGAGACGACAGTGGGGAACCGGCGAAAAAAATTGGGGTTATTATCAAGAGGCACGTTCTGAGGTAAATTTTCATGTCTTGTCTTGTTAGGTCGGCAAGAGCTAAAACTCAAACCGATTTTTCCCACTGCTAACTTTGTTGTCTGCCAATATACATGACATGAACGCTAAATGCGAAGTCACTACTCCGATCAAAAAACAATTCCGAATATCAACGCTGGTCTTTCTCAAGGATGCCCATGAACGCTTGCTGCTCATTCGTCGTTGTAAATCACCAAACCAAGGAAAATGGAGCCCTATTGGGGGCAAACTCGACCAAGCATCGGGTGAATCTCCTTTTGAATGCGCAATAAGAGAGACACGGGAGGAAACAGGTTTTTCCGTAAAGGAGAGCGACTTGCATCTTTTCGCTTACGTTGCCGAAAAGAATTACGAAAATGCAGGACATTGGTTAATGTTTCTCTTTGCATGTAACAAAGTGTTGCCATTTCTGCCAAGCAACGGCCAAGAAGGCGTTTTTGCAGTCTTTGAACGATCCCAGATTAAAAAACTGAACATACCAGAAAGTGATCACGATTTGATTTGGCCATTGTATGACAAATATGGTCAAGGTGGTTTTGCGGCGGTAAGGTCGGATTTCACTATACCCGATATGACGGAAATAAGGGTTGAAGAAAGATGTGATTAGCCAACAAGGTCCGATTGACTTGGATTAATCTCTACCTCAAAGTTTCGATCTTCTTTCATAAGTTTAGATATGAGTCTAACCCTTGTTATATCGTGTGCGGTACCATGTGGTTTGGTACCATCGTATTTATTTAAAGAAACTTAGCTTCCCATTGCTCGTAGAGAGCCATTTACCTTGATGGAAAGGAATTTGGTGACGTTGTCCTTGATCATTCCGCAAGAAAGCAAGATTAACAAAATTGGTGCTCCAGAGGGATCATAGCCGGCAACTCGATCCCATTTTGCTATTTTAGATTATGAGTAAATGGCAATTATATAGGCAACTTTGTTAAATGAGTAATATTAATTAATTATAAATTTAATAGTATATGAGACTATAAGGAAGACCTGAAGATAAAACTGAAAGGTTTAGGTATTTTTCTCTGTAAAAGAGAATTGTATAACAAAGCATGATAAAGGGAATATTTGATTTACAGGCATAATTTTGAATAAAGGTGTGAGCCCCGCTGTAGGAGATGTCTCATCCGGGTCTTTTAATAAAATTCATGAAGAGTCTGATGGATTTATTTTACAGGCAAGAGTAGGCGTTATGGCTTACAAAGTCAGCTGACCAACCTATAATCTTTATAGCAAAATGATACCAGGCTGGAATCTTTAATACATATCCTTTATCACCAACTACTTAGTTTGTGTAGATTGGTCCTCAAATTACAAACCGGGTATAGATCAAGCCAGTAATAATTACTGAGCGTAAGATAAGAAGATATAATATATTCTGTCTTAACTGAA
This sequence comes from Opitutia bacterium, assembly GCA_002721705.1. Taxonomy (GTDB): domain Bacteria; phylum Verrucomicrobiota; class Verrucomicrobiia; order Opitutales; family Seribacteraceae; genus UBA2993. Next base: position 26,871 of record PBLJ01000020.1, read on the forward strand.
ACTTTGGAGATTTAGATGCTAAGCCTTTTTCATGGGTTTTCCAAAATATTGAAAAGCCCTGTGCTTATTCTACTTGAAGTAAACAGTTTATTGCGCTCGGTCTTGAGCATCTTTTTCAATCAATTCGACGATCGTGTTTATATTTGCATTAACAGACACTTTTGCTTCCTTTAATGAAAGATCATTATCCACTTTTGCATTACCAAATATGTAAAATTTAATTTTAGGTTCTGTACCACTTGCTCTAACGGCATAGGAATATCCTTTTTCTAAACTTAGCACATGGAAACTTTCGGTTGGTATCGGAGATTTGTCTTCATCTCTATGACCAGCTTCTCCATAATTAATATGATTGCTTATTTTATATTCCCCTAATTCCTTCGGTGGATTATTTAAATATGATTCTACTATTCTTTTGATTTTGTCCGCACCTGATGCTCCACTAAAATATAAATTTAAGGTAAATTGATTATAATACCCATAATTCTCATATATCGTATTAAGATATTCTATTGGAGTTGTATTTTTGTTTTCTAGATCAGACAACATTTCGCAAAAGGCTATTGTAGAAGCATTTGCGTCTTTGTCTCTAACAAAGTCGTATGGCAAATAGCCATAACTTTCTTCGCATGCAAAAATAAAGGCTTTAGAATAATTTAGCCCTAGATCTAATCTTGAATAATAATCTGTTTCGTCAAAATTTATTTTAATGCCATAATCCTTAATTAAATTCTCTTCCAAAACTTCCTGGTATTTTCTTATTTTTTCTCCTGTCCACTTGAAGCCAGTTAAAGTATTTACACATTTTACATTATGTTTATTTGCTATAGTTTCTACTAGTGGCGTGGTTACAAATGTCTTTATTATAACTGCTTGCTTCGTCCCATTATCAGGCAGGCAACCCAATTCCTTCAATCTNGTTAACCTNTACTCCGTCAGCATTGCTCCGATTTCATTACCATTCAGATACTTTACCTTTTTCTGGGCGTCAAATACGGCAACACCCATTCTGTCACTGTCTGGATCTGTTGCTATGACTGCTGAAGCTCCTGTTTTCCTTGCCAATTTTATCCCCATTTCCAGGGCTTCGGCATTTTCCGGATTCGGTGACTTTACGGTTGGAAAATCCGGATCCGGCTTACTTTGCTGATCCACCACTATTGGTTCCATTCCTAATTCCCAAAGAACTGGAATGGTACTTATTGCACCAGTTCCATGTATCGGCGTGAAGACCACTTTTGGTTTAACTGCCTCTATCAAATTTGGATCTAACGCGGCTTGGCTCACCACGTTCAAATACTGCAGGTCATCTTCCTTTGGCAAAACCTGTACTTCATCCTGTCGCACCCCTAGCAATGGAATTATTTCTTTCAATTCCATACCTACGTATTGCTCTACTATTCCTTCTGCATGAGGCGAAACTACTTGAGCTCCATCTTCGAAATATGCCTTGAAACCATTGTCATGGGGCGGATTATGACTTGCTGTTATGACTATACCGGCATGAGTCTTTCGGAATCTTACGGCAAAGCTTAATTGTGGCGTGGAGCGTGGCCCATCAAACACCAACGACATGCCACCAAGTTCATTCCACACGGATGCGGCCAACATGCAAAATCTTCTAGAAAAGTGACGCACGTCGTGCGCAATCACTAGAGACGGCGTTTCAAACCTTTCTTGCTCTGCCAAATAGTTTGTTACGTGCTTGAACAAAGCTGTCGTAGCGCGGACCAAAGTGAAATCATTTAAAGCATTGCTTCCGGCCATCGGCCATTCGTTCGTTTCTTTTTTCCCTGCTGTTCCTTTTTCAGCCGAAGTCACGAGTTTTCCAATTGTTCGGCCTCGCATGCCACCGGTGCCAAAGGTTATGTCTTTGTAAAATCGATCATTGAGCTCTTCCCATTGCTGGCTCTTGATTAATTCGTTTAGGCTATCAATAGCCCATTCGGGCATATCATCGGTAGTTAACCATTGTTTTAGATTGATAACGGCAGTGTCAGAAAGCTGTCCTGCTTCGCCAGCCTTCTCTAGGACTTGTATCGATTTCAAATTCATTAAGAAAAGCTCATGGGGTTAAATCCGTTTGTGGATATCTAAATTTTCTTGTACTAATACCTGCGCTATCTCAAGCCAGATTAAATAATCGGCTACTCAGCTAGTCGAGGCCACATCAGTCCAGAATTAATCCGTCCTCGATACAAGGATTGCTTATATCTCTCCAGCGACGGGTGAACTCATCTTGGTTGTCAGCGAATTGAGGTGTAATTTCGAATGAAATATTCGGCTCCCCCGTTTCGTCTATAGTCAATTCACCGCCAGCCTCCTTAACCCACCTTGCATATTTTCTCAATTGATCCGACCGACAGGTCGCAATCGAATCGTCCCCTTCAGCGTTTTTAACGGGACTAAAGGCATCGGCTCTGCAAACCTCGACGATGCAAGGCGATTTGGCCAAAGGTATAGCGTCGAACACAAATGTTTCCAGTTTTATCCCATTGGGCTTCTTTGGGGTTACCTGGCAACCTTGAGCATCAACTGTAGGCACTTTCTTTTTTGCAGAATGGTAGGGCAGTTTGTAGATGCCCTTATTTTTGCCGATTCGTTCCACAAATGCCAAATCGATGGCATGCATCGCCAAATTTCCGGCGTTAAATACCAAATCGCCGTCCTCGCTCCTCAGTCGCGCTAAATTATCAGGGAGGTCACTATACTCGATGACCGATAAATTGCCGTTGCGCTTACAAAAAACACCCACTTTTTCATCTGGTCCTTTCTTGTGTGCAGCTCGGCTGGACATTTCTGAGCCTGACATTGAATGAAACCCCAAAAAGGCAGGTTCAAGAAAAGGAGCAAGCGGGTTGTCCACTTGAAAATATGAAATTGTTTCAATGCCTGCATTTCGCATCTCTTCCGCAACTCCGTTATCGACCACGGCACGAAAAAAGCCTCCGTGGCCATCTGGATTCATGGATATTCTGTCGGGGCGCTCCAGGATAATTTCTCCGGTTGGGCATATGGCGGGCATCATGCCTTGGCGTAAAAAGCGGACCCTGGATGAGCTTAAGCCGAAGTTATCGTTATCAATAAAAAATTTCTTTGTTGCCTCATCATTTATTTCACTGGTCATGAGAAACCACATAATGGGTTTCTCAAAGCGCATTTGAGCTGCTTTTATTTTTTCAGCGAACAGTTGAAAGAGGGATTTTTGAGATACAGGTGTAATGGGGAAAGCGCCTTTGGGGCCATTGAACCCCAAACGAGTCCCCTGCCCTCCTGCAACCGTGAAGGCGGCTATCTTGCCAGCATTTAACAGTTCCTCGCCAATGCCTTCCGCTTCTTCCCACAGGCGTGTTGAATCAACGCCACTGGGCAAAGGAATCCAAGGAGCAGGCTCTAAATCAGCATCACTGTCGTTTACGGAACCAGCTTGTCCAAGAGCTTCTCTTGAGGCATCTTTCAGACGAGTTAGGTCAATTTGGCAGGCCTGCTTAAGCAAATGCTTGCGCTCTTCTTGGCTGAGACGGTCCCAAAAGTTGAACACATGCCCCTGACCAGCCTCTTCGAAGGCTGAACGAACCTCCGAAACTAAGTTTGCGTTCAAGGAGTTTGCGGTACCGGTTCTTGGGATTTTGGGAAGCGGTAAACCGTTTCTCCTTCTTTGGCATATCCAAGTTCACGCCGCACAACGGTGTCTTGAAAGTCGGGATCACGGGTTAAGCGATCCACAAAATCTCGGTGCTGAGCAATTTCATGTATCAAATCCGATTTTTTTTGCTCGAGCGTCGCCTTGTTTGATTCTCGATATTCGAGCTCTCGATACTCCGCCTGCAAGCGATATCCGAAGAACAACAATACTCCTATTTGTAAACCTATCTGTACATACAGTATTATTTTTTTCCCATTCATCATGTTTATACTTAGACAGGTTTCTTAAAAATGGCAAAGCGATTTTTCCGGAAAACCTTTCGCTGGATAGATTTCCCTAATTATCAGTCAAAGACACCAGAGACAAAAGATGTAGCTGGTGGGCATGAAGTGGCTCAGTCTTTAAGGAAGAGAGTTCTTCACTTTTGAACAGTTTGAGGGTTGATTGTCCGGCGTTGCAAAAGTTAAAACTGCGGTTCCAGCGTTAATGGCTGGCAAAAAAAGTTTTCACATCTTCAAGCGAACGAGTGTTAAGGACGTCTTTGGCTGTCAACCACCCCTTGCGGGCAACATGAATTCCTGTTTCGCAAAAATCAAAGTGCTGAGCATCGTGGGCATCTGGATTAACGCTCCCCAAAACACCTTTTTCTGAAGCCTTGCGCCAATGGCGCCAATCCATGTCCATTCTCATAGGGTTGGCATTGATCTCAATTATTTTGCCATTTGCAGCCGCGGCATCGACAATCTTTTCAATGTTCAAGGCGTACGGTTCACGCCGTAATAAAAGGCGGCCGCTAAGATGCCCAATCATAGTTACCAGTGGATGCTCCAAGGCTCTGATTACTCGTTTTGTCATTTCCTCTTCGGTCTGCGAAAACGAAGAGTGGATCGATGCTATTATGAAATCAAGGGCGGACAACGCCTCTTCGCCCAAATCGAGAGTGCCGTCAGGTAAAAGATCGCATTCAATTCCAGCAAATGCATGTGAACGATAATTTCCTTCATCGTTGATTTTCCTTATTTGCTCTACTTGCGCGAGCAAACGAGCCTCATCCAATCCATTTGCTTGAAAACTGGCTTTGGAATGATCGGTTATTCCGACATACTCCCATCCTCGTTCATCAGCTGCGGCAAGCAAGTCCTCGACTCGATCTACCCCATCTGACGCCACGGTGTGGCAATGGAAAACCCCTTTTAAGTCTTCCTGCTTGATTAAATCAGGCAAGGTTCCTTGTTCCGCAGCCTCTATTTCACCCCTTCCTTCCCTTAATTCAGGAGGAATTTGGTCAAGCCCCAAGATTTCAAACAGTTGATTCTCGCCAGCCAAGGTCTCAGGGAGGGCCTTTGAGGCGAGATTACCATCAACCAGCGAAAATCCCCATTCACTCAAGCTCAATCCGCGCGACAAGGCCCTTTGACGCATTTGTACGTTATGGTCTTTCGATCCGGTAAAATGATGGAGCGTATAATAGAATTGTTCACGCGGAACTACCCTTAGGTCTGCTTGCATGCCTCCCTTCAGGCGGATACTTGACTTAGTTGCTCCTTGAGCTGTCACTTCTCGCACACTCTCCATCGAAACAAACCATTTCATAACATTCTCGGGCGATGGTGAAGCAGCGATAAAATCCAGGTCGCCTACAGTCTCCATTCTGCGCCGAAAGCTACCCGCGACGTCAGCAAGTTCGACTTCCGGCAAGTCTCGCAAACCAGCTAAGATCGGTAATGCCACATGCCGAGCAGACCACCATAAATGCCTAGCATTGTAACGCTCTCGGTTGTGAATGCCGGCAAGAATATTGTCCTGAGACTTTTGGCCGAAGCCTTTGATCTCAGCCACTTTGTTTTCTTGGCAAGCTTGCAATAGCTCTTCGATTGTCCCAACTTTCAAGGCATCATTGATTGCCTTTATTTTCTTACCACCCAACCCTGGGATTTCTAGCATTTCAAGCAATCCCGGTTTGACCGATTTTCGCAGTTTGGAATAAAATTCCAAATGTCCCGTGGTATATAGGGTAATTATTTTCTCAGACAATGCTTCGCCCAGTCCGGGAATTTCGGTTAAAGTTTGCCCTGAAACACGATCCTCGAAATCCTCCATCGCCTCCAAGGCACGAGCTCCGTTCTGGTAAGCTCGAATCTTAAACGGGTTTTCACCCTTGAGTTCAAGAATAGTCGCTATTTCAGACAGAATCTGGATTATTTTCTTTCGGTTCAATTGCTATAATTCCTCTATTACTGCACGCTTAAGGCGGCACAAGAGCAACTGTTGCCAAAATACTTTATGCTATTGTTTGTTAAACAGGGTTCGTCGTATGACGGTCAATCACTTCTCGAACTTCCTTTTCCTGCTCCTCCATAGACAAAAGCAATTTCAATTGCGCTCGGGCACGGTCCAAGTTGTGTTCTGGTCTCTCTGTCTTGAAATATACGTCGCCTTCTATGTAATCGGTTAAAAATCGCGCCGCCAATTCCAGTGTCAAGGCTTGTGGAGCCAAGGGCAGGCTCTCTAGTTCCAACGGAGTTAAAAAACTGGATGCTGTTTCCAAATAACCTTTGGTTAACGCTTCAAAAACATCTAGCCGGAAGAACATTTTGTCCAAGTTTTTCTCGTCCTCCAACGCCGAGGCTGCAGCGCTTCGAGCTAAATCACCAAAGTCTGCAGCTACAAGTCCGGGCATGACGGTGTCCAAATCGATCACGCAAACCGCCTTCCCCGAGTCACAATCCAGCATGACGTTATTTAGCTTGGTATCATTGTGCACCACCCGCCGGATCAATTCACCACTCAATTCCTTGGACTCAAACCATTCTGCCAGTCCTCTTCGTCGTTGAATAAACGCAACTTCTTTTGCGACCCCCTCCACTCGCCCAAAAGAATTGTCCGCTACTGCTTGCTCAAAGCGATCCAGTCGCTTCCGCGTATGGTGAAACTCAGGAATGGTCTCCACTAAAGGCGGCCCTGGCAAATCAATCAAATCACGTTGAAAAGCTCCAAATGCCTTTGCTGCTTCATAAGCTTGCGTCAAATCTTGCGCAAACTCTGGAGACTTGGTTCCCTCGACGAATTCATACGCTCTCCAATAATTGCCGTTTTCATCGCAGGCGAACCATTCATCGTTAAAAGTGTCGATTAAACAAAGTGTGCGGTAACCTTGCCTTTTGGTCGCAAGATGATCGGTCACCCGGTGCATATTTGCCATCACCCCCTTAGGGTCGTTGAAGACCAAGTGGTTGATTCTTTGAAAAATGTACCTTTTACCTTGTTCTAGATCCGCAAAAGTAGCGAGAAAGGTGTCGTTTACATTACCACTTCCCCAACGCTTTGCCTCTAGGAATCTACCATCTATGCGGAAAGAGTCGACGATCTCTGTTGGGAAATCCATATCAAAAAGGGTTTCTTTCAATATAGTTGAGAAGATTGGTATGACACGATTGTTCAAGCTCTGGTACACCAGCGCTTGAATCCCTCAATTGCCTCGTATTCAGCCAACCCCAATTGGTCGTAGGCCGCCCCTAGGCGTCGATCACAATCCTCCGCTTGACGCCAAATGTCTCGTGTCCTCTTGTCCGATATGGCCGCCTGGCTTCGTTGCGTTTGGTGTTGATAAATACCTTGGACTTTATTGCCCAATTCCGTTGGGCTCAAAGGAACCGCCATGTCAATTTCATGAATCCCCCATTCTTGGGAAGAACCACGATAAAGCCAAAGATAGCATTCCTTCAGCCAATCGGCGTCCGCCAGATTATCCAAGGCTCTTTTGGTGGCATCGAAACAAACAGCTTGAACGGTACTGGGTTCGGCTTGTGCCCCGGTAATATATAATTGGTGGGGTCGCAATTCTTCCAGCAAACCAACAACGAGTTCAATATCGCAATTGTTTAACATGAATTGTCGATACTTCCCTTTTTCATAGAAGGGCAGATTTAAAAAGCGAACTCGGTCTGCTGACAATCCACAAACCTCACAAGCCATTTTTCCTTCCCCGCGCCGAATCAATCCTTTGAGGCGACGGATATTGTCCGTATCTATCGCAAAATCATCTTTGCTCTGTAATTCATCCCAAGATCTCTGTGCAAAACGAGATTCGGCAGTTTCACCATTTTCACACTGCTTGGCTAAGTCAATAATGAGCTCAGCTGCCTTACACGCATCTGTATCAGGAACTGCCAAATTTCCGGAGGTTAAATAAGCAACCGTTACTTCATGTCCTTGATCCACAAGACGATGCATCGTACCTCCCATGCCAATGACGTCATCCAAGGGTTCCGGCGCCAAAATTAACGCCCGCTTGGGGTGCGGCGTTGCCCGCTCCGGACGATATTCATCGGGAGATTCAGGTTTGCCCCCGGGCCAACCCGTCAACGTATGCTGCACTTCATTGAATATTTTGATATTCAAATCATAAGAAGGACCATCTTGAGTTAATAGGTCGGAAAGGCCACATTCACTGTAATCTTCGTCCAACAACTTGAGGACTGGTTTTTGAACTTTCTGTGACAACCAAGTTACAGCTGCGCGTATTGTTGCAGGGTTCCACTCCATTAATTTCACAAGCCATGGGTGCTTGATGCGAGTGAGTTCACCGGCAGCAGATAAATCTGCGTAAATTTGTACGTTACTGTGGCCTTGCAGAAGGCTGGCTGGTAAAGAATCACTGGGCTTGTGCTCAATGGCTCCCGCAAGAACTGAGGATTTGGCTTGTCCCCAAGCTAAAAGTATAATTTTACGTGCATCGAGAATGGTGCCAATGCCCATGGTAATGGCATATCGCGGAACGTTTTCCTCTCCAAGGAAATCTCTAGCTGCATCCTTTTTCGTTAGGCTGTCCAAGTGAACAAGTCGCGTACGGCTGTCCACCGTTGATCCGGGTTCATTAAAACCTATGTGCCCTGTCCGACCAATTCCCAAGATCTGTAAATCAAGTCCTCCAAGTTCAGAAATTTTGTTTTCGTAATTTTTACAATATTCGAAAACTTTTGATCGATCGACGGAACCGTCGGGTATGTTAATTTGTTCTTCAGGAACATCAATATGGTCAAAAAGCTGTTCCCGCATGAAACAATAATAGCTTTCTGGATGCTTATGGCTAATGGGATAGTATTCGTCTAAGTTAAAAGTTATTAAACTGGAAAAACTGATGCCATCTTTTTTGTGAAACCTAATTAACTCCTTATACACTCCTATAGGTGTGGAGCCGGTTGCGAGTCCTAAGATTGTTTTTTTTCCCTTTTGCTCATTTTTCTTTATCAATTCGACAATTTCCTGTGCTACGATCAGGGAAGCCTCATTGGCGGACGAAAATAATTGCGTGGAAATGCTTTCTCTTCGATTTTCTTCAATAACATTCATATACAGGTCGAGGAACAAGCTACTGCCTAAGCATTCTTTTTAACTTTATCTTTATTCTTATCAATTCCGTAGGCCCAAACACTAAATGGAATACTACCTAGATAGATTAATCCGAGGGAAAACAGAAAAATCCAAGGTTCGTGCAGAAAGACCGCGACGCTCAAACTAGTAAGCAGCAAAACAATGATGGCTTGATGTTGAGGCACCCTAAACCTTACGTTTTTGAATGAGAATGTTGGCAATCGGCTAATCATCAACACACTAACAACCATTGTCCACCCTAGGATCAACAAAGGATAGGGGTATTCAGATAACCTAATAGGCACTTCGAACCGGTGTAAAATAAACTCGACTGCCAGTGGCATTGAAACCAAACCCGCGGCGGCGGGGGCAGGAACACCAACTAAATAATTATTATCTCTTTCTTGTTTGGCTTCCGGTGAAATTGCTCCATGCATTACGTTAAAACGAGCCAAACGCAATGCGTTGCAGGTCGTATAAGCCAGAATAGGTATCCAATACCATTTTAGCAGGTATTTGTCGTCTGCAGTCGCGGCAGGATCAATTATGTCCTGACCTATCCAAGCATAAATTACAACAGCGGGCGCCACACCAAAGCTAATAACGTCAGCCAAGCTGTCTAGTTCGGCTCCAAAGCGCGAACTGGCTCCGAACAAACGAGCCGATAGTCCATCTATCGTATCAAAGGCCGCTGCCACCAAGATCGCAAAGACTGCTTTTTCCCAATCACCTTCAAGCGCAAATCGGATAGCCGTCAAGCCCGCACACATCCCTATGGTCGTAAGGATGTTGGGTAACAACTTCTGTATAGATAGTTGTTTGTTTGTTAGGCGTTTACCGGGTTTTTTTTTGACCTTATTGTCATTGCTCATTTCGATGTTGCGCAATCAACGACAAATCGCCGAGGAGGTATCAAGCCAGACCCTATGGCGCGGTTAATCAATCTTTGCCAAGATTCTGTATGGGGTTGTGAATAGGGATTAGTGATGGAAGCCGTTCGCATGTCTCCTTCTGCATTAACGTACAAAATGAAGTAATGGTTTCCTAAAACATTACTTTCTAACCCTTGCCTACAGCCCCAGGCAATACCTTTGTCTATTTCTTGAATGACTGGTTCTCGCCCAGACAATTCACCTACACTAATTTCTCTTGAAACGCCATCGGGTTTTTCATCGGCAAAATTCATTGAACCAAGTCGTGGTCGTAAAGGCTCCAAAAATCTTGTTACACAAACTCCGCTTCTCTCGGATGTTTTGGTAAAATCCCAAACTATCTCCGCTCCACGAGAGGGTAAATGGATCAAACGCAAAAACCAATTCCCTGCCTCCCGAGGCAAGTTCACTCTCGCGGCAAACCTCGAAACGAGACGCGCCCTGACTAGGGAATCACTCGTTAATTCTTCAATACAACCAAAATTGCGCTCCATCGGATTTATGGACGAAGCAAGTACAATACCAACTGAGCTTACTTTTAGGGTCCAAGCAATTATGGGTTGCCTTTACCAGCTCAAGTTCAAACAAACTAAGGCATGCGTTTAGAGGTTTGCCTGCCAATCATTATGATGTGCTTGACCCTGAATGCTTGCGTACGATGGGACGCCGATACCAATTACCAGAAGGAAAAGCAGGTAATGGAGGAAAGACTGTTGCTCCAAAAGACTACTGAGATTCAAAACGTAACTCTTAACATTGAAAAAGCTCGATCCGAAGCGACTAGGGGCATTAGGTTGGGTTTAAGCTCATCAGGGTTGCAGCAAATTGCGGGATACCGCTATTCACTACTCGCCCGCATCTCTAACGGAGATCAATTATGGGAGCGCAGGCGTTACTTGCTCTCGGATGTCGTTGCTTCTCGTTGGGGAAGTTTTTCGATGGAAAGTCGCATGTGTGATAAAGGTACAGAATTATTCACTGTTACTTTGGTAAACGGAATGGTGCGAGAAGTGGACTACGGTTATTGATCCTCTGTTTCTTTTGGTCGCTTGAAGATAGCCATGACTTTTGAAACAGAACCTCCACTGGCCAAGGATGGTACTACTGCTACCATTTCCCAGCCTTTTTCACCCAATTCATTGCTTTCCTCTTCCAATAGTTCGGATAACTTTTGGGTGTGGTCGTCACCACTTACCCTTAAACCTGTTGGCGCAACCGAGATTGTTTTGTAGGCGTATTTCATATGACTATTTCATTGATAGCGGTCATTTTTTCAGGAGCAATGCTTATAAGCACCCTGTTTTCGTGAGCTCTATTCGCAAACAAACGTCCCCTTATCAAAGTCCTTGGTCATCAGGTCTGCGACTGAAGATGCTGTTGTGGCAATTTTGCTGGCTTATTTTCTGTCGCTGGACGCCCAAGCCCTTCAATGCATGGCGTCTATTTGTTTTACGCTTGTTCGGAACCACTGTTGAAGGTGTCCCTTTCATTCATTCTCGGGCACGCGTTCAAGTTCCATGGAACTTGACGCTTAGGCATCGTTCCTGTCTTGGCGATCGTTCTCATGCATATTCATTGGGTAAAATTACGCTTGGGGCACGTTGCACTGTTGCCCAAGAGGCATATCTCTGCACGGGAACTCATGATTTCGAAGACTCAAATTTACCCCTTGTACTGGGAGATATCGAGGTAGGAGCAAATGCTTTTATCGGGGCAAGGGCATTTGTCTTGCCAAATGTTTCGGTCGGAGAAGGCGCCATTGTAGGAGCCTGTGCGGTGGTAACCCGAAACGTGGCCGCCAATACCACGGTGGTTGGCAATCCAGCTCGATTAATTGGCAAAAAATAGCGCAAGCTCAAGTCAGCTTGCCTTTTCCCTTGGAAGTTCGGACTCAGCGCCTTCCTTGCCGCCGTAGTACTTATTGTAATACTTGTAGCGGAAATACCCGTAGCCGTAGTAACCTGCGTAATAATATCCCGGGGTTTTCTTTTCAGGTAAATCATTGAGTACCACGCCAAGGATATTGGCACCAGTTTCATCCACTCTGGTAAGTAGGTTTTTGACCACCTTTCGGGCGACCTTTCCATAGCGTGTTACAAATAGGACTTCATCCACCTTCCGAGCCATGGCCATGGAATCGGGAAAGAGTGCCAATGGAGGGCTGTCGATAATGAGAATGTCACACAACTTTTTAAGATTGTTCAATAAATGATCGAAGTCGGGCCGTTCCAACATTTCCGTTGCAGCTCGGGTTTTGCCACCAGACGGAAGCACGTAGAGATTCGGATAAATTTCAGTTAATGCATTGCGCTCAGCTTCGGTTCCATGTTCTCCATTTATTTCATTCACCAAAGTGAGAAGACCGCGATCATTGCTTACGCCGCAAAATTTATGGAGCCCCGGTCGGCGAAGGTCAAAATCTATAAGAATCGTACGGCGTCCGTGATTGGCGCAGCTATAGGCAAGATTTGCTGCAAGCAAGCTTTTGCCCTCGCTGGGTATGGCGCTCGTTATCAACATGCTCTTGGGGTAATCAATATGAGAATTCATTTGCATGCGGCTAAACATACTTCGGAAAGATTCCATCAAGCTGTCATCCAACTCATTTCCAACAATAAGCGGCCGGTCAGCTTCTTTAATGGTTGAAATCTTGGGGATGCCCGCGACGAGATCGCGTCCGATGAATACCTCAATGTCCCAAGGAGATTTTACGCGATTGTCGATGAATTCAAAGGCGATGGGTATGAGAACGAAACAAGCGAAGAAAATTAGTATTCCCTTGGTTTTAATAGCCGCCTTGTCGGGCGAAACCGGCAAATACGGAACCGTGGCCACGTCGCTTATTTGCAAAGGATCGGTTTGTGCCTCGGGTAACGCTCCCGTTACTTCCACTTCTTTCTTTCTTTTATGCAATGAGCTGAAGGTTTGACGCTCAAGCGTCAAATCCTGTTCCAGGCGCGCGATTTGTTGCTCTTTTTGTCCGAGTTGCTGAGCTTGCTTCTTAATTTTTTCCCTTAGATAAACGAATTTTGCTTTTTGAACGTTTAATTCGTTTTTCTGATTGGTGAGATCTTCGATGGCAACTTGAACCTCGTTAAGCAAAATCTTGTGTAGTTCGCCGATTGCAAGCGCATTTTCCTTCATCTTGGGGTGGTTCTCCAAATATTTGGCCTCGTATGTCTTGCGTGTTTTTTCATGTTCTTGTAGTTCGGTCCTCAAGCTGTTCACATTGCCATATTCCGCGATCGCCGAAATTTTAAAAAAGTCCTCTATAATCTTAATTTTGGCAGTGGTGCGGGCTGGTCCCGTTGCCGTAAGAGCCTTCAATGACTGAACCACCTTATTGTGAATACCTCGAATGGACACTAGGTGAGAGTCTATTTCCAAAAGTTTTACGTCGGCGGTAGTGATCGCGTTTTGGTACTGGCTTTTGCGTTCGGCATTATCTTTTTTGTCGTCTTCGATATAAGTCAGGTTGTGGTTGGTTTTGAACGAATTTATTTGCTTGATGATAGCGTCTTCCTTCTTCCGACTTTCCGCCATTTGTATGTCGAGAAAGGCAACTGATTTAGTCTGATTTTGGCCTTTCCTACTCTTGTGAGCGCGCTCGTACTCAATCTGAACCAAGTTGGCTACCAACTGTGCTCCTTCTGCGTTGCGAGCTTCTGCAGTTATTTGAAGGGTTGGCGTTCCCTTGCCAATCAAATCAATCTTATAGTTAACGACCTGGCCTACCGTTGGTAGCACTTCTTGTTCTTTTTTGTCTTTTACGTAAGGGGCCAATAAAATCGATTTTTTAGCCTTATCGCTTTCAATGGCTTTTACCACGCGTTGTCGCAGCTCTTTCTCCTTCAATCGATGCAAATGGTCTCCCACTATACGAGCCGAATATTTGTCGCGCTCGATCGGTTGCATGTTATCAATAATCGAAAGCGGCGGCTGGATCACGAAGGTTGCAGATGACCTGAAAAGTTCCGGCTCCTGATATCTGTCGTAGACATACCACAAGGAAATTGGCAACGACAGCGCGATGGCCAAAAGCCAACGATCTCGGATAATCAAGAGATATTCAATTACCCCTTTGAGTTTAGGTCCGGGAGCCCCCGAGGGCACGTGGCTTGACGTTCCGTCCAGTTCTTCGAGGCTCTCGTTCACAATAAGGGAAAGGGCGCAGTGGGCGGCAAAACTCCGTTAGAAAAGCTTTTCACCCACATGGAGCGTGTCTCCTGGGTAAATCAGAAACGGGTCGTGTTGCGCCCCGCTCTCCATTCTCGCCTTAACGTCGACCGTGTAGGTTTCTTTGACTCCAGATCCTCTTTTGTCGTGCACCATGCGCGTTATTTTGACTTCCGTAGTCTTCGCTATGTCTTGAAAGCCTCCATTACGCGTAATAACTTCGACAATGTCCATGGCCTCAACTTCGGGAGGGAAGGTAAAGGGCCCCGCCTTGACGAATTTGCCAATGAACATAATATGCTGTTCCGTATATTCGGTAATCGATACGTGCACTTGCGCTTTACGGTAGATTCTCTCTTTAAAGTATTGTTGAGAGATAAATTCTTCCGCGGCTTTCGGGGTTAACCCCATTATGGGCACTTCTCCATCTATATATCTTAATCGCACGGTGCCTTCCCGGGAAATTTTAACTGTCACCAAGGTTTCCGGTTCTCCGAAAACACCTATTTTAACCACATCGCCAGGACCAAGCTTGTAGCCGGTTGGATTAAAGAGAATATTGGGCGATTGAGGATTTTGGCCGTATGCCAAACTTGAGATATTCGTAATCCCAATGATAGTTATCAGCCCACAAATGATTTTCGTTTTCATTACCTAATTATATCAATAGGATCCAGTGAGGTCAACGTACAGAGTGTGACGATCGAAGTCGTTGCCTGGGTTTTGGTGGGCTGTGGAAAAGGTGTATCCGGCGCTGGTGCTGAGGCGTTGGCTAAGTTTTTTTGTTGCGGTAGCCCCAAAGGTTATCATGTCCACTTGGCGGCTGTTGGATAAGCTTCCCGGGCCAGTAGTGTATTCGGAAGATGACCAAGATAGATTGATGCTTCCTGACATTTTTTCATTCAGTCTATGCGCCAAGGACACCCCGAAGGAGGTAGTAAGAATCGACTGATCTTGGGGGGAGGGCTGAAAGCTGCGATCTAGATTGATATCTATATTGGTTTTTTGGTTGAGTTTCCATGAGAGGTCCGTTCCCAATGAAAGGTTCTCTTGTGCAAAAGAATTTCGCTCGAATACTTTTTTCACGTAGCCTATGTGAACGGACCCCGAAGCCTTGGTCAGCACATCACCCTGAGCTCCAAAGTTTATCGTGTGGGTGGTCGCGTCCAAAGTCTTGTTTTGAGAGCTTCCACCTTCGGTCTGCATGCGCGTATATTCTGTGAAGAAATCTAGTTTGGGTGAATATATGTAAAAGGCGCGCGTAGTTATCGGGAGCATGAAAACGTCTTGGTAGGAAGAGTTAGGGTTTGCTCCCACGTCTTGGTAGTCGCGATACGAGTAATTTGCACTCAGGCCTACTCCAAACTTTTGGCTGTGGTTATAACGAACGTTCGACCCAACGGATACATAAGCGTATGACGTAAGATCGTTTTCAAGAACGCTGGTCACTGTTTTTTGACCCATGTCGAAATTGGCATCAAAGCGTATTTTTCCATTGTTGGAAATGCGCTTGGAGAGAGATTCATCGAAGTCGACCGTGAAAGTGGTAACGGGATCGACGTAGCTTTTGTCGCGGTTGCTAATGAAATAAGCACCTCGAGCTCCCAAGGTTGCCTGAACTTCGATTAATTTCATCTTTTTGGTGAAGTGAGCTGCCGGGGTAAGCTCTAAAATAAGGTCTTCGGAGCTTTCAAGAGAAGCTCCATTGTCTTTATAACCGTTAAAGTCCCTTGTCGGCATTGCAAATACGTTGCTGTCGAAAGTCGCTCTAGTATTTACCCTCAATTCAATTTTTCCCAAAGGTCCGTCCACCAAGGCGGCATTGGAGGAAAGCGGTGAAAGCAAAACGAAAAGGGCAAACACTTTGTTCAAGGTGCTCGATAACGGTTGCTTTAAAACCGGTTCGCGGTTGGAGGCAAAACTTCTCATGGGCAAGGAGACAGTTTATAACTGTGTATAAATCATCCTTTTCTGCAACTCCAAAAAGAACTTAAGATAAACCAGTTATTTGTTGTTGTTTTGCTTTGGATGACATAGGGAAAACTTGTCCTTTTCGCCAATGTCTAGCGAATCATTCATAATACTCCAGACGCTGTTGCTGGTGATTGTTGTTTCATGGGCTAAGGCTGGGTTGGCTGATTGGAGTGTTTTTTTTATTGCCGCCGTGGTTTTAATTGGGGTGGCAGGAACGCCATTGTTGCGTAAACGTGAAACGGGGGGGGATGCTGAAATACCATGGAAAGCGACTATTCCCATCTTAATCTTTGCTGTAATTTGCGTCGTTGGTTGCCTCAACCCCTCCTATAAAAAACCATCGACTGATTCCGCCGCCTACGCGGATCGTGACTTATGGGTCACTTTAGCAACAAAGGACTCCAGGCAATTACTGGACAAGGTGCAGTCGGGGCAAATGGAGTGGGAAGAGTGGCAAAACCACCGCAATTTCTTGAAGACGGTGCTTTTGCCGGAATTATTTCGCTTCAAACAAAGGATCGAAAATGGAGATACCCATGGCGCATTGGCTCGATTATTACTGGCCAATCGACATTTATCCGACCATCCCACCGAAACTTTGTTCAAACCTATATTTGCAATATATATCGAGGACGTGGAAGCCGACGCCTTCCCATGGTTGCCAAGTAGTGTTTATGGATCCATGGAGTGGAGCGGTCTTTATCTTTTGGTGTTAGTTTTTATTCAAGGCATTTGGGTGTTCAACTACCTTGCTACCCGAAGCGCCATACGATGGTTTTTCTGTGCACTGGCTATTAATTGCACCCTTTTGGCTATTGCGGGAATAATCCAAAAACTGGCTTATGACCCCAGGAGCGGGCACCCTGAAATTTGGGGTGTTTGGAAGGCTCCCGAACCGCGGTATTTTTTCGCTAGCTTCACCTATAAAAACCATTGGTGTGCCTATGCTGCCCTTGGGTTTGGCATTCTGGCAGGGTTGACAACTAACTGGCTTCGTCGCTACCGCAGCGAAATATTCCGGAACTCCCCTCTTCCGTTATTATTGTTGTCCATGGGTATTTTAATTGTGGCGATTACTTATTCCGGTTCGGTCTTGGGTGTTTTGCTGGCCCTTTCTTTGGCCATTCCTTTCTTTGCCTTTTTCTTAAGTTTTTTTGTGCCGAGAAATATTGGCTTTCACTTCTTGTGCGTATTGGTAGCTATCATAATTCCCGCCTCGGGTACTTGGTTGATATTGGAATCGCAACCAGAAATAAAGCGGGAGACTTTTCAAAAAGTTTCGGAGCGGTGGCAGGCTCTTGAGGAAGGGCGAATGCCCTGGAGGTATTACCATTCCAAAGATTCCTTGAGTATGTTTTCAGCAAGACCAGCTTGGGGATGGGGGATGGGTTCCACTGCAACGATGTATCCAAAATTTGTCTCCACCGAAATTATCGTTGAGTCTCGTGAGGTGCTCCAGTACGCCCATCATGGAGAGCGATTTTTTGGCCTTAAATACAGCCACAACGACTGGTTTCAATACTTGGCGGAAACAGGTGTTTGCGGGGTGGTTTTATTGATGCTTACACCGATGCTGGCCTTGCGAGGCCGTCGGTTTTCCAGCTCATTGGCGTTATGGCCTTTGATTGCTTGCGGTTCATTGGCTCTTTTCTCTTTTTTCGATTTTCCTTCACGTACACCAGCGTGTTTTATTTTCTTTGCAGTGGTTTTTGCCGCCTCTCTAAAGTACGCAACGAGGAGTGGCTCGCAGGCTAGTTTGACAACAAAGCGTCGGCTCGAAATTTGAAAAAGTTACTTGCCCATGCGATAAAATATTACATTGCATGGTTGAACAAAGGCGTAAACACCGTTACCTTACCCTGTGGTTTAAAATAGGATTTAGCCCATTCATCATGCTTTTTAAACGATCTTTGGTTCTATTGGCTGTTTGCTTGTCCGCGTTGCCGTTAGCGGCTGCAAAGGTCGATCCGGCGTTGATCGAAAGCGTTATTCTCATTAACCTAGACTCGTTGCGTAATAGCGATGATCCCCTTTTCATCGACACGCGAAATCGCCGGGATGGTGGGGGTACTCATACAGCAGGCGACGTCAATGCATCGATAAGCCTCAATGACACGAACTCCACGGGTTTGGAAAATGCCTTCAAGGCATTGCTGGCTGAACATACTGACGATGAGATAGCCGATGCGGTCGACGATGCTTTCAATTATGCTTTAAATACCGCAATACCCGTTTTCGGTTTGGATTTCAAGGGCACCATGAAGGCTCTCGAATACTTCACAAAAGCCGGCTTCGAAGCTTCGGACCAACGCGCCAATGTACCAAGTCCTGAAGGTCTGGCTGAAAAAATTGTCCCGAAGTTACTCTCGTCGGCCGTTAATTGGGCAATGCAAAATTCCGAACACATTCCAGCCATTGCTCGAGATACCGCAGAAGCTATTGGCAAGGGTGCATTGGCCACAACGGTCATCAATTCGACCGATGCAAAGATTGCGGAAAAGCTGACTTACCAAGCAACTGCCCAGGCCTTGACCATTATGGATCAAGATACATCGACCGGTCCGGGTTATTTTGGCGGCATAGATGAAGTGGTGGAGGGTGTCCCTAACGCCGCTATGCAATATTTTGAAACCTTTGACCCCGTCAAGGGAACGGGAACGGGGCAATACAAATTTCATCCGGATAAAGCACGCTTCATCGAATACGTGGTGAATGGATCCACCTATGGTATCATGGAAGCGGCCATATCAAAAGGCGCTGACGTTGCATCATTGGCGGAGGCAATTGGCTCCCAGTCGACATCCGCCGCGGTTCAAACCCTAACCACCCTACCGGATGGCGGTGATCACCATCTTTTCCTTTACGAAACCATCAAGGCAATTGGAGCCGGCGCCAGTTATGCCTCCGTGCACGTAAGCGGGCATTTGGGTAACAACCCATCCACAACCCAAACCGTCGCGGAAAAAATATCGTACGCCGTTGCCTCCTCGGCGATGGAGAAAAGCATTGCGTCGGGGTTGGCTACCATTGAAGTAGCGAGACTAGGTGAGGCATCCGCTTACGGAACGGCTCTGGGCACCGGCTTGGCGGGATCCATGTTGGATCCCAAAAACGGCTTTGACCGAGGAGAGTTGGCCAAATCTTCTTCAAAAGGAGCTGCTAATGGAGCCATGGAAAAGGCGGCTGACAAAACAATTAATGATGCAACTGAAAACAAGAAGTTGCTCGAGTTAGCTAGAGGTACAGCGATGGGATCGGTATTGGGTAGCACCGCCATGTCGGTTTACAATCATCTCAACACTTTTGAGGTCGACGTTCAGAAGATCATTGAACTTTCCGCAGAAGGAGCGGCCTTTGGCAGCATGACTGCCGACCTTGATCCTGATAATGGCACTCGAGACAGGTTAATCGATGAAACGACCGGTGAACCCAAAAAGGAAGAGTTCAACGTGGAGATAGCTCGTGCGGTGGCCAATGGCACGTCCACTGGGGCATTGTTTGAAATCACCGCATTACTGGCAACAAAGCCTGATGAGGTCGCGGCTGAAATTAATTCCATTAAAACGGCAAAGTCCGTCTCTTACGGCACCACCAAGGGTGCAATATTGGGAGGTGATGCCGTGGGCGTGCCCTCCGACGTTTCCGTAAAGCAAGCAACTGAACAGGGGTTGACCGAGGGCTCCATGGATGGTGTCGCCTTGGCGTTGGGTCTTGTGCCCGCAGACAATCCGGCAATTCTTTCCGAGGATGCCATCAAGAACGCCGTAGGCGTTGGCAACAAGGACGGTGCTATGGACGCCGCTCGTTCGCTTGAAATTAAATCCATCAATCCAAGTGTGGAAGACATGCGTCAATTAATGAAACTTTACGGGATAGATCCTCGCCTCACTAATCCTGGTTTCATTTTTCCCAACCCTAAGCGCAGTGGAGAAGACAATTTTCTGTTTCCAGACGAAGAAATCAAAATCGTTTCACCCATTTAATTGCACTTGAGCCAGCGCTTTGCTGTGACATCAGCTTTCAAGCGAGGATTTCTTCAAACGCCCCTTCGAAATCTTCATTGGGTAAAGACTCGGCTGGTTTGTCCAAGGGATAGCGATATATCCTGCCTTGGAAATTGCGCAGCGTTAACTCGCTTTCCGTAATATTTTCAACGTACTCTGGATTAATTGGCACTTTCCCGCCGCCACCCGGGGCATCAATTACAAACTGCGGCACCGCGTACCCTGAAGTGTGTCCACGGAGTTCCTTTATTATCTCGAGCCCTTTTCGAGGATCCGTTCGCAAATGAGAACTTCCGTTTATCAGGTCGCATTGATACAAGTAGTAGGGTCGTACGCGCATCATAAGTAGCCGGTGTACCAGACTTCGCATCGTCTCCGCATCGTCGTTTACGCCCTTGAGCAAAACCGATTGGTTGCCCAAGGGAACTCCGGCAAACGCCAGTTTGTCGCAAGCCTCTTTAAGTTCAATGGTGCATTCGCGCGGATGGTTGGCGTGCAAGCTCATCCATATAGGCCCATGCTTGACAAGGATTTCCTGTAGTTTTTCGGTGATGCGTTGAGGCAGGAAAATGGGTATGCGCGTACCAATGCGAATAAACTCTATATGTGGGATTTCGCGTAATTTTCCCAACAAATGATCGATTTTGGCATCGGACAGTAAAAGCGGGTCCCCCCCACTGATTAAAACGTCTCTGATTTCCTGGTGTTCAGCCAAGTATTGCAGGCCTTTGTCGAATGCAGGGTGAAAGTTGTAATCTTGTGCATTCGAAACCATGCGACTGCGCGTACAATACCTACAATAGGACGCGCATCGATCGGTAACCAGGAACAAGGCCCGGTCAGGATAACGATGCACAATGCCTGGTACTGGAGAGTGCTCATCCTCGCCCACTGGATCCAACACTTCACCGGCAGTTTTCCTCATTTCCTCACTTCTAGGCATGACCTGCTTGCGAATGGGGCATTCGGGATCTTGGCGGTCGATCAAATTAAAAAAGTAAGGTGTGATCGCCAAGGCCAGTTTCTTGTTCGCAAACAAACATCCTTCTTTTTCTTCAGGGGTAAGTTGCAAATAGGTCTCTATTTGCTCCAAGCGGGTAATGCGGTTCTGCAATTGCCAAACCCAATTATTCCAGTCCTGATCGGAGACATGGTCCCAAAGGCCCTTGCCCGACCACCAATACTTTAAGCCGTCACGGGGATACATGAGGAAAGGGAAACATTAGAGACCTCCGCGCCACAGTCAACTTCTACTCGCAAAGATTAAGCAGCCTAACGATGATCATTACCACGCTCCGAGCTCTTGCATTTGCGTCGTTGCACGCTCCGCCCAACCAGCATTCGCATGAGGGTTCGCAGGTGAAGGGTGTAGTATTCTCCCAAAGCGCAGTCCTTTGGAATCAAGTGCCTCTCGAGCCCTTTTTTCGGCGTAAACGCCCACTCCAATCACCCAATCGGGTTGTAAGGCTGCAACAACGGTGCGCAGGTGGTCATCGCAAACAACCTGCAAGGATCTGGTTTCTGGGGCCGGCAGTTTGTCTGGTGTTAAATTGCGACCAGTTTTTTCCATGAACGCCAGCGGACAATAATTTAGGACGATATGATCGTTGAAAAAATTCTGAGGTTTCTTGAATCTTTCCACAAACAATCCCCATAACCGCTTCCCGCTTACCTCCGATCGTTCGCATTGCATACCTTTCACGGGCCTTTTCGGGTGAACCGGCTCCGGTTGATGAATGTCCGGGTTCAGCTCCATCCAGTCGCGAACAATGGATACTTCACCAAATGGAATTCCTGTTTGAACCATTCCCCATGGTCCAGGGTTCATACCTAAAAATAGAATCCGCCTGTTGCCAGAAACAAATTTTTCCAAGTACGCGCGGTAGCCTTCCCAAGCAAATGCAAAAGTGTTGTAAGTCACGGCCACTGGGGAGGTGAAGTTTAATTTGTCCAACGCTGTGGCCAATTCTTCGCCGGCCATCAACATTGCGGATGCAACAGTCTTGCTCACGGTTCGGAAAGTGGTCCTTTTTCTTCCCTTAAAATTCGAAAGCCACCAAGAAAAGCCCGATGATCTTTTTCATTCCTCGCCATGTCGCGCAGGCGTTTCATTAGTAATTTACGTAGCCCTTTTTCCGAGTCAGCCAAATTTTTCATTTCAAAGGGATCATTCACTAAATCGAACAAGCGAATGGTTCCGGTCGGGCGGTCGAAAATCAGTTTCCACCGCGATTGATAAATTAATCCTAATTTGTCGTAGTGGGTTATAAGCAACAAATCCCTATTACGTCTCTCTTCCTCGTCCTTTGGGCTTTCTTTATCATGAAGCAATGGCAAAAGGCTGTGGCCGAACAATTCACCCAAAGTTTCATTCTCTAAATGCTTTATATCTCCCATTTCACAAATTGTTGGCAGAATATCTTGCGGGATTACGGGGGCATCTATCTTCAGAGACCGAACGCCCCTGCCTTGGGGTAATTTTATTACCATCGGTATCCTAATGCTAGGATCGTATAAGTGGCTAACGTAGTAACCTCTTTCGTGTTCATACCACTGACAGCCATGGTCTCCGACAATTATTATACAGGTGTCGTCATAAAACCGCCGCTCCTTCAATCGCGTGATGAGTTGCCCTATTTGACCATCCATACGAGCGATGGTTTGGTAATAGCGCTTCTGCCTATCCGATTGTCCACCCTCTTCGGCAAACTCCAATCCCTCGTCAAACCCGAGTTCCTTCGCGCGTTCCCCGGAGGTGCGCAACCAAGGGAAATGAGTGTCTCCCATGTGTTCGGAAAGAAAAAAGCGTTGGCCCTCGGTAATGTCGTCTATGAAAGACAGCATTCGATCCAATCTCTTGTCTCCTATGGTTATTTCCGCATCTTTTTCCTTTGCGGTAAGCGATGCATCGAATTCAGGCTGCCAATTGAGGTTCCGTTCATTTTCCAACAAGAATAGTTTTGCGTATCCACCCGCATCAGGATGACACCAGCGTTCAATGCCTCCTAGCCGCAAAACTTTGTTTAAATTATTGAATCCACTGTAACGATTGCTGAATTTCCAGCGTGCAGTCATTTCCATAATTCGAAGCATTCTTCCGGAAATGGTTGCGTACCATGAATCCCAGGTGCTCGGATAGACTACTCTGGCATTGGTGAACAAGGCTCCTTCACGTGCCAATTGGTCGATATGGGGTGTAGATTCCTTACCCCCCCGTAGGGAGCGTTTCCCGTAAGCGGTAATTGCCGTTGGAGTCACACCTTCGAGATACAACAATACAACGTTTGGAAACTTTTCGGGTTTGCTGGCATTGCTTTCACCGGCACTGAACGCATCCATTTTAACAAAGCAGGGCTCCACCCTAGCCATGCCTCCCGCCAAAACATAGGGGTCGTCGTTGTCGTGGTCCGCTCCATGTAAAACACTTGCATAACCATCGCCGTCGCCATCAAAAAGCCAATGCAGCGCTAGAAGTTCAAAGCGGTGTCGGTCACTGAATTCGGCTGTTCTCGCAAAGGTGTTTTCCGAAATATTGCTCCATCCCCAAAAAGGCCATGAGCCTCCCGCTGAAACCAAAACGAAAAATAGCAAGCCCACTCGTCGGCCCCACTGGCACTCTCTTCGGAAGGCAACGGTTTTCTCTTCGCCGCCCTCGGTCGCCTTCGTCTCTCTCCAATACAAGTATCGCTTCCATAAAAGATAGGTTGCAAACGCCAATAGAGTGGAGCAGAAAATCCGCAAGGCGGGCAATTGGCTCTGTTTTAACATGCCGCGCCAATCCTCGAAGGAAAATATGGCTTCAATTTCGTGGGCCAGCCAAGTAAAGGCACCGGATGCCGCTGCACCTGAAAATAAAAGCCATGCGCGACGGCGGTTCGGGGTTTTAAATGGTATCAATCGCAAAAACGGGTAAAAAAGAAACAAGGTTGCCGTAAGAAAAAGAGGTTCCGAGTCCGAACAGGGCGTTGTAGTTTCCTTTCCGCGCTCATTCTCGTCCCGAGTTAACAGACGATTCATTAATCCTATGGGACCTGCAAGGATGGCGAAGCAGAATCCAGTTGCCCCAACCGGCAAGAGCCAATTGCCCTCGCTTTGGATCTCTGGCCAAATTTTGAACATCCATGGCCAAGTCAATAAAATGGCCCAAAGCCCCGCAGCGGCGAAAGCCTGCCTTCCTTGGATTGGTCCCATCCGGCTCATCCGGCCCGTTTCCCGCAAGCAAGTAATTCGAAAGCTGGCTCGGCAACCGGCGGCTGTTAAACCAATAATGGACGCAAAGAGGAGAGAAGTTCCATACAAAACGGCATTTGCACTTTTAGTTTCGCCTTCGAAAAAAGGTTCGTAGTTATATCCCCCATTTAAGTCTGGAGACCAAAATATGAGGTGATCCCATGCCCCATAGATAAACACCGAAAACACACCCAACAAGAAAACGGCCAGGTAAAACCAGGGTGCATCAGGTTTTGTCCTTTTGTCGGTCTCCCGGCTTCTCTCTGTCGTTAGGGTTAGGAAAAAGCCTCCCGCCACGGGAAATGCCAAGACGCGCAACCAGTCCAAAAAGGAAGTGGGTTTGGTGGTTTCGAAAAGAGGGTTGCTCAACGCCATGACTGCATCAAGTCCCGACAACAGCCCACAAATGGCCATGGACAAACATAGTCCCAGCCCTCGCCAACTCGAGCTCAATTTCGGATACAGGAGAAAACTGGCAACCAAGCACAAAAGGCTGCAAATAACCAGCAGGGTGGCAAGCAGTGGAAGAAAGTCTTCGAAAAAGGCGAACATCGGCACGTCGGTCGTTTCAAGCATGCCGGCAATTTCCGAGGTCGTCACAACACGAAAACCCGTTATGGACAAAGCCAACAGGGCAAAAACTGGCCAAACCAAAGCCCAAGCCACGGGCCAACTAAAGCGGCATCTTTTCTTTTTATCAGCCTTACCGGTCATCGATGTGAAAATATACTGCCCGGATCAAGTTCACATTGGAAGTTCTTTCCGAATCTTGCCAATCTCGAGGATTAACGATAAATGCGTTCTTCATGTATATTTCCCGCCGGTCTGTATTGGGTTTGTTGATTTCCTCCATCTGCGGCAGTTGCACCCAATCGAGCTCATCCGCCCCCGAAAAAGTAACCCTGGACGAACTTTTGCCGGATTTATTGCTTTCTCCGAGCGGTGATTCCGTTGCGCGAGAAACATTGCAGGGAAAGTTCATCGGCCTTTATTTTTCTGCAAGCTGGTGTCCTCCTTGTCGAGCGTTTACCCCTGTTCTTATAAATTTTCGAAACGAATGCATTGAGAAATTCGAAGTTGTTCTCGTTGGTCTGGACAAGTCGGCTCAAGAACAACAGGCATATGTCTCCAAATCGGGAATGCCTTGGCTTTCTCTTCCAAACAAAATGGAGCATAAGCAAAAACTGCAAAGTTTATTTGGAATTCGCGGCATCCCTTCGTTAATTGTCGTTTCACCGGATGGATTAGTTGTATCTACTCGTGGTCGTAAGGAAATTACCAAGTACGGTTCTTCGATTTTCGAGGACTGGTTAGCCAAGGCTTCTGCTTCGTGAAACCATTTGCCCGCGGCATTCCTCTATCTGGACTTTTATTAGCCCTTCTTGCGAGTTGCCTGGTCAACATTAATGCCAGCGCTTTGGAGATCGGTGCAGGTGCACCTGATTTCTTGCTTCCTGGTACAGATGGCAAAACATACAGGTTGAGTGATTTCGCGCATCATGAAGTTCTTGTCGTTGTCTTTACTTGTAACCATTGTCCCACTTCTCAGGCTTATGAAGATCGCTTGGTGGAGATGGCTCTTCAATTAGGCTCCCGACAAGTTGGTTTTGTTGCCATTTCTCCGAATGATCCGCTTGCCTTTCGCAAGGATGAACTGGGGTATTCCGAAGTAGATGATTCGCTCGAGGGTATGAAAATTCGCGCAGCCCGTAAGGCGTTTTCCTTCCCTTACCTTTACGATGGCGCCGATCAAAACTGTTCTCGGGCTTATGCCCCTCGGGCAACACCCCACGCATTCGTTTTCGATAAAGCCCGTCGATTGCGGTATTCGGGGCGAATCGACAACTCCGCGGAATTGCGAAAGGTTTTTAAGGAAGATCTGCGCTCGGCAATCACTTGGGTCTTGGCTGGCAAAGACATTCGCACTCCAAGAACCAAGGTTTTCGGGTCCGCAATCAAATGGTCCGTTCGCCGACCAATGGTCGCCAAGGACATGGCGCGGCTTGAGCGAGAAACGGTTTCCTTAAAAACCCTGGATACTGACACCCTGTCTTTTCTTCTCAGTAATAAGTCAAAGCTTTTGAAACTGTTCTTGGTTTGGTCCCCAGAACAAGATGATGCTCGGGAAACTTTTGAGCAAATAGTCGAAATACACCGTCGGTACCGAAAGCGAGGTCTTGACGTCGTTACCATTGTTGCAGCCCAAGCAGGTGACAAGGATGGGCACATCCTTGGTTTTCTTAAAACCCATTTCGCTTCATCTCGAAATTACTGGAGCAAAGAACCCCTTGATGGCTTGCTTCGAAAGATGGCGTTTAAAAAAGAAGGTCCCATACGACTGCCTTTCGTAATGTTGGTTAAGCCAAGGGGTGAAATTATCTACCACCATGTAGGAAAACTAAACCCTCTTGCATTAAAACGGGAAATTCTTGAGGTGATGGGGCGTTCATACAGTCCTTGATATATGGTAAAATAAAAAAGCTTTTATATGCTATATGCTTAGAGTACAGGTTGCCTCGTTGCAAATCGAAGTATAATTTAAATTCCAAACACATACCCCATTAATCTTATGACAAATTCTTCAAACATTCGTGTTCTAGTTGTAGGCGCTGGCCACATGGGGATTTCACATGCACGGGCTTATAAAAAGTTGGCTGGCTTCGAAATTTGCGGTGTTGTTA
The DNA here is from genome assembly GCA_002721705.1 of Opitutia bacterium. GTDB lineage: Bacteria > Verrucomicrobiota > Verrucomicrobiia > Opitutales > Seribacteraceae > UBA2993. Next base: position 53,887 of record PBLJ01000020.1, read on the forward strand.
CACGGACGCTTGCCTCTTCTCAATCCATGGTGGATGAACTCGGCCCTTTTGCTCAGTTCACTGATTTCGACGAGGCCATTAGTGTATCCAAACCTGATGCAGTTGCCATCTGTTCGTATACGGAGACCCACCATCCTTTTACGTTAGCCGCCCTAGAGGCTGGTTGTCACGTATTCGTGGAAAAACCTTTGGCGGAAAATATAGATAAGGCTAAAGAGATTGCTCAAAAAGCAAAGGTCGCTGGTCGTAAGGTGCTTGTGGGATACATACTCCGCCATCACCCTTCTTGGATTCGATTCATTGAAATAGCCCAAGGTCTGGGGAAACCCTTGGTCATGAGAATGAATCTAAATCAGCAAAGCAAAGGGGATAACTGGGAAACCCACAAAAGCTTGATCAACTCCACTTCTCCTATTGTGGACTGTGGCGTTCATTATATAGACGTCATGTGCCAAATGACACGCAGCAAACCTTCGCGTGTTCATGGAATTTCAGCTCGCTTGAGCGATCAGATCGCGGAGGATAGCTCAAATTACGGTGCCCTCCACATACAGTTCGAAGACGGCTCTTGCGGATGGTATGAAGCCGGGTGGGGCCCAATGATGAGTGAAACCGCGTATTTTGTGAAAGACGTTTCCGGTCCTAAAGGATGCGTGAGTATCGTTGCCGGCGAAGAGTCATCCGTGGATAGCGACGACGTTGACTCTCACTGCCGTACCAACCAGTTGCTTTTTCATTCCGCCGAACTCAATGAGAAGGGAGAATTCGCTCGACCGGATGAAGTATTGGAAATGGACGACGAACCCGGCCATGACGACTTATGTGAACGTGAACAAGCATACTTTCTAAAGGCAATCCGGGAAGACATCGATTTGACCGAGCACCTCGAGGATGCAGTAAATAGTCTTCGCATCGTGCTTGCTGCCGATGAATCTAGTCGTTTGGGTCAAGCCATTGACCTTTGATTATTGAGTTTTACATTCCGCGCAGAAAAGATTTGTGCGCGGATAGAGTTGACCGAGTTGCCGTGCATCCGTTGCTTGGCCATTACGGATAATTTCAATGCCAACTGATAATGCATTCGTCTCATTATTGGAGACCATTTATCCACCAGGTCGGCTTTTACTGGAAGCCGGCTCTCGCGTTTCCTACCAATCGGATGGCTTGACCGCCTTTGCCGTCAAGCCAATGGCAATAGTAGTACCGGAAACCTCCGAAGAAGTAATTGATACGATCAAGCTTTGTAAGCGAGAAAACGTTCCTTTTGTGGCCAGAGGCAGCGGGACCAGTCTGTCCGGAGGCTCTTTGCCGGTGGACGGTGGTATCGTAATTGCCCTAAATCGATTGAATCGCATCTTGGCTCTTGATCCTACGCTGCGCATTGCGCGGGTGGAACCGGGGGTTATCAATCTGGACGTAACGCGTGCAGCGGCTCCACACGGCCTTCGCTATGCCCCTGATCCATCTAGTCAACAAATTTGCACAATTGGAGGAAACCTAGCCTTCAATGCCGGTGGTGCCCACTGTCTCAAATACGGCATGACCTCCAATCACGTGATTGCAGTTCGCGCCGTTCTTGCCACTGGAGAGGTCGTCGAGTTCGGTGGTGATAGCCTGGAGGGAGTCGGGCCTGACTGGACCGCGCTATTCGCTGGTTCGGAAGGCCTGTTTGGCGTTGCCCTGGAAATCACGCTGCGGTTGTTGCCGGAAGTGCAAGCCTTTCACACGGTATTGGTTGCTTACGACTCCCTGGAAGCGGCCGGCCAGGCGGTGTCTGATATTGTCTCGTCCGGAATGTTACCCGGAGCCATGGAGATTATGGATGCTCTCGCCATAGCAGCGGCTGAAGCCGCGGTTCATGCTGGATACCCTGACGGTGCGGACGCTGTACTTATCGTGGAACTGGAGGGAACCGAAGAGCAGTTGGCTTGCGAAATCCCTCTGTTGAGTAAAATTCTTGATTCCTCGGGCGCCAAGGAGGTTCGGGTCGCGGTAGATGATCAGGAACGGGCTCTTATCTGGAAGGGGCGTAAAAGCGCGTTCTCGGCGGTTGGCCGATTAAGTCCTGATTTTATCGTGCAGGACGGTGTCGTGCCACGAGCCAGACTGGGTGAAGCATTGTCTGAAGTTAAACGGCTTGGTGAGGAATACAATCTGCGGGTAGCCAATGTTTTCCATGCTGGCGATGGTAACCTTCACCCACTGATTTTGTATGAAGGTTCAGTGAAAGGTTCTTTGGAGAGGGCGGAAAAACTGGCAGGGGCGATTTTAAACATGTGCGCTCGAATGGGCGGTTCCATAACGGGTGAACACGGTGTCGGCATGGAAAAGCGTGATTATTTGGGTGAAATGTTTAGTGAGGAAGACATCGCATTCATGAAACGCATACGGGATGCATATGATCCTGAGTTTGTTTCCAATCCCGGAAAAATGTTCCCGGGCAAGGAGGCTCCGGCTTTATCCATGCGAGGGCTGCATCCCTTGGAACAGGCAGGTGTTCTTTCACGCGAATGAGCAGTCTCACGGCAAAAGAGATCGCCTCATGCCTGCGTGAAGAAGGCGTTGAGAGCTCTCGATTATTAGCGCGTGGTTCCGGCACGAAAAAACCTCTTTGGGATCTAGAGGAAACAAGCCTTGTTGAAATGTCCGGTTTTACTGGAATCTCGGAATACGATCCCTCGGAATACGTCTTTACGGCTCGGGCTGGAACAAAGCTTTCGGAAATTGAACAGGTTCTGGGAGAACACGGTCAATATATGCCTTTTGACCCTCCACTTGCCGAATGCGGTGCTTCCTTGGGGGGTACTGTGGCAACGGGGCTTTCAGGTCCCGGAAGAATTAGGTACGGTGGTTTGAGGGATTTTATCTTGGGTGTCCAGTTTGTGGATGGCAACGGCGTCATTGTCAAAAGTGGTGGCAAGGTGGTAAAGAACGCCGCCGGTTTTGATTTGCCGAAGTTTTTAGCCGGTAGCATGGGGCGATTGGCCATCCTTTTGGAGCTGACTTTCAAGGTTTTTCCTAAACCGGAAGATTTCTTAACCATATGCTTCGAAAACAAGACTTTGGCTGATGCTTTTGATCAGCTGGTTTTGGCCAGCCGTTCCCATTGGGAACCCGATGCTTTGGAATTGGAGGCGGACGGAAGGTTGTTTCTTCGCTTGGCGGGCAATTCCGCCGCACTACGACTTCGGGCTGAATCCATTTTAAATAAATTAAAAAATGGTTTTATCCTAGGTACTGACGGGGCTAACGAATATTGGCGTAAAGTCTCTAATTTTACATGGAATGGAAACAAGGCCCGTTACGCGAAAGTTCCCATTTCTCCGAGGGATTTGTTACGGTTGGACGCAGCCGTAAACACAGTTGACGTAGAATGTCGCTACGGCATGGCGGCAAACGTTGCTTGGTTGTCTTGGGTTAACGATGGTACCACCAAACAGGTGGATAAGGTACTGCGTGACTTGGAACTTTCGGGGTTAGTCCTGAAAGGCCATGCTGGTGAAACCTTAATCGGTCATCGGGTGGAATATTCCATTCAAAATCGCGTTAAAGCAGTCTTCGATCCCGAAAACCGCTTCCCTCCCCTTTCGTGAGACATAAGTTACCCATAGAAAAACTGGGCCCAACGGGTAAGGGAATGGCTGATGCCGTGCAAGCCTGCGTACATTGCGGCTTTTGCCTGCCCACATGCCCCACCTATGGCCCGTTAGGGCAAGAAATGGATTCTCCTCGTGGTCGTATTGCCTTGATGAAGGAGTGCCTGGAGGAGTCTTTGCCTTTGGATCAAGCCCTTCCTCATTTAGATAGCTGTCTGGGTTGTCTTGCTTGCGAAACGTCTTGTCCATCCGGCGTCTCCTATCGCGAGCTTGTGGGTCCTTTCAGGGAACAGGCGGAGGGTTTGCGATCGCGGTCGTGGTTCAATCGCTCGCGCAGGAAACTCTTTCTTCGTATACTAACTCGACCCAGTCTATTTTCGTTGGTGGTCAAGGCTTCAAGGTTGGTACAACCATTTGCAAAATGGTTGCCAAAAAGAATGCGGGTCATGCTTGAGTTGCTTCCGCAACGGTTGGGCTCTAAAACCAGCTTGCCGGAAAGAGTTACCCCCAAGGAAAAAACCCGTGCTCGTGTTGCGTTGGTGGCAGGGTGCGCCCAACAGGTGCTCGAGCCAACAATCGGCTCCGCAACAATTTCCATATTGGTGCGACATGGGGTGGAGGTTGTGATTCCTCGTGAACAAATTTGTTGCGGCGCTTTGCATTGGCACGCTGGCGAAGGCCCAACGGCCAGAGAGTTGGCGAAAAAAAACATTGAGGTTTTTCCTGCGGATTGCGACGCAGTCATTTCCAACGCAGCAGGCTGTGGTTCCTGTCTGCAAGAGTACCCTCTTTTGCTCAAGGGTGATTCTCTGGAAGCAAAAGCCTGCGTCTTTTCATCGCGCGTCTTGGATTTATCCGTGTTTCTAGACGAGCTCGGCTTTATTCCTCCACCACCAGTTTCCGGATCGCTTCGGGTGGCTTATCAAGATGCCTGTCACCTTCTACACGGACAGGGGGTTTCCGGTGCCCCGCGTCGCATATTAAAAGCTATCAAGGGTATTGAGTTGGTTAGTTTGGCAGATCCTGAAATTTGTTGTGGTTCCGCTGGAATTTACAACGTTGAGAACCCAGACATGGGCAATGAACTTGGGATAAATAAAGCGATTCGTGTAAAGGAGGCTGGTCCAGACATCGTTGTTTCCGCCAACGTTGGTTGTATTTCTCAGCTTCGGCGTCATTTGGCACAAGAATCGCAAAATTCGAAAGTTATGCATCTCGCTGAATTTATAGAGCGTGCCTACAATGGCTCTTTGGCCAGATAGGCTCAGCCTTTGGGTTTGAGATCGTTTTTGTGCAATAAAAGTTTTGCTTCTCTGTTTTTTATAGCATTGTTTCAACATGGTGACGAAGTCACCTTAAGCCCCTTATGGCCTTCCGTCTTTGTTTTGTAGGAAAATGGTATGTTTCAGCTAACTTTCAGTGACCAAAGCATGGGGGCTCTCAATGAGCTGGATCAACGCGAGCAGTTGGGTTTAGTTGATAAATTAAGCTCATTAACCGATGACATTCTATCTGCGGAGGATGATGCCGTGGGCCGGTTTCAGCGATCAGGCCAAATCTTTTATCGCTTAAGGGTTAAGGGGTTTCGTATATACTTTACAAGAGATGGTGACTCTCTTGCGTGCCATTGCATTCTGCACAAAAATACGCTCGGCGATTTTCTTTTTCGTTGTAAATTACCGATCCAAGACGAGCAGCTTATCGAACAAAACCAGTCTTTCTGGAAATATTTGGAGGGCCTCGCCAAAAAATGAACAGGCAGTTTGGTTTCTTTGTCAATAGGTTGAGCGCAATACGAAAATGTTCTTACCCATAAACATGCGTTTGGATGTGAGCAACCACGCCGCACACAATTCTCCGTCCCTCAAACTCTTTATTATAAGTGGCTTGTGTCGTTACGTCAGTTTTTAACGTGTCTTAGAGAATAGGGAATAATTTGTAAAAAATATTTACTTAATAAATATCATTTGCCAGTAACTTGAAATTTCCCACAAATGATGGTCAGTAATGAAGTTTAAAATTAACCGCGATCACTTTGCCAATGGCTTGCAGCTGGTAACCAGCGTCGTTGGAGCACGCAAGACAATGCAAATACTCCAAAACGTCTTGATTGAAGCCAGCGAAGGCAAAGTCTCATTGATCACGACCAACTTGGATTTGGGTGTTCGGTGTTCGGTCAAGGCCGACGTAAGTGAACCGGGCTCCATAACGCTGCCCGTACGAGAACTAGGTAGTATCGTCAGGCAACTTGCAGGCATGGAGGTTAGCGTCGAATGTCCCGAAGGTAATCGGGCAACAATTTCCACTCGCGGATCGCTCTTTCACATAATGGGCATCGATAGCAAAGAATTCCCACCCCTACCCGCCCTGGACAACTTAAGCCAACATGATTTATCGAGGGATGAGCTCACACAAATGTTACGGAACGTTTCCTATGCTCAATCCGTTAACGAAGAACGTTACATGCTGCGAGGGGTCTACTTCTCTTTTGCTGAAGGAAAACTAACCATGGTTGCAACCGATGGCCGAAGACTGGCAGTCACGGAACGCGCGCTTCAAATACAAGAAGGTAGCGACGGCGACTTCATCTTGCCCGCCAACACCGTTAGTGAGTTGGAAAAACTTCCCTCTTTGGGGGATACCGTCAAAGTCTCTTTCAACGAACGCCAAGTTGCGTTTGAAATGAGAATACCCGATGACCCAAATGCAACGGACGATGAGCAATCAATTACAGGCAAAGGCTTTGTGGATTCAATTTACCTTGTATCAAAGGTTGTCGAGGGCCGATACCCGAATTACCGGCAAGTTATTCCAACGGAAACGTTTGAGCAGAGTGAAGTGGAGAGAGAGCTGCTCCAGGAATGCATTCTGCGGGCCGCATTGGTATCAGATGAAAAAGTTAGCTTTTCCATCAAACCGGGAGAGTTGGAAATAACAGGCCAAAGCTCTCTGGGAGATGCCAAGGAAACCATGGCCATAGAATATAAAGGCCCGGAAGTAACGGTTTCATTCAACCCTATCTTTTTCTGCGACCCCCTGAAGGCACTGTCGAAGGACAAGGTGACTTTGGAGTTTCGCGATGAAATAAGCCCGGGTATTTTTAGAACCGGGGCCGGCAAGCAGGACGACCCGATCACCTTCTTGTGCGTCATAATGCCGATTCGCAGCGATTAACCCCCTTTTCCCAAGAAGGCCGTTGCCGATTACGGAACGAGCAAAAGCCCTTAATTATTTAGGGAGAGCCGCACCGTTAACTAACCACCGACGTACGACATTTCCACTTTTGCCTTGGCGGATCTCTTCGTGCCATCCGCTCGTTGTTCTGAATAACGGTCTTTGCGAGCCACCCACACCCCCTTAATTGTCCGGAGCAAATCGGCATCACTGGCTCCGCCCCTCATGGAGGCTAGCAGGTCATGACCGTCTTTTGCGAAAAGACAGGTCACCAGCTTTCCATCAGCTGTCAACCGAGCACGTGAACAATCGCCACAAAAAGGATGGCTTACCGATGAAACCAACCCAAATTCACCACCTCCATCCAAATACCTATACCTTTTGGCAACCTCCCCAACATAGGAAGGAGCTACCTCTTCAAACCCAAACTCCTTTCCAAGAATATCGAGAACCTCTCTGGACGTAACCACACTGTCCTCCTGCCAACCATTGTGATTTCCAACATCCATGAATTCGATAAAACGCAAGACAACACCCCCTCCCCTGAACCTCTTGGCCAAGGGCAATATTTCTCCATCATTCAACCCTCGCAGAATCACGCTATTGACCTTCACCTCCAAGCCAGCCTCCTTGGCCGCAGCAATGCCATCAAGCACTTTTTCGACCGAACCTCCCCCGCCAAGTTTTCTTACCAAGTCATCGGATAAGGCATCGAGACTGACCGTAACACGCTGCAAGCCGGCTTTTCGCAAGGAAGAAGCATGTTCCCTCAAACCCAAACCATTTGTGGTAAGCGCAAGATCCAAAAGGTCGTCAATCTTGGCCAATTTCCCCACCAACTCCGTCAGGTTTGGTCGAAGCAACGGCTCCCCACCGGTTAACCGGACTTTTCTTGCACCACAACGTACGAACAATCGACACAACCTTTCGATTTCATCAAAACGGAGAATCTTCCTATCAGGCAAGAAGGGATAATTAACCCCGAAAATCTCGGCCGGCATGCAATAACTGCAACGAAGATTGCAACGATCCGTGACGGAAATTCTCAAGTCGCCAATTGGCCTATTCAGGATATCTCGAGGTAAAGACATGTTCGAATTTAATTGATGCATGCGGATAAACCACAAAAACCCATTACTTACAGGCTAAAAAATAGAAAACGAATGATTACGGTAGAAAAAGCGGAGGAATTAATTGCTCGAGAACTTAAGGTGTTACCTTCCGAGAAGCTACCTTTTCGGCAGGTGGTCGATCGAGTTCTGCGAGAAACTGTTTCGGCGGATCGGGACCTTCCTCCCTACAACCGAGTGATGATGGACGGAATAACCCTTTGCTCGAAGGCCTGGATGGAGGGAGCGCGTAAATTTGAAGTGGAAGGAACCCAGTTTCCAGGGCAACCACCACTGACCTTAAGTAACTCAAATCATTGCATCAAAACAATGACCGGAGCCGTTTTACCGGAAGGCTGCAACTTGGTCGTTCCTTGTGAAGAGTTTGAGCAACAGGGTAACCTGATTACCGTAAACGCGGAATTTTCCGCGGAAAAAGGTCGTTATTTGCACAAGCGGGGTTCCGATTGTTCAAAGGGTGATGAATTATTAAAAGAAGGCGTGCAACTGGGCCCTAAGGAAATCGCCATGGCCGTATCTTGTGGCAAAGATAGCCTTTCCGTGACGCGCAAAATAAAGATTCGCGTAATTGATACAGGCGACGAATTGATAGAAGCGGGAAAACCTGTAACTGACTTTCAAATTCGCCGCTCCAATGCCCATGCTTTGGTTGCAGCCTGCACTCGCATGCCTTTTGTCGAAGCCTCCTCTCAACACTGCCCGGACGAGGAGAACGTCTTGAATCGAGCAATTTCCGAATCAATGGAATCTTTCGACATCCTTCTTTTATGTGGCGGCGTTTCAAAAGGCGACAGGGATTTAACCCCTACCATTCTAACGCAACTTGGTTTTGAGGAATGTTTTCACTGGGTTAGTCAGTGGCCAGGCAAACCAATGTGGTTTGGCAAGCATCCAACAGGAGCGTTAGCCTTTGGTCTGCCGGGCAACCCCCTGTCTGCCCTTACCTGCTTCCACCGCTACGTCGTCAACGCGTTGTATTTAATTGCAGGCACCGAATCGCCAGTCAACCCGCAGGTTCTCTTGACTGACTCCATTACCCACAACCCCCCGACCACTGCATTTTTCCCTGTTAGCATATCCCGTAGCAAAAACGGCCTTCTTGAGGCAAAACCCCGCAGGCCTCGAAATTCGGGGGATTTTACAACCATTGTCAATACAGATGGCTTTATCCAATTACCCTCAGGACAAACAACTTTTCGGGCAGGTTTCTTCGCAAAACTCTTTCCTTGGTAAAAGCTGGCGTTGCCTTTCTTTCGGCTACGCGCTTCCGTCTACCAAACCTATTACGCAAATGGCCCTTACCCACCTAGATGAAGATGGCAGACCATCCATGGTCGACGTAGGCAAAAAGGAAATTACCTCCCGAACTGCCCACGCCCAAGCGATTGTGGATTTGCCCGAGATTGTATCGTGTCAATTAAGCGATGATGAGATCCATTCCCCTAAAGGACCGGTTTTCTCCACCGCCATTTTGGCTGGCATACAGGCGGCAAAAAAAACACCGGACCTGATACCACTTTGTCACACCGTGCCCCTGAATGACGCAACCATATGCGTAACACCCAACGAAAACGCACGAGAATTGAAGGTTGATTGCAAGGTGAGCGCTTGTCACCAAACGGGCGTGGAGATGGAGGCTCTCACTGGAGCGACAATAGCAGCCCTTACCATTTACGACATGACGAAAGCACTATCGCGCGATGTTGTTATAAGGAGTGTTCGCCTCATGAAAAAAACTGGTGGAAAACAGGATTTTCGCCGAGAAAACTGAACCATGCCTCCCACCCTGCCCAAAGGATTGCTACTCGTCGGTGGACGCAGCAAGCGAATGGGTTTTGACAAAGCCACCCTTGAATATGAAGGAAAAAACCAGTTTCAACGAGCCTATGAATTGTTGAAGCCTTTTTGCCAAACAACCTACCTTTCCGTTCGCAAGGGACAAACCCTTCCCGAAACAGGATTGAAGGCACCCATACTAGAAGATGATTATGATGAAATAGGCCCCTTGGGCGGTATGCTTACCGCGATGTCTGCTGACCCACGGTCACCTTGGCTCGTTGTTGCCTGCGATCTCCCCTTCCTTACAAAGACCAGCTTGGAAAACCTTTGGCAAAAACGCGATGCAGATGCCATCGCCACAGCCTATAAAAGCTCTTACGATGGATTGCCGGAACCACTTTGCGCAATCTATGAACCGAGGGCGCTGGGAAAAATCAAAAGCTTGTTGGTGGAAGAAAACCAAAGATGCCCCCGCAAGATTCTTATGCAAACGAAACCAAAATTGCTGGAACCTCTTGAGCCTCACGCCTTGGACAACGTTAATACCCTTGAAGAATATAAGCAAGCTGCTGCGGAATTATCCAAGGCAAGCAACAGCTGATGACCATGGATCAAAGAAGCTACCAACTACAGTATTTTGCTATGCTGAAGGAATGGGCAGGCGTAGATAAGGAAGAAATGAGCTCTTCTGCAACCACTCCTCGCGAATTGTACAAAGAGCTACGAGACAAAAGAAATTTTCCCTTAAGCGATACCGAACTGAGGGTGGCGATAAATGGCGACTTCACCGATTTTGACCACAACTTGGCTGAAGGTGATCAAATTGCTTTTATACCACCAGTTTCCGGAGGCTGATACATGTTCCTTTTAACTGAACAACCTATTCAGCCCCCACTTCTCAAACAGAGCCTTTTGCACCACGACTGTGGGGGCTTCGCCTCCTTTGAGGGGTGGGTGCGAGACTGGAATGAGGGTCGACGTGTACAAAGCTTGCTTTATGAATCCTTCGAGGAATTAGCGCTAAAGGAGGGGGAAAAGGTTATAGAGGAGGCACGAAAGAGGTTTCCTATTCGCGACGTGAAGGCTGTACATCGGACTGGCCACCTGGAACTGGGTGAAATAACGATTTGGATAGGAGTTGCTTCCAGGCATCGCGAAGAAGCCTTTATGGCTTGTCGCTATGCCATCGATGCCATAAAGGCCAGGTTGCCTATTTGGAAAAAAGAATTTTATCTGAATGGCGAAACAGCCTGGGTCGGATGCAGTCATTGCTCAAAGCTTAAACAGAAGAACGAGGCGACTTGCACTCAATAATGCTCGCCATGAAGCCCCCAACCAATTTCATTCGCACACTTTTCCCATAAAACAATGAGCGAAGAACTCTCTGACATAGGACTTATCGGATTGGCCGTCATGGGCCAAAACCTTGCCCTCAACGTAGCGGATCACGGATTTCGAATATCCGTTTACAACCGAACGGTTTCCAAAATGGAAGCGTTTGTTTCCGAGAACCCGGACACGCCGGGAGGATTGTTTGGAGCGGAAACTCTGGAGTCCTTCGTACGCTCTCTCAAACCCCCTCGAAAAATTATAATTCTTGTGCAGGCCGGAAGAGCTACGGATGCAGTCATTGAATCCTTATTGCCGTATTTGGACAAAGGAGACATAATTATCGACGGCGGCAATGCCAAATGGACCGATACCATTCGACGCGAAAACAAACTGAGAGAACTCGGTTATCGATTCATTGGGTCCGGAGTAAGCGGTGGCGAAGAAGGGGCACGATATGGGCCTTCTCTCATGCCGGGCGGTGAATTCGATGCTTGGCTTGAGCTTGAACCCATTTGGACTGCAATATCGGCCAAGGTGGACGCTTCAACCGGTAAACCAATCGAGGGAGCGAAGCCGGGCAAGCCCATTGAGGGTGGCATTCCATGTACAGCCTACGTTGGCCCAAATGGAGCCGGGCATTACGTTAAAATGGTTCATAATGGCATCGAGTATGGCGACATGCAGATGATTTGCGAAGCCTATGATCTCATGCAACGCCGCCTTGGTATGTCGCCACCAGAAATGGGAGATGTCTTTTCGCAATGGAACGAAGGCCCCCTCAACTCGTTTCTAATAGAAATAACAGCTGATATTCTTAAGCAAAACGATCCCGCCGGAACAGGTCATTTCGTGGACGTCGTAATGGACACAGCGGGTCAAAAAGGTACTGGCAAATGGACTTCGGTCAATGCGCTCGACATGGGCGTGCCTGCACCAACCATTGCGGAGGCAGTCTTTGCCCGATGCCTTAGCGCGGTGAAAAACGAGCGTGTTGCTGCGGAAGCGATCCTTGCGGCGCCAACAACTTCATCGGACATAGATAAAGAGACCTTTGTCGAAGCCATTAGAGATGCCCTCTATTGCTCCAAAATTTGTTCCTATGCCCAAGGGTTTCAGCTTATGCGAGAAGCCCAAAAAGAATACGGGTGGGAATTGAATTTCGGTGAAATCGCTCAAATTTGGAGAGGGGGTTGCATCATCCGAGCTGCGTTTTTGCAAAAAATAACGGAAGCCTATGACCGTGATCCACAACTGGCCAACCTCTTGCTCGACCCGTATTTTATTGAAGCGATAGCCAGTGCCCAAGCCAACTGGCGCAAAGTAGTTGCAAACGCCGTTGAAAATGGTGTTCCCACCCCTACCTTTTCTTCTGCCCTTGCTTATTATGACGGCTATCGCTGCGGACGCCTTCCACAAAACCTCCTCCAGGCTCAAAGGGACTATTTTGGAGCGCACACCTATGAACGGGTGGATCGTGAGCGTGGCCGATTCTTCCATGTCGATTGGCCTGCGCCTAGTCGACCCGAAATTGAAACCTGATGTGTTTTCGCCCCCCCCTATGACAGGCGGGCCACCCTCAATTTTTCAGCTTCGTAGATTGCCTTCGCCTTCGCGAAGTCTGTATCCTTCTCTCCGCTCACCAAACAATAATCGTATTCCCTCCACCTCTTGATTTCTTCCTCGGCAACCTTCAGGCGACGGTCAATTTCCGTGCGTTCATCGGTCCCCCTACCCTCCAAGCGCTGCTGAATAACCTTCAAGTCGGAGGGCATTAAAAATAGAGTTATTAAACTCTGTCTCAATAAATCATCCCTTTCCGCAGCCTTGCGAAAGGCAGCGGCGCCCTGAACGTCCACGTTGAGAGTCAAGTCAAGGCCACGCGCTAACTTTGGAATTACTTCGGATTTTAAAACACCGTATTTTTGGCCATGGACAAGGGCATGTTCATAAAAAGCGCTGTCCCTGATGTTTTCATCAAATTCCGCGGCGGTTAAAAAATGATAATCCACACCTTGGCGTTCGCCTTTTCTGGAGGGCCTGGTAGTGGCCGTTACAACACGATCCAAACATGGGGCGAAGGTAGACAAAAGCCTATTGCAAAGTGTGGTTTTTCCACTGCCAGCCGGCCCGGAAACTATAAAGAGCAATCCCCGAGCTTTTGGCAAAACCGACATATTCATTTTAATAACTCAATGCTAAGGCAAATAGCAAGATTCCGTAACTGGTGATGAAGGCGCCCGCAGTACGCGTACGCGTACTTTTTGCCAGCAACCAATTCAAAAAGTCACGCAGTCGATATGGCCAAGCGCTTAAATATAGAGCTGCGACGATGCCAATATAAACAACGCTAACCATAAACAGTCTAGACATGGGTTCTTTTAAAAATGCAGCATCCAATGCCTCACGAGAAAAAAGTAAAACTAGTATGCAAAAGCCACGAACGGCCAAAAAGTCAGGTAGATACTTAAAGGAAAGCCCCAAAATCAAAAGTGAAAATATGGTGATATGTACTTTATACATACCAAAATCAGCATCACTGAGATTACCAACGTGCAGGATAAGGAAACAAAGCGTGCCAAGAATCATCGTAACGAAAGCAGCAATCTTTGATCGTGGAAAACGCTTTGCGTATTTTGACGAAAAAGAATGATTCAACAACAAGGGTAATCCCAAAAACACCATGAACAAACCGGTGGACAAGCTGGCTTGGAAAAGATTCATCTTCGTAGGCTTTCAGGTTAAATTAACCAACGTCGACGCGGTGCCTTGCGCGGTTGAGTGGCTAACTGCGGGAACACCTTTCAGAACCGTAACGGTTGCTTCCTTAATATGAATGTTAATTAATTCGCCAATCATGCTGGGTGGACCCGGAAAAACGACTTTTCGATAGCCTCGAGTTCGACCCATCAGCATGCCTTCGCCCTTTCGGGCAGGTCCCTCCACCAAGATCTCTTGAATGCTCCCAACCAAGGAACGGTTTCTTTGTAGAGAGTGGCCTTCAAGGATACGAAGCAATTCCTGGTTGCGAGAATCCTTGATTTCCCTGCTTACCTGATCTGATTTTTCAGCCGCCATGGTTCCTGTGCGTTCGCTGTATTTGAATATAAAGGCCATGTCGAAACCAACCCTCTTGAACAAACTCTTTGTTTGCCGAAAGTCATCTTCGGTCTCACCAGGAAAACCTACAATTATGTCCGTACTAAAGTGCATGTTCGGCGAAACTGCCCTCAATGAATCGATTAATTTCAAATAACGTTCCCGGCTATAGGGACGATTCATGGCCTTTAACATTTGATTGGATCCACTTTGAACTGGCAAGTGTGCATACTCGCCAAGTTTGGGCATCTCATGGAATGCAGTAATCAAATCCTTACGAAAACCCAATGGATGAGGTGAAGTGAACCGAATTCGATGCAGACCTTGAATTTCATGTATTTTCTCTAACAACTGGACAAAAGGGGTTTTGCCTCGAAGGGTGGGATATTCCCTCTTGCCGTAACTGGTAACAATTTGACCGAGTAACGTTACCTCTCTTGTGCCGTTGTCGACTATGGAATGAATCTCATCAACAATTTGTTCCATGGGACGAGATCTTTCGGCCCCACGTGTTTTGGGAACGATGCAAAAGGAACAATTCATGTCACAACCTTGCATGATGGATACGAAGGTTGAAACGCGACCGTTTGTGGGGTCATGGTGTCTAATCGTGTTTTGGGAGTCAGGCTCTTCGTCTAAATCCACGATGGGAAGCGGGACGTCAGAAACCTTTTGATCAAGTGATGAGATCAATGCATCCAGGTGATCGGGAGTATGATGAAATTTTTGAGTACCAACGATTAGGTCGAGATCCGGAAGGCTATCCAGTAGGGCCTGACCACGATTTTGAGCCATGCACCCCAATATACCCAACAAGAATTGGGACTTATTGCCTTTATGTTTAAGCAATTGTCCGGCTTTACCAATAGCCTTCTGTTCCGATTGATCACGTATACTACAAGTATTGAGCAAAACAATGTCCGCGATTTCTTCGGAATTAACGATTACATAACCCCTTTCATTCAGCATTCCCGCAACAGCTTCAGAGTCGCGTTCGTTCATTTGGCAACCGTATGTCTTGATGTATACTCTGTTCATCAAGGAAAGCGAACAATTGAATATTTTTGGGCAAGCATGGTCAATATGAAAGCCCTTGGGGAGGGATATACTCTTTTGGTAAATTACCAAACGGAGACTTGAGGGGGCCTGAACCACTGTAAGAGTTCGTTGCGAAGGAAAGAGGATATTTCTTCTCGCTTTTCCTTTCCATAAGAAGCAATTCCATTGTTGACCTTCCAGTCACGGTGGAGAATGCCCAACTCGGGGCGATGCTTGCGTGCCTGTTTTAAATGTTGGGAGGACATACGAAAGCTACCAAGGGTGACATCATGTATGTTCATGGGGTTAATTTCCTGAAAAACGGTTTTGAAATAGTCTAGGTAAATTTCACGCCAACTTTTAATGAGAATTACAGGGTCGAAGCATAAACGGACCTTCCATCCCATTCTAATTGCTTGTTTGATGGAAGCTAATCTGGATTTAGGGCTTGGCGCGCCGATTTCGAAGTTTTGAGCAATGATTTCGGGAGATAAACTCCAGGAGAAAATAACATTAGGGATCGATGGAATATCACTAAGGGTTTTAAAGTTGGTTGATTTAGTGCGTATTTCAACGAGTAGATTATTATTATTTGAGCAATATTCAATCCAACGACGGGCAAATGGAAATATGGATTCAAAAGCAAGAATATCAGTGTCGTATGATAGGCTTAAAAAAAGAGGTTCACCTTGATTGTTTCGCTGGCTAATGGCTGTGCTGGTATTAGAAAAGAAATCTTCTAGGTTTGTAAAACAAACTAAGTTAGGAGAAGGGAAAAGGCCTTGTAGGTAACAATAGTGACAATCATAAATACAATTTAATAGAATTGTATTATAAAAGAAATTTTTAAAGCCAGTACTTTGGGCGAATTGACTGCCTGAATACAAAAAGTTATTAGTTTTTCTTGCTAATATTAATGAGGTAGAAGCTTTTTGAAGAGAATAGGCATGCTTCGGGGTTGAAAATAGTTCCTTATAGCGGTTTATATATATTATTTCGGAGTGTGGAAATACCTTTAGTATATGTTGTGTGACTGCATCGGACTCACAGGCATATTCTATGTAAATATTCCTAAATCGATTCCGCGAGAGCTTCATTTCTTATTTTATGATACAGTTTGGCTGTTTCGTGTTTGGTGTGACATGTAGCTGGCAAGCACGACAAGATGGTTTCTGTGAAAGTAGGGTCATTATGACTCTTATAAAGTATAACCCTCTTTAATTCACTTTGTTGAGAAAAAGTAAATTTGAAGCGGCTAAATAATTGATTTACAGTATTATTAACATTATCATTAATTAAATGGTAACTGTTATCGGACTTGTTGAGATTGATAACAATATTTGTTACCCTATCGAGGGAGGGTGTCAGTATCGGGAACAAACTTTCTTTAGTATATTCCATCTCATTAAGATGATCTGATACTATCTTAAAAATAAAAACTTTAGACGGGCAGATTCTATTATTCAAATTACGGAATACATGTGAACTTTCCATATCTACAAGATGTATGTCCGGATATTTACAGTCAAAGGTTTCGTATACAGGAGCATCGACCGTCATAATGGCGGCTCCTGTTAAATCAAAATCAAATAATCTAACTGGGTAATATAATTGATCGGTTCTGTAACAGTATATTTTATTAATAATGAAAATACTACCAACTTTTACCTTAAGAGTATCACTCCCACATACACCATAATTTATAACATATTGTACGTTATACGCTATAAAAACATGATTTAAACAATATTCTATGTGTTTATCACCTTCACCTATAATAATAACGACAATATCATCATTTTGATAAACAGATATTCCTTGCAAACGTTTATACACAAGGGAAAAGAAATTAATAATTGGGTCCGCTTCTGCCTTGTGAGAGCAAATGATTAATAATTTATGATTATTACAACGCATTATTGTACATATCCACTAACCTCACTTAGATCTTTTATTATTACTGCATTTGTTAATGACAGTCTTGGTTCTGAATTATGACCATTTGCATATAATAAAATATCCGCACCAATTTCCTTTGCAACCTCTGCATCATGGAGCGTATCACCGATTACAACTACATTTGACCCATCTAAACCCGCATTACTCACATAGCGCCTTGCTACCTCTATTTTTCCTGCAGCCAGTATGTTTTCCGTTCCAACTAAACTTTCGAAAAAATGACTTATTCCAAAATGACCAACGTAATTACCGATCAATTTTTTATCACCTGCAGTAATAATAGACTGTTTTATACCTAAATTGTAGAATTCCTTTAAAATATATTCAGCATTAATATGTAAATAACAGTCCTTCCACCCCTTTTCGTATTCCTCAATAAAGTTTTTCGATGTTTCTTCAAAGGATACTCCCCTCCCCTTTAATCCCAACTTTTCGTAAAACCTTTCAACTGGAAAGCAAAAGCAATCTCTGTACTCTTCAAAACTTAATTCTCTTAATCCATGTTTATATAATAAACCGGCAATAATCTTAGAACAATATTCTGCATCATCAATTAAAGTACCATTCCAATCCCAAAGCACATGTTCAATTCTATTTACCATACGTCTCATACCACTAAATATCAAAACTCCTATATAATTGAAACAACGTTTTAAATAAATTATGGCTTTCCCATTCCAGTAAATTAGCTTTTCTATTTATGCGCCCATTATATTGTCCCAAACCCTTGTCCGAAAGAAATCGGTGACAGAGGATGACCATAGCGTGCTGATTTAGCGAACACGCAGACCCCGTTGCCCTTGCCCATTTTCTGTTTCCGAGTCGAGCGTCTATTTCTCCATAAGTTTGAGTTTCTCCAGTCATTAAAATGATCAACTCTCATCTCACCGCCTTTGAAAACTTGTTCCTTCGGTTTAAATCGACTGAACCCCAATACGCAACTCGCTCTCGAACGTAATCGTTCAAGGGACTCTGGGATTTCCGAAAAATCACCATTCACCTCTTTGTATTCAACGAAATGGACGGATTTAACTAAGTCACAGTCCATTATAACCTTGTCCATCCTGCAGGTGTGCTTTCGTAACCCCTCATGCTTTTGCTTATTGTAAAAATTTCTAGGTAAAGTGAGAAAATCTTCTTCTCGATATATAAATGATCGAATCCGCTTGCCTTGCAAAACAGGCTGAAGCAATTTCAACTCTCCAATACATTCAAGACAACAATTTATAAACAGTGGCCAAGACTTCATCAAAACCCAATTCTCCCAAAGGTAGTAATACCGCTTTGGACCACGCTATAGCTGGAATTAATAAACAATTTGGAGAAGGCTCCATCATGCGCCTTGGCAGTGCTCAGCGCATGAAGGTGTCAGCTATATCCACTGGCTCCCTGGCCATCGACCTGGCATTAGGTGTAGGCGGGTTGCCTAAAGGTAGGATAATCGAAATTTACGGCCCAGAATCATCTGGCAAAACGACCTTTTGCCTTAGCGTTGTGGCCGAAGCTCAAAGAAATGGAGGAAACGCCGTTTTCGTTGACGTTGAACATGCATTGGATCCCCGTTATGCCAAAACTGTTGGAGTTGAGCTTGATAACCTCGTCGTTTCTCAACCCGAGAGCGGTGAAGACGCGCTGAACATTACCGAAACCCTTATTCGTTCAGGGGCTATAGACGTCATCGTCGTCGACTCAGTTGCCGCCTTGGTATCCAAAACGGAACTTGAGGGTCAAATGGGCGATGCAACTGTAGGCGTGCAGGCTCGTATGATGAGTCAGGCCATGCGTCGACTAACTGCAGCTATCAGTAAAACGCAGACCATCTGTATTTTTACCAATCAAATACGTGAAAAAATAGGGGTTATGTTTGGCAGTCCGGAAACAACGCCAGGCGGGCGGGCATTGAAATTCTTTTGTTCCGCTCGTTTGGATATCCGACGCATCGGCCAAATCAAGGATTCATCCGGAAAAGTGGTTGGAAACCGTACCCGCGTAAAAGTGGTAAAAAACAAGGTCGCCCCCCCTTTTACCGAATGCGAGTTCGATATTATGTACAATGAGGGCATATCTCGAACGGGTTCCGTCATTGATCTAGGCGTGGATCATGGAATTTTGGAAAAAAAAGGAGCGTGGATATCTCATGAAGGCGAACTTATTGGTCAAGGTCGAGAAGCCGCAAAGCAATCTCTGGCGGACAACCCCGAGCTACTGGCTTCCTTAACCGAAAAAATACTTGAAAAAGTGGAAGTCTCCGTTGGTTCCGTTTTGGCCAAGGGTGACGAGGGCTCTTAAGCATCGCAAGGATTGACCGATGCTCCCGGGCGAAACAATCGTTGCCTTGGCGACGCCCTCGGGAGAATCCGCCATCGGAATTGTGCGCCTAAGCGGTGATGCTTGCCCATCTCTTGCTGCTTCGGTCTTTCAGCTCCCCTCCCCTTCCCCGCGCGTAGCCCATTTAGCTGATTATCTCGATTTGCATGACGAGGTTCTCGATCAAGTGCTTTTCATTTTCTATGCCCAAGGGGCATCATACACCGGTCAACCTTCGCTAGAAATCTTTTGTCATGGCAATCCACTCCTGTTGAGAAAGGTGGTAGATGACCTTTTGGCCCGCGGTTGTCGCTTGGCTGAACCGGGAGAATTCACACGCCTCGCATTTACTTCAGGAAATATGGAACTCGTTCAAGCCGAGGCGGTTGCGACACTAATAAAAGCCCGAAGCGAACATGCTCTCAAGGTAGCATCCAGGCACTTGAGTGGTGAAACCGGTCGTTGCGTAAATAAGTTACGCGATCAAATATTGAGTGTTATGGCTCATATAGAGGCTTATGTGGATTTCCCGCAAGAAGACCTCCCACCCGAAAACCTGTCGGAACCCATCGCGCAACTTCAGGCAATAGTGACAGTTATGTCCAGTGCCGCGGAGACGGGCAAATACGCACACCTACTGGAAACGGGAGTACGGACCTTGATTGCAGGAGTCCCCAATGCCGGTAAAAGCAGCCTTTTGAATGCGCTTTGTGGCAAATCTCGATCCATCGTCAGCGACCAACCGGGAACAACCAGGGATTATGTTAGTGAACGTATCCATCTAGGCCAATTCGAGATTGAACTGATCGATACCGCCGGTTTGCGAAACGAAGCGACGGGCATAGAGCGCATTGGGATGGATAAAACCTTGGAACTGGCCGAGCGTATGGACTTTTTCCTTCTCGTTCTGGATGCCACCGCGCCCTCCCCTTCCCTTCCACCAGATTTTATCAAAGGCCTTGGGTCCGATAATTGTATTCTTGTGGAAAATAAAATCGATTTAACCGAAACCAAAAACCACCACGACGTTCTGCCCGACGTTCCACACGCGGCGGTGTCCGCATTGACTGGCGAAGGTATGGACTCCCTGAAGTCGACCTGGGAACGGATTCTTGAAAAGACACTCCCCTCCCCCACCTCAGCCCCCCTTGTCGTAAATGCCCGACATAGTGAAAGGCTTTGTGTTGCCAAGGACGCTCTTCATAATGCAATTCGCTTATTGAATGAGGATAAGGCCGTTGATTTGGCCTTGAGTGAGATTCGCTTGGCCATCGACGCGGTTGGAGAAATAACCGGTGGCGTGGACAACGAGGATATGCTCGACCAACTCTTCCAATCCTTTTGCATCGGCAAGTGAAGACCGGGCTGAAATACGGAGCCTCTCAACCTTACGACGTTATTGTATGCGGTGCCGGACATGCCGGCTGTGAAGCGGCGTTAGCCGCCGCTCGCATGGGCGCCGACGTTCTGCTCCTGAGTGGCAACGTCGACACCATCGCTCAAATGAGCTGCAACCCCGCAATCGGTGGCCAAGCCAAGGGTCAGATCGTGCGAGAGATAGATTCTCTGGGAGGAGAAATGGCCCTCAACACGGATTTTACCGCCATCCAGTTTAAGTTGCTGAATGCTTCCAAGGGGCCCGCCGTACAGGCTCCGCGCGCGCAGTGCGACAAGAAGGCTTATCAATTCCGAATGAAACACCTATTGGAGCAGGCCGAGAACCTAACCCTGTTTCAAGCGCTGGCCACGGGCTTGATCGTTGAAAAAGGAGCCGTAGCGGGAATACGAACGAACCTAGAGGTCGAGTTTCATGCAAAAACCGTAGTATTGACCACGGGCACGTTCCTGAGAGCCCTCATGCACGTCGGATCCAATAAGAACGAAGGTGGACGGATTGGGGATCATGTTGCCAAAGGCCTGTCCGCCAGCTTGGCCGCGTGCGGTATAGAGTTGCAACGACTCAAGACGGGAACGCCGCCGCGCTTGCTTGGCAAAAGCATAGATTTCGATGGACTCGAGCGACAGGACGGCGATGCAAACCCCACGCGCTTTGCTTTTACGGATACGAGAACCGAGGACGAAACGTTCCACGTGGAACGTCGGGCCAGATGGTTCCACGTGGAACGTTCCATAGATAAGGGGATCAAGTTTCCTTGGGATGGAGGCGACCAAATTTCTTGCTGGATAACGCGCACAACCAAGGAAACGGCCCAAGTCATTCGCGATAACCTTTGCAAGTCACCACTCTATGGTGGCGAGATTGAAGGCGTTGGGCCTAGGTATTGTCCTAGTATAGAGGACAAAATCGTTAAGTTCGCCGACAAGGAGAGCCACCGACTTCATTTGGAGCCAGAGGGATTGAATACGGACGAGTGGTACGTAAACGGCTTATCTACCAGCTTGCCTTTCGACGTGCAAAATACCATTCTCCAAACCATACCCGGCCTAGAGAAAGCGATTATGCTAAGACCTGCTTATGCGGTCGAATATGATTTTGCGCCTCCTACGCAGTTGATGCGGAATATGGAATCGAAAAAACTCAAAAACCTTTTTCTTGCAGGTCAAATCAACGGAACCTCCGGCTATGAGGAGGCGGCCGTTCAGGGTTTACTCGCCGGAGTCAACGCAGTGCGCAGGGTTCGCCGAGAGGAGCCCATGGTCATAGGCAGAGAAGAGGGTTATGCCGGAGTTTTGGTGGATGACTTGGTAACCAAGGGAACCAGGGAACCTTACAGGATGTTCACGAGCCGAGCCGAGTTCCGACTGTTGTTCAACCATGGGAGCGCGGATTTACGGATGTATAGACATGCGGAAGAATGCAATTTGTATTCAAGGGATCGTCTTCACGCAGTGCGCAAGAAGCGTGATGCCGTCCAGCAATGGGCTGGAGATCTAGAAACTATTCGCGTGGAGGGTGTATCCGGTGGCGACTTTTTGCGTAGGGGAGGGGACCCCTCAAAATTACCTGAGAAATTCCTGGATTTGTCAGAGACCACGCGCGAAGAGATTTTATACCGCGTGAAATACAAGGGATACTTGGATCGAGAATTCCGCAGTGTCGCGAAATTGGCTCAATCGGAACAGGTCAGGATTCCCGAGGACGTCGACTATGCAACAGTCTCAGGGTTGCGCAAGGAGAGCGCGGAAAAGTTAAAAGAGGTACAACCCACTACCTTGGGGCAAGCTTCTCGAATCAGTGGGGTTAATCCCGCGGACGTCAACGTGCTCATGATATATTTATCCGCCCGCTCCCGTCGTTCGAAAGGGTAGGGTGGTGTCGCAGGAACCTTACCACCGCCTGCTGGAGGCTGATCGCCGAAAGGCTCACATCAAATTGTTGTTGGAAGAAATAACGCAGGGCGAAGTTCCTGCGGGAGGCGTTACTTTGGAGTTGGGGTGTGGACATGGGCACTGGTTGACGGCATATGCTCAGGAAAATCCCGAACGATTGTGTCTCGGGGTCGACCTGATAACCAGGCGGATTGAACGAGCCAATCGCAAAAAGGACAAAAGAGACCTGCCTCACCTTCATTTCTTTAAGGCGGAAGCCATGGAGCTTCTTCAGGCGATGAATGATTCTATTCAAATCGACGTCACCATTTTGCTTTTCCCGGACCCTTGGCCCAAGAAGCGGCATCATAAGCGCAGACTGATTAACAAGCGCTTTCTCGACCTCTTGGCCAAGCGATCACGCAAAGGGGGGCAGTTATTTTTCAGAACGGATCATGAAGGATATTTTACTTGGGCCAGGGAGGCTCTCGAAAATAATGCCTCTTGGGAATGGACACCCGACCAACCATGGCCATTGGAGCATGAAACCATTTTTCAAAACTTGCTGCCCCACCATCAGTCACTAGCAGCGAGAATAACATAAACCGATAATAGTAAACAGCTTACAACCCTAATTATATTCAGCCCACAAAATCCAACCCGCTTGAGCGAGCATGGCGAGGGTAACCATCGTATAAACCCAGCAGGAAAAAGCATCCAACCCCATGCCTGCCGAGCGTGTTTCAACCATAAGGCTGGATTGGGGGGAAGGAGGGGAGGGGAGTGATGAATCGGCGGCCATGTCGACAGTTTATTGGGATTAACCATCTCATTTCTTCCGAATAGGCAATCGAAACCAATTAGCCACCCCTTTGCCCATTAGCTCAACTTTACTTTGATAAAGCCTTGTCATTAGATGGGCGAAAGAGCCCTGAGGACAAGCGGGTATTCCGGACAGTTTTGATAAAACTTTGAAAAGCTCGTTGACGAGCGGCGAAAGATATCTAGATAAGCTTCGCTCTTATTATAATTCGACGCATGCGCGCGATCTTCAAATTATTACTTTTAAGCCCACTTTATTTTGGCTTCGCCAATATCGTCTTTGCCGCTGGAAAAGACGGGGTTGACGTAAAACCTCAAGTTTTGTGGGAGTTGAGCGGTTTTCCCGTCACTAACTCTATGGTCACTAGCTGGGTGGTTTCGCTCGTGATTATTTTTGTGGTTCGGGCCTTGGTCAGCAAACCTTCGCTGATTCCCTCGAAGGGTCAGTTGATAATTGAGTCCGTGGTGGGCGGCTTGCGTGGCATCGTGGAGCCGATTGTGGGCAAAAAGGTTTTCTTTCCCGCCTTTTGGTTGTTGAGCGGACTCTTCGTATTTATCTTGGTAAATAACTGGAGTGGCTTGTTGCCAGGGGTGGGATCGCTTTACACCAAGGATCCTGACGGTCAATGGGCTCCTTTCATTAGGCCCGGAAATGCCGATCTGAACATGACTTTAGCGCTCGCCGCGGTGGCCAACCTCACTTGGATCTACTTGATATTTCGTTATGCAGGACCCAAGGTCATCATTAAGGATTGGTTTGGCAACAAGGCCGACAAGAAGGAAGTGCACTGGGGAATGTTTTATTTCCTCGGCATCATTTTTCTCCTCGTCGGCGTGATTGAAGTAATTTCGATCGTATTTCGTCCCATATCCCTTTGTTTTCGCCTGTTCGGCAATGTCTATGGAGGAGAAAGCCTACTCCACAGCATGTTTGGAATGGGAGAGGCCTTGGGAATGCCCCTTTGGTTATCGAATCTTATGATGGGAGTCATCCCGGTACCCTTTTACTTTTTGGAGGTGCTCATAGGTCTCGTTCAGGCTTTGGTTTTCATGTTGCTGGTGTCCGTTTACATTGGATTAATTTGCAACCACGGGGAGGGTGATGAACACTAAACCATTTTTCTGCCGGGACCATCCGTGCGAGTGGGCGGCAGGCCATAAATCAAAAACACGAATACTATAAAAAGGAAAAAACAATGTTCGAAATATTGGCAGAAATAAACGGGGATATGAAAGCAATTCAAGCTGGCCTTGGTTGCCTGGGAGCCGCCATTGGAGTGGGTATGGTAGGGATGAAAGCCTCTGAGGCAGTGGGCAGGAACCCCGATGCGTCGGGCAAGATTCTCACACAAGCCATCATCGGTATGGCATTGGCTGAAGCCGTGGCTTTTTATGCATTGTTTTTATAATGCACATTGTGGACGGACAGAGTCGTTAAACCAAACTAACCTTTATGGACCATCGACAAAATGATTGAAATATTAGCTGAGGGCGGTTTGGAGGCAGCTGTAACGCAAATTGCAGAAAACTTTGGGCTGAACGGGCCGCTTCTGATTGCCCAAATCATAAACTTCGCGATTGTAGCCTACTTGATTTGGAGATTCGCCTTCAAAGGGATTCTTTCGACCATCAAGGATCGAGAAGAGCAAATAGCCGACTCCCTCAAGAACGCGGAAAAAATCAAGATTCAGCTCGAGGAAACCGAGCGCAAGCAGGAAGAAACCCTGAAAGATGCTTCAGTAGAGGCGCAAAAGACGGTTTCACAGGCTCGTGACCAAGCAAAAGCGCACATTGATGCGCAACGCGAGGAGGCCGAAAAGCAAGCGGAAGAGATTGTTCGCAAAGCCCATGAGGCCATGAATCTGGAAAAACAACGCGTACTGGAGGAGGCCCGCGAAGAGATTGCCTCCTTGGTCGTCATGGCCACTACCCGGGTTTTGGGGCGCGAGCTAAGTGGCGAGGAAAGAGAGCGCTTTAGTGCCACCGCCGCTCGAGAAGTGAAACTAGACTCGAACTAGCGAAGATGGCCATCTCCCATAAAGTTCGTGAGCTCGCCAAGAAATTGGTTCAACTCTCCCTTGACGAAGAGGGACGGGTGCTTGAAGAGAAGGTTCACGAAGTACTGGAATCCCTTCGGGCGAAACCGCCTCGCGAACACAAGGCCTTGCTTCGCGTCTACATGGATCGCATCAAGCGCGAAATTGCGAAAGGTGTTGCCGTGGTCGAATATGCAGGCAAGCCCGACGATTCCTCCATCGAAACCTTGCAGCGAGCCCTGACCGAGCATTACGGGCGGGGCATTCAAGTGGAATTGCGAGAAAACGCCGACCTGCTCGCAGGCATCCGCGTAACCGTTGGCGACGACGTTTACGAGGATTCCGCGGCCACACGCATTCGCCCACTCGCCCGTGCATTGATTTAACCCTTCCACACTTTTTAACGATTTAATCCAAAGAAAACGATCCATGAGCGCGATTGCAGAACTAATACAAAAGGAAATTGAAAGCCTGTCCACGGACGCCACCCGAACCAACGTCGGACGCATCACGACCTTGGCTGATGGGGTCGCCCGCGTGGACGGGTTGTCCAAGGTGATGTTCAACGAGATGATCGAATTCCCCGGTGACATTTTCGGGATCGCCCTGAATCTTGAGGAAGATTCAGTTGGCTGCGTCATATTAGGGGATGCCAGCGCCTTGAAGGAGGGCGATGAGGCCCAAACCACCGGACGCCTCCTTTCTGTTCCGGTCGGCAAGGGTTTGTTGGGACGCGTAGTGGATGCCATTGGCCGTCCTGTGGACGACAAGGGCCCGATCGACTCGAACGAAAATTATCCAGTCGAGCGAATTGCCCCCGGCATTATCCCGCGTCAATCCGTGGACCAACCCCTTCAGTCCGGAATTATGGCCATCGACTCGATGATTCCCGTGGGGCGAGGGCAGCGTGAATTGATCATCGGGGATCGTTCCACCGGCAAGACGACCATTGCCATCGATACCATCATTAACCAAGCGAAAATCAACAAGCAAGGGGCGGATAGCGGAGGAGAGGATTTCCGTCCCGTATACTCCATCTACGTTGCGGTAGGTCAGAAAAATTCCAACGTAGCCCGCACTATAAAGACATTGGAGGAAAATGGCGCGATGGAATACACCACCGTGGTCACGGCACCCGCCGCTGACAATCCGGCCAATCAGTATTTGGCCCCCTATGCTGGCTGCGCCATGGGCGAATGGTTTCTCCAAAATGGCCAAGATGCCCTGATCGTTTACGATGACCTTTCCAAGCATGCGGTTGCCTATCGGCAAATTTCCCTCATTTTGAAACGGCCTTCCGGGCGTGAAGCATACCCAGGAGACGTGTTTTACCTTCATTCTCGCCTGCTGGAAAGATCCGCTCGCTTGAATAAGGACAGTGGCAATGGTTCCCTGACGGCGTTACCGATCATCGAAACCCAAATGGGAGATGTTTCGGGTTATATTCCGACCAACGTCATTTCCATTACCGATGGCCAAATTTTCTTGGAAACCGACCTTTTTAACAAAGGCATTAGGCCGGCGGTTTCAGTAGGCTTGTCGGTTTCACGAGTAGGTTCCGCCGCTCAGGTAAAAGCCTACAAGAAGGTTGCGGGTAAAGTGAAATTGCAACTTGCCCAGTTTCGTGAATTAGCGGCATTTTCGCAGTTCGAATCAGATTTGGATGCCGCAACCAAGGCACAGTTGGATCGTGGCGCCCGCATCGTCGAGATGTTCAAGCAAGGAGCCTTTTGTCCAGTGCCAGTTGAAATTCAAACTGGTGTTATGTGGACCATGGAAAACGACTTCTTTGACTCCATTGAAGTGACTCGAATCACCGAAGCCGTGGAAAGCCTCAAGGAGTTTCTTGGAAGCAGCGGCAAGGATGTAACCGATAAAATCCGTAAGGAGGGCAACCTTACCGAGGAAATAGAGGAAGAATTGAGGCGTGCGGTTGAGGACTGGAAACGATCCTTTGCCTAAGCTCCATGCTTTCCCGTTAACCGCAACACTTCACCAACAAAACGCAAATGGCCAATACCCGCGACATTCGCAATCGCATCAAGGGGGTTAAGAATACCCGACAGATCACCAAGGCGATGCAAATGGTGGCGACTTCAAAAATGAAACGCGCCCAGGAATCGGCTAAGTCGGGCCGCCCTTATGCACTTTTGTTGGCCGACGTCATTGGTTCTTTGTCCGGCAACGTAGAGGACGTGCGTCAAACTTTTTTCGCAACTCGTCCCGTCAAGCATCGTGGAATACTCGTCGTATCTACCGACAAAGGCCTTTGTGGAGCCTTGAATGCGAACCTTTTCCGCATTTTGAGCGACATCGACTCTTCCGCAAAGTTCGTTTCCATAGGCAAACGAGCTTCGCAATACCTTTCTCGAGCGCGTCGTGATCTACTGGCCGATTTCACCGTGAACGACCGGGCGCCTTTCGCCGAGGTCAGGAAAGTCGTCGAATTCCTGCTTTGGAGTTATGAACAGGAAACCATCGACACGGTGGAGATCGTCTATACTAGCTTCGTGAATACCCTCGTGCAGGAACCTGAAATCGTTCAACTCCTGCCTTTGACCGATTTGGATTCGATGCTTGAGAAGTTACACGCTCGCTTTGGCGCTGCCGATGATGAGACAGTCAAGGATCGTAGAGAAATTCTCTTTGAGCCGGTCCGAGATGAAATCCTCGCGGAATTAGCAGCGTTGTACGTGAAGCAGGAAATTCATCAATTGATATTGGAGGCGCAGGCTTCCGAACACAGCGCACGCATGGTCGCCATGAAAAGCGCCACCGACAACGCGGGTAATTTACTGGACGAACTTACGTTGCAATATAACCGAGCCCGCCAAGCGGCAATAACTCAGGAAATACTTGAAATTTCAGCAGCAGCCTTTGCTGAAAATACTTAACGAAACTTTTACAGACCCCCTTTTATCCAATCCAGAAGATGAGCGACAACAAAACAACAGGTAAAGTATTGCAAGTGATAGGAGCCGTCGTGGACGCCGAATTCAAATCTGATTCAGTACCCGACATCTACGATGCTCTGGAAGTTAATTTCCGCCCCGCAGGAGCAGAAACCGATTCGCGGCTTATCCTTGAGACGCAGCAACACCTCGGTGACGGGCGAGTGCGAGCCGTTGCCATGTCTTCAACCGAAGGGTTGGTGCGTGGGATGGAAGTCGTCAACTCAGGGGCGCCTATCTCCGTGCCTGTCGGCGACGAGGTTCTAGGTCGCATCTTCAACGTGGTCGGCGACACGGTTGATAATTTGGGACCATGCGAGACGAAGGAAACCAGGCCGATTCATCGACCTGCGCCAACCTTGACCGATCAAGACACTGAATCGAACATTCTCGAGACCGGCATCAAGGTAATCGACTTGATATGCCCCTTCATCAAAGGAGGAAAGGTAGGAGCGTTCGGCGGAGCCGGGGTAGGCAAGACGGTCGTTATCATGGAATTGATAAACAACATCGCCAAAGGGCATGGTGGATATTCCGTGTTCGCCGGGGTAGGGGAGCGTTCGCGGGAAGGCAACGATCTCTACCACGAAATGTCCGAGGCCGGGGTGATCAACTTGGAAGACATTTCCCAATCCAAGGTTGCCTTGGTCTATGGACAGATGAACGAGCCCCCGGGCGCCCGCATGCGCGTGGCCCTATCAGGCTTGGCCATGGCGGAGTACTTCAGGGACGAGATGGGGCAGGACGTGCTTCTCTTCATCGACAACATTTTCCGTTTTTCCCAAGCCGGCTCGGAAGTGTCCGCTTTATTGGGGCGTTCTCCTTCGGCGGTTGGTTATCAACCCACCTTGTCCGAGGAGATGGGAATTTTACAGGAAAGAATAACATCGACGAAGCAGGGGTCCATTACCTCGTTCCAGGCCGTTTACGTTCCTGCTGATGATCTTACTGACCCCGCTCCCGCCAACACCTTTGCTCACCTTGACTCCACTATCGTGCTGGAAAGATCGATCGCCGAACTCGGTATCTATCCAGCCGTGGATCCCTTGGCATCCGTTTCCAGCGCCTTGGCTCCCGACGTGGTGGGAGAGGAGCACTTCAGGATAGCTCGTGGCGTGCAGGAGGTTCTACAAAGCTACAAGGACCTGCAGGACATCATTGCCATTCTGGGCCTGGATGAACTTTCAGCTGAACAGAAACAAACGGTTTTCCGAGCCCGAAAAATTCAAAAGTTTCTATCGCAGCCTTTTCACGTCGCAGAAGTTTTCACCGGGGTTGCCGGAGAATACGTTCCGGTAAGCGATACCATCGAGGGCTTTAGAATGATACTCGATGGCGAGCTTGACGAAATTTCCGAAAACGATTTTTACATGAAGGGTGGAATAGACGCCGTGATGGCCTCCAGTAAAGATGACTAGTCTCTTTTGTTCCCAACCAAAGCCATGTCACTTACACTTGATATAGTAACACCCGACGCCAAGGTATATTCCGAAAGCGTGGATGAAGTCGGTTTCCCGACTTCGGAAGGACGCATTCACGTTTTGCCGCACCATATTCCCTTGATTGCGAAGTTGAACGCCGGCGATATAAAAGTGCACAAGGGAAATAAAGTCGAGATGTTGGCCGTAGGTACAGGATTCGTGGAAGTGTATGGCGACAAGGTTTCCATCCTTACGGATCAGGCGATCAACGTCGAGGAGGTCGATGACAAGGATATCGACGAAGCGATCAAGCGTGCGCAAGAAGCGCTCGAAGAAGGTAAAAAGAGCGATATAGACGCCGCCGAAATCGAACGCTTGGAGGCGGCCGCGAGGTTCGCTATGGCGCAGCAGATAGCGCGGGGCAAACGACGCTGACGCCAATACTCCGCCTGTGGGCTTGCCAGCCCAACTTTCATGGAGTAGGAATTAAGGCTTAACTTTTTCCTACAGGGCCCGTAGCTCAGTGGTTAGAGCAGGGGACTCATAATCCCTTGGTCCTCGGTTCGAATCCGAGCGGGCCCACCACCTGAAGAGCTATATATCCCTTAACTTAACTTAGGCGGACTTATGAAATCCACAAAACATCTTCCATTAAGCGGTTATGGAAAAGTTACAATTGCAACGATCTTCATGTGCCTCGCGATGTTTCTCGTTGGTTGCGGTGAAGAAATTGACTTTGATTCATCCGAAGAGGAAACCGCTGAAAAACCGGCAAAGAAAGCGGCCTTTAAACAGGACACAGCAGCAGAACCTTCGGTCCCAAAGGCTTTACATGATGATTTAATGGCTGAAAAAGAGGCTCTTTGCCAAAATTTGATCGAAGAATTATCCACAGCTCAGGACGAAGGCGCAAAGCTGTTGACTGAAACTGGGACCCTGAAACTGGAGCTTGCCGCAGCCCAAGAAGAGGCTAAACGGCTGGAGGCAATGGTCATGGGCAACCAAGCGGCGGCACAAGCCGCCGCATCACAAGCCGCGGCATCGGAAGCCACCGCCAGCAGCAAACTACAGGCAGCCCAAGCCGCGCAGCAAGCCGCGGTATCGGAAGCCGCCGCCGCCAGTACTAAATTGCAGGCAGCGCAGGCTACTGCCAGCGCCCAAAGCGCCTCCATTAAGCAATTAACCGCAAGCAATGGTAAATTAACTAAAGAACTGGCGATTAACCAAAACCGCGTTAAGGAACTGGAGGTGGCTGTCAGTCAGAACCGAAATCCCGCCGACACTTTGAAAATCCAGCAATTGAACTCTAAAAACTCACTCCTCGCCAAAGACTTAGTGAGACATCAGCAACAGATAAAGACGCTGCAAACCTCCCTTAATAATCCAAGGTACCATCAAACTAATGCAAGCATGATGAAGGAATTGACGGAAAAAAACACCTCACTGTCCAAATCCTTGGCCAAAAGCGAAAAAAAGGTGAAAGACCTTCAGAACTCCTTGAGTAAGGCCAAAAAGCCTCAACCTCCTAAAAACGACCAAGCCAACAAACAGTTGGCTGCTCAAAATGCGTCACTTCGGAGGGAAGTAGAAAAATACAAGCAACAGCTCAGGAACCAACCGCCTGTTGTTCGTGATAATATCAAAACCTTGCCGGAATGGAAAGCCAAACTGAGCCGCGACGGCTTGCTCAACGCCATCCCGACCACTGTCCAAATGGCAGCTTCCGTAGGCAGGCCTCATGACAGAATGGACAAATTAAATAGCTTCGAATCGCTCGAAGTTACCTATATCTGGAGAGATTCCGTGAAAGTGTATCATGATTTGGAGATTCGAACCGTGAACGGCAAAATAGACCTGATTACCTATGCGGAAAAGCACGATAATTAGAGCATTGCCGGTTATCGCGCGAATTCCACCGCAAGATTGATGATAGGTTCCTACACCGCAACTGGTGTGGTGATCGCCAGCATGGTGGGAACGGGGGTTTTCGTAAGCCTGGGATTTCAGGCTGAGAAAATTGATTCAACTTTTGCACTGATGGCATTATGGGCCCTGGGAGGTGCTTATGCCCTGACCGGCGCTCTTTGTTATGCGGAATTGGCTTCCAGAATGCCCCGTTCCGGAGGCGAGTACAATTTTTTGTCAAAGATTTACCATCCGTCCCTGGGCTTTCTGGCCGGCTGGATTTCAGTAATAGTAGGCTTTGCCGCCCCTACCGCAGTAACAGCCTTGGCATTTGGACAATACACCCAACTATTAAACATTGAAATTAATAAATTAAATGCTGCAATTGTTGTAATTTTACTTTGTGGGTGCATCCATTTAAGCCAAGGAGTAATTGGTCGTGGGTTTCAGAATGTTTTAACCTTGGTCAAAATAGTTTTGCTCATTGCGTTCATTGGATCTTTTTTCCTTTTATCATCCAGTGTTCAGCCAGTCAACCTGTGGCCATCTAGTGAAGACTTCAGTGCGATTGGAACCAATGATTTCGCTGTTGCCTTTGTCTTTGTGACCTATGCCTATTCGGGTTGGAATGCAGCGGTTTATTGTTCCGGAGACATACGAGAAGCCCGGGTTTCAGTGCCCTTTGCCTTATGCATCGGTACGTTGGTCGTGACCGTTCTCTATCTTCTTTTGAATTTTGCGTTCTTGCGCAGTATTCCCTTTGGGGAGATTCAAACTTTGGTAAACAAAGAGGAAATAGCCGCACTGGGAGGACGGATGCTTTTTGAAGAACAGGGGGAGGTTTTTGTGAATGCATTAATATCAATAGGCTTAATTTCCACTATTGGAGCATTGGTTTTCATTGGACCGCGTATTTCTCAAACCATAGGAACTGACTTCAAGGCACTGAGCTTTCTTTCCCGAAAAAATGCCAAGGGAATACCAGTGAATGCCATTTTGTTGCAATTGGCCCTCTCCATCCTCTTCGTCGTGTTCCTTGAATTGGAATCCCTTCTTGTTTACACGGAATTCAGCCTCATACTTTTTTCCACTCTCACCGTTTTGGGACTATTCGTTTTGCGTATTCGAGAAAAAGGATCGTCCTTCGATGGGTATCGGGCATGGGGGTTTCCATGGACTGGGATATTTTTCCTGGCTATGAGCGGCTGGGTTTTGTTCTCGGTATACGATAAACACCCCAAGGAATCCAACGCGGGTCTACTGACGATTCTGGCCGGGCTGGTCATTTACTGTGTGGTTAATCCTAAAAAATGCGACGAGGAGCGGTGACCTGTTCGGGCTCAGAGCGCATGGTAAAGGAGCAAATTGTTGCCCGAGGTATCCGCGATGAAAAAGTGTTGAAGGCCATGCGAAAGGTCGACCGTCGCCGATTCGTTTCGGGCAGGGAGGGAGAACGAGCATATGGAGATCATCCAATTTGCATAGGCAATGGGCAGACCATTTCTCAACCTTACGTCGTGGCCTTCATGACGTCTGCCTTGGAATTGTCGACCGAGGATCGTGTCTTGGAGATTGGAACGGGCTGTGGTTACCAAACGGCTGTTTTAGCGGAAATTGCAAGCGAGGTTTCCACTATTGAAATAGTCGAGGAGCTAGGTTTGAGAGCTCGTCGCCAGCTCAATCAAATGGGCTATACCAACGTCGAATTTAATATAGGTGATGGCGGCAAAGGTTGGCCGGAAGCTAGGTTGTTTGACAAAATCATGGTGACGGCGGCCCCAGTAGAGGTGCCCGACGCTTTACTGGAACAGCTAAACACGGATGGCATTTTGATCATTCCGGTTGGGGGCGCCGATCAAAACTTGTTACGCTTCCGCCGAGTGGGGGAGGGGATTGAGCGAGAGCAATTACTCCAAGTGCGCTTCGTCCCAATGACAGGATGCGTTGCTTCCTGATATTTTCGAGCAAAAGGAAACTTCAACCCAGCTTTTTGAGTCGAGCTTTAGCTTTTCGATGACTGGGAACGATATCCGTAACTATAAGGAAGTGCATTTTCGCCTTGTCGTGATTTTTTTCGGCAAGGGCTCTTTCACCTAGGCGAAAATGTGTTTCGGCATGCGACCAATTGACGTTCAAGACAGCCTCAAAATGTTCCAAGGCTTCCTCATCCCGTTTGGTGTTTTCCAAAAGAAGGGCGAGCTCAAAACGACACTCGTCCATGGCCGAATTTGCCTGGAGGGCTTTTTCAAAATAAAGGATAGCCTCGTTTTTCTTACCGGCCTTTAATTTTATGCGTCCCAGATGACCCCAGGCTGGACCTTGGGCCCGTCGTGCCTCGAATGCATCCTCGTTCAGCCTGCGCGCTCGAGCAAAGTTTGCGTTGGCGGCCGCACGGTCGCTTTCCTCGAGCAGTAGACGTTCCTTTTCAACGAAGAAAGTGACTGCTTCCTGGAGATCCTTTTCCGCGTTCACGCATTCGTCATTGCGAATAAAATAATCGGCTCTTGTGACCAAGGCATCGCCCCGTGCATCCGGATGAGAAACCGCTTTATTCAAAAACCGAAACGCCGCATCTGCCTTTTTTGCCTCAAATCCCAATTTTACAAGCGAAAGGTAGGCGCGTCCTGCCGAGTCATGATCTTCCAAAGCTTTCGTAAAATGTCTTTTGGCGGCGCGCGTATCTCCTTTGTCCAGCAGAATTTCACCCACTCTCAAATTGGCAGCACCATGTTTGGGAGCAAGATTGAGAGTGGCATGCAGGTGCTTCAGGGCTGATGGTTTGTCTGGCGAGGTGACCAGATTACCTTCTGCATCGGTATATTCTCCCCGTAACAGCAATTCGGCCATTTGGTAGCGTGGACGATAATCTTCGGGCATGATGTCGGCTGCTATTTGAAACAGCAGAAGAGCTCGTTTATAATCGTCTGGGTGTTCGAGGAGCATCCCAAGAAGAAGATGGGCCTCACCGTCCAGGGGGTCCATTTCCACCACTTGCTGGAAAAGATCCGCCGCTTGTTTCGTTTCCCCTTTGTTGGTCAGTATAAGGGCAAGCCGTCGCCTTGAAGGCAGATCGTTGGGATCAATGTCTGCGGCTTTCTGTAATTGCTCGATGGCCTTGACCTCTTGGTTGTCCAGAAGGAGAATTTCAGCTAAAAGAAGCCTAGCTTCGGACAGATCGGGTCGAGCGGCGATGGATTCGCGCAGCAAGCGAATGGCCTCCGAGCGCTTTCCGAAGTTGAGTTGCCAACCGGCGAGAGCGAGCCTTGCTTCGGCGAATTGCGGATCGATCTCGAGGGCTTTTTCGAGATGAATGCGAGCCTCGTCCAAGATAGCCATGGCGAGATATTTTGCGTTCGGGCCGAACCTATTTCCTTTTTCCCGCTGCGGCACTACCCCGTTTGACGGCAGCTTTTTTCTTTGGAGCGGCTTTGGCGGCAGGGCGCTTGGCGGCGGATTTTTTTGCAGGGCGTTTGGCCGGTGTTTTGGGCTGAGAAGTTGGCTTCTTTGGCGCCAATGCTTTTTCAGCGGCAGGATCCATCAGTAAAACAGCCAGATGGTAGTGTGCTTCTGCGTATTTTGAGTTGATGCGGATGGCTTCCAAATAATGTTTTTGGGCTTCTTCGTAACGGCCATCCTCTCGCAGCAAAAGGGCTAAGCGAAAATGGGCTTTAGGAAAAGATGAGTCGATTTCTATGGCTTTTCGGAAGTGATGTTCCGCGATTACGGGGTCGGAGTCGTCCACTAGGGTGCCATTGGGGGTCAAGCGTTGGCCACCAGCCTTTAATTTGGCGAAACAATAATGCCCCTTAACGTGTTGTGGGTCTATTTCTATGGCGGTTTCATAATTACGAACGGCCATGTCATATTCCGAAGGAGAATTTAGTATACGAGCCAAATGAAAATAGGCATCCACGAAATTCTGATCGACGTCGGTGGCCTTTTGAAAATGGATTTTTGCCTCATTGACGTCGCCGTGTCGTTCCAAATGGTGAGCCAAGTGATAATAGGCCAAGGCGAATTCAGGATCGATTTCCAAGGCTCGGAAGAAATGTTTTTTGGCCGGTCCGGGATCGTCGAGCGCAGTAAGTAAAAGTGCGAGCTGGTAATGAGCCTGTGCATGTTCCGGATCCAAGGTAACGGCTTTTCGCAAATGTTCTTCGGCAAGATCGGATTTTCCTTCTTCAGCCAATACTTTTCCGAGTTGGTAATGAGCAGGTGGGTTTTCCTCGTGGTGCTTTATGGAAGCCTTGAAATGAGTCTTTGCTTTTTGTTTGGCCCCGAGAGCGACCAAAGTTTGAGCCAGCAGGAAGTGAGCCTTTGAGTAACCCGGATCGATTGCCAAGGCTTTGCCGAGTTGAACCTTGGCGTCCTTAAGCTTTTTTTCCTGCATTAAGATGCGAGCCAAATTGTAAAGAGCCTTGGTATGGCCACTATCGATTTTCAGCACCTGCAAAAAACATTCTTTGGCGAATGCGAGGTCGGTACGGTCGACAATGGTTCCCTCCTTGTCGGTGGCAATACCGCCCGCCAACAGTTTTCCCATGTAATAATGTGCATTGGCGAAACCGGGATTGATATCGATGGCGGTTTCGAAGTTTTTTCGAGCGTCTTCGAAATCATCGGGATTGGTCAATAGGAGAGCCTTTTGATAGTAGGCCAACGCGTAGTTTTGGTCAACTTCGGTGACCTTCTCCAAATTGTTTTTTGCTTCCTCGAAATCCTTCAGTTCCACCAACAGCAGAGCATAATGATAATAAGCATCTGCATAGACAGGATTAATCTCGAGCGCGTTCAGAAAATGGTTGCGAGCAGCCTCCTTGTCATCATTGGCAGCCAACGCAATGGCTAACTCGCATTGAGCTGCCGAGAAATCGGTGT
>PBLJ01000021.1 GCA_002721705.1 Opitutia bacterium
GGCAGTTGACGTACTGGTTGCCGTTGCCACTGCGCCGGCCGCTGCCGTGGCGGCCCACTTGAAGGTGGAACGCCGAGTCATGCCTCCAGACGGGGTACCCCAAGGAGCGGTAAGCTTTGGTGAATCAGCCATGAGCGTTTTTCTCCAACAGCTTTACAATTTCGGCGGTTGCCAATCGGGAATGCCGCCTTCCTTCAATTGCTTGGCGTGCAGCACGTGATAGGGACGGGTAGGGGACATGGGGACGTCCTCATTGACCATGAGCGGCCGAGTCTCTTTCCAGAATTTGTCGTAGGCGGCCCGCATGGCCTTCACTACCTTTGGGTTCTTGTCTGCCACGTCGGTGGTTTGGTTCGGATCCTTGGCCATGTCGTAGAGTGCTTTGTCCACCAAGCGGTAGCGTTGGTTGCGCACGGCGAAACCTTTCCATTGATGGTCGTTTGGTTCGGATCCGGTTCTCCAGCGGGCTCTTTGCGTGAATAGGTAGCGGTCCTTCCATTTGGTCTTCGGGTTTTTGAGAAGGGGAACCAGGCTGCGCCCTTCGACCTGTCCCTTGGGCAATTCATCGATTCCGGCAATCTCGGCCAGCGTGGGAAGAAGATCAATGTGGGCAGCGATTCTTTCGACGGTTTGGTTGGCCGTGAACTTTCCTGGCCAACGAACAAGAAAAGGTACGCGCACTCCACCTTCGTCGGCCGAACCTTTTGATCCTTTCATCCCTGCATTGAAACCTTCCATCGGTTTGCCGTCCTTGGACGTGCCGAGCTTGGCGCCTTCCCGATTCATACCTCCTACCGATCCGTTGTCGGACATGAAGATGAGGATGGTGTCTTTGCTCAGATCCCATTCGTCGAGTTTGCTCATCAGCCGTCCCATGTTCTCGTCGATGTTCTCGATCATCCCGAAATAGCCAGCGGCTTTCTCGTTAAAGCCCAGGTCGGTGAAACGCTTGGCGTTGGCCGGCGGAGCGATGAACGGACCGTGAGGTGCATTCGTCGTGATATACGCAAAGAATGGTTTGTCTTCATCCTTCACCTTCTTGATCCATCCCATCCCGGCGGTGAAAAACAAGTCGGTGCAATAACCCTTGGTCTTTACGAAGGAACCATTGTGCCGAATGGTCGGGTTGAAATACTTGTTACCTGGCGCATCGGCGCACGAGCACTTGAAGGATTGCCCAATACCACCGGCTCCGTGAATAAAGGCTTCGTCGAAGCCCCGCTTGTGCGGTTGGTAAGGTTCCTCGTCTCCCAAGTGCCATTTTCCGAAGATTCCCGAAACGTAACCCGCCTTGGACAGAACTTGAGGAAGCGTCACCGTGCTTAGCGCCATCCGTTCGCGCTCCAAAATGGTATGAGTGATCCCGTTCTTCATGGGATGTCTCCCGGACATGAGGGCTGCCCGGGTGGGAGAGCAGGTCGGGCTGACCAAAAACCTTTCGAAGCGCGTGCTTTGGCCATGAAGCTTATCGAGGTTGGGGGTTTTTATCCAAGGATTGCCGTGCTTGCCCATGGGGCCGTAGCCTTGGTCATCTGTGATCATCAAGACAATATTGGGCTTCTTTCCGAAAGCAGGTTTGGCAGCTTGAGTCCATATGACTGGAAAGCTGAAGGCGATTAGAAGTATGGCGAACTGGAGTGCGTTTTTCATTTTGAATGGGTTATTTTATAAAATTATTCTCCCGGCAAGAAGCGGAAAGTCGGGCTAGGCGTATGGGACTCGGCCATCACCTTGCTCAATTCCTTGACCAATTCAGGATGCTTGTCCGCGACGTTCTTGGTTTCACCGATATCCTTTGAAAGATCATAGAGCTCAATCGGGGCATCGGCATTTTTTCGGACTCCGAGGCGAACCGCTTTCCATTTCCCCTTGCGAACGGCCTGCTTGCCTCCTCGTTCGTGAAATTCCCAGTAGACGTAATCCCGCTTCCCTTGCTTTTTCTTTTGGCCAAGCAAGGTGGGAGCGAAGGAAAGCCCATCCAATCCCTTCGGCGTCTTTACTTCCGCCAGTTCACAAAAGGTGGGTAGCACGTCCCAGCCTGTTCCGACGTGGGCGCTGACGGAGCCTGGTTTGATTTTGCCTGGCCACCAAGCCACCGTGGCTACACGAATGCCTCCTTCGTACAGGTCCCGTTTGTATCCGCGCAAAGGCCCATTGCTATCGAAGACATCGGGCTTGTGTCCGCCTTCCTTGTGTGGGCCGTTGTCCGAGGTGAATATGACCAAGGTGTCTTTCGCGATGCCAAGCTCCTCGAGGAGATCGAGGATTCTTCCTACGTCTTCGTCCAGAAGAGTCATCATGGCGGCGAAGGCGGCCACCGGGTTCTTAACTTGAGGTCCGCGATACCGGCCGATTACATTTTCATACTCGGGGAATTTCTTGCGCCATGGGGCGACCCGCTCCTCGGGAGCGTGCATTGCCGCATGAGGTATGGTGAAGGGAACGTAGCAAAAGAAGGAATCGTCCTTGTTTTTGCGAATGAATTTCAGGCATTCCTCCGCAATCAGGGTGTGGGAGTAGGTTTTGCCATCGAGATTCACTTTCTTGCGGTCGCTCCAGAGGTGGGAAGGGTAGAAGGTGTGAGCCTGCCTTTGACAATTGTAGCCGTAGAAGCGGTCGAAGCCTTGGTTCATAGGGTCACCTTCGGAGCCGGGCGCTCCGAGACCCCACTTTCCGAACATGCCCGAGACGTAACCGGCCTTGCCGAGAACTTCCGGAATAGTGACGGCAGAATCAGCTAAGGGTGACTGCCCCTCTGGTTGCACTTCCTTGTTCCCCCGAACAAGAGCGTGTCCCGTGTGCATGCCGGTCATCAAGCTGCATCGGGATGGAGCGCATACGGTGCTAGCAGCGTAGAAGTCGGTCAACTTCATGCCCTCCGTTGCCATCCGATCCACGCTTGGTGTCTTGAAATGCTTCTGTCCGAAACAGGAAAAGTCGCCGTAGCCGGCGTCGTCGACCATGATATAGACAAAGTTTGGCTTGCGGGCAAAGGTGTGAGTAACTGATCCCCAAAGGGATAACAAGATGGAGACGGCAAGAATTAATTTCATGCGAATGAATGGGTTGTTGGGTAAAAGGAATCCATTGAAAGGTTTTAACTTTTGGGGTCACGCCAAAAGATGACTCACGGACGCTCCCAATTTTCGAGAGCCCCGGGCTCGATTTTGAATAACGGGTGAGGCAACGGTGGATCGGGAGGAGGAACTTGTTCGGGTGCTCGGCGGTTTAGTTTTGCCGCCAAATGCAAGCGTTCAAATGCGATTTGTCCCATTGTCACCGGTAATTGCTTTCCCAGTGAAACAGTTTCGATCTTCGAGTGGTTGAATGAATAGCCTCGTCTTACCGCATCAGCAAATATTTCGCGGAGGTAGTCAGCTATCGCGCCCAAAGGGGATGGGCATGCCTTGAAGCGGTTCAGTTGGGGGTGATTGCGATACCCATTGGTTTGACCTTTCAAAACCTTTTGGGCCAAAAGGGTTTCCCTCCACAAGGCGACGATGCCTTTGGGGTCAAGGTATTGGGGATGGATGGACCAGATGCGCATTTCTTTTGCTTGGTTTTCTTTGCTTGGATCTAGTTAGCTCTTTACCCTTTTTGATTTCCACTTTTAGCCATGCTTCCAGCACTTGGCCTGAGAAGCCAACTGAGCAGGCGACAGATGGTTTTGCAGCAGTTTTACCGAACGAAGACCATGCCGGTCTGACCTTTTTCACCATAGTAGACGAACTTCAAGTCATACCCATTATTGAGCAAGTCGGCGCAAAGAACTCGATAGTTCCTGTTCTGTTCGGGATAAATGATTTGGAGATCCCGTCTCCGAGTTTGTCCCATGAACAGTAGACTGGACAGTATCAATATGATTCCGACTAGGACGTAATTCGTTTTTTTCATCTTGTTTTCTCCTTTTTGGGCGATTCTGGTTTGATTGAAATCCTCGTCGTCAGTCTTTTCCGACATTGGTTACAGTCAGCACGCTGGTGTCTCCTTGCCGTTGCACGAAGAAAGCTTCGACTCCACTTAGGGTTCCAACGAACCCCGCCCCTTTCCCGGGCCCCAGCACGGTTAGGGCGGAGGCCAAGGAGTCGGCCTGCATGCCGCTTGGCGCGACCACCGTGACTTGAAGACGTGTGGTGAGGCCAACGCCGGTTCTTGGATCGATCAAATGGGAGTAACGCTTCCCTTCCACCTCCACGAATTGCTCTACGTCTCCCGAGGTGGCCACGGCGCAATGAGCCAGTTCCATAATTGGCAAGTCTGGGTGTTTGCGTCCCCCGATTTCGATTCGCCACCCTTTTTTTCCCGGAGGCGGCGCCCCCAAGGTCAAATCCCCGCCAGCATCCACCAAGGCGGATGGCACACCGTTCTTTTTCAAAACCGACAACATTTGATCTGCTGCATATCCTTTTGCAATGCCTCCTAAATCCAAGACCATGTTGGGACGTTCCAGCCGAACGTTTCTTTGTTTTGGGAAAAACGAAACCTCACGAAACCCCGTTGCCTTTCTAGCTCGAGTTAATTTTTCCATCGAGGGAAGCGTTTTTCGGAACCGAGCGATTCTCCACAAGCGGACGCAAGGACCGATTGTGACGTCGAATGCGCCGGCGGTTTTTTTCGAAAGGTTGTGGGATGCGTAGAGAACAGTCCACAAATCCTTGCTGACAGGGACCGATTTTCCGGTTCCCGAGCTTGCTGAAAGCAGGCTTAATTCACTTTCCGCTTCGTAATCGCTGAGGATTGCATTGAGGCGTTCAACTTCGTCAAAGGCGGCTTTTGCCGCAGTTCGGGCGAGCTTCGCGTCTTTTGCATGGAGTACGATCCGAAAGTCCGCACCCATGTGCTTTTCTATGAAAACAAAGCGTTTCGGGTGGGCGGATTCCAAGCCATGCGCCATCCAAAGAAGGCTGCAAATCTGCACTAACAACCGCATGTTCACTCGTTATCCAATAGCTCGAACGTTCTTTCCATGGAGTTTTTCCTTCCCCCTCGGCCAACTTTTTGGGATAATGGAAGGCTTTTCATTCTATTTGTCCTTAAGGTGCATGCGTATGGAACACCTCTTATGAATCGGATTCAACACTTCTCCTTTCTTTCCTCAATCAGCCTTTTCTGTTTCGGCGGAACGCTCATGGCGGAAATCGATTTCGTTCGGGACGTCAAACCTGTCTTGGAGTTCAATTGCGTGAGCTGTCACCGCGAAGACAAGGCCAAAGGCAAGTTGCGTCTCGACGAGAAAGCCTTCGCCTTCAAGTCCAAGGACGTCATCAACCCCGGTGACCCAGACGAAAGCTCCCTTTACTGGATGACCACCCTGCCTCCCGATGATGACGAAATCATGCCGCCGATTGAGAATGAGGACAAGGAATACCCATTGCTCAAGTCCGAACAGGAAATATTGAAACAATGGATCAAGGAAGGCGCCAAATGGCCCGACGGGGTGAAATTATCGCCACACAAGCGTCTTCCAAAGAAAATTACCTTCGAGGAACACGTCCAACCTATCATCGAACAAAATTGCGTGTCTTGTCATCGCAAGGACAAGGCAAAGGGGAAATTACGTTTGGACACCTTTGAACATGCCTTTGCTTCCGAGACCAACCTAGTGCCAGGCGCACCCCTTGAAAGCGACTTTTGGGTTCTAAGTTCACTACCCCCGGACGACGAGGACGTCATGCCGCCCGAAGGCAACGATCCCTTGAGCCCGGAGGATCTGTACATGCTGCGTCGCTGGATTGACGAAGGCGCGCAATGGCCTGAAAACATCACTCTGGAGCCAAAGAAAAAGAGCCTCACCGTCTTGGGCATGATGCCGAAGGAACTTTACCAAAAGCTGGGATTCAAGCCAGGAGCCGTAAATGATGGCTTTGTTGCGTACACCCAAAAAATTCCCACTTCCGACCTGTCTTTCGACATGCTGCCCATCAAGGGCGGAACCTTCGTTATGGGTAGCCCTGCCAACGACCCGAATCGCAGTAAGGAAGAACACTTGGCCCACAAGGTGCAAGTTTCCGATATCTGGATGGGTAAGTACGAGTTGACTTGGGACGAATACGAATTGTGGATGCTCAATCTCGACAAGGACAACCGAGAATACAAGAAGCTCGAGACAACTGAAGCCGATGAACTTTCCGATGGCGTAACCAAACCAACCGCCCCTTATACGGACATGACCTTCGGGATGGGCAAAAGCGGTTATCCTGCAATTTGCATGACCCAGCTTTCGGCCAAGATGTATTCCATGTGGCTTAGCGCCCGCACCGGCAAGTTCTATCGCTTACCCACTGAGGCCGAGTGGGAATACGCCTGCAAGGCGGGAACCGATACCGCCTATAGTTTCGGGAACGACAAAAGCGAACTGTCCAAGCACTCATGGCACCTGGGAAACAGTCGTTTCAAGTATCAAAAAGTCGGACAAAAACCCGCTAATCCATGGGGGTTGCACGACATGCACGGAAACGTTTGGGAATGGGTGCTGGATCAGTACGCCCCGCCTGCCGACAAGGCACCGACCAAGTTGATGGTGAACCCTTTGGTTGCACCCAATACCTTGTATCCTCGCTTGGTCAAGGGAGGGTCGTGGGACGATGGATCCGCCAGGCACCGAAG
The DNA here is from genome assembly GCA_002721705.1 of Opitutia bacterium. Lineage (GTDB taxonomy): Bacteria > Verrucomicrobiota > Verrucomicrobiia > Opitutales > Seribacteraceae > UBA2993. Next base: position 6,607 of record PBLJ01000021.1, read on the forward strand.
CGCCGCCCGCATGGGATCGAATTTGGCGTGGAAACAACAGGATCCACAGCTTCCGCAAAGTGTCTGGTATCACACGGATGCCATCTTCGTTGGTTTTCGATTGGTGCGTCCTCGCGAAATACCATCCCTCGAGGAAATCGAGAAATTCTGGCCTTCGGAAGAAGACATCAAGGCCATCCCATCCCGTTAATCTCTGGAAATTTGCCTTTCCTCGCATTGGGAGAAGGTAAACATATTCCTTGAGATGATTCGGTTCCTTGCTTAGGTTTGCATTACTATGTAATGATTGTTGATTGCCCATCTTCAGTCTCCAAGCCGACTGAGCACGATTCCGTCGAATCGGACGAGAGAGGTTTTGCCTTGGTGATTTCCTTGGCCTTGTTGAGCTTTTTGTTTCTTCTTGTCTTGGCTCTTGTCACCCTCGTCGGGGTTGAGGCTCGTGTTGCGGAAACACGCCAAGCGCATGCCTTGGCCAAGGCGAATGCAAAACTAGGACTGCAGATTGCCTTGGGGGAATTACAGAAATACGCAGGCCCCGACCAAAGAGTTACAGCCACGGCTTCCATTCTCGACAGGTATCCCTCTACTCCTGAAGTGGACGACATTGACCAACCCTTCTGGACCGGGGTCTGGAGACGATCTCCTTCGGCCCCTTTGAATCCCTCTGGCCAGGACGTGGCCCAACCCTGGGACGCGACACCTGATTCAACTTGGGACCCTCATCCCGAAATGGAACTCACTTGGTTGGTCAGCGGCAACGAAGGGAAGAAAAGCGACGATGGCGACTTTCTTCGTCCCTACGATCTCTCTCTTTCCGACCCTGATGATTCGGATGATTCGGGAGACAGCGTCTGGCTTGTGAATAATGCCGTCGCTGAACGTGAGGATCTCAGAGTCATGGCCAAGAAATCCTCGGTCAGCCTTGCTTCCGTCGAGTCTGGTTCTTCCAGTTCCGAGATCCCGTCCGGATCCTATGCCTATTGGGTGGGGGATGAGGGGGTGAAAACCAAGATCAACGTGCATGGAGCCAATCGTGATCCCGATCCGACCAAGGAATTCCTCGAGAACGCGGGCCGTTTTCAGGCATCTCCAGGACCCCATTTGGGCCAAGTCGAGCGACCTGATGCTCCCTTGGGGTTGGCGACCATGAGCACGGACAAACTGGGAGAAGTCGTGAGCGTGCCGGAGTTGCAATATTTGTCGAGCGAGGGATCTGAGGACGATGATTCCTACAAGGCGTATTTTCATGATCTCACCACCGATTCTCACGGCGTGTTGTCGGACGTTCTTCACGGTGGTCTCAAACGAGACCTTACTGCAGGCTTGGGTGATGACGACCAATTCGAGCATTATTTGGCCGGCTCCCCATTGTTTCGAGACCGCATTCGCTTCATCAAGGATTACGATCCTTTGGATTGGTCCAAGGATGGAAACCGGAACCTGAATTGGACTTATGGTTTGACGGATGAAGATCGGTGGTTGAACGGACCGCCATGGGAAATCGTCAGGGATTACTACAAGCTTTTCGAGAGGGTGAACGGTTCCGCCAGCGATGATCCTTTCTCCGCCAGCATTGCTCCCCGTCCCGTCGAGCTCAACACCTACCCGAACAGAAACGGAGAGTTTTGGACCGAGGAATTCAGGTCAGAGCCGCAAATGAATGCCATTACCCCTCTTTTGCTGGAAGCCAAGGTCGGGCATGCCTTGGAAATGGTCCCGACAGGCGATACCGACAAAAATGGACAGCCTCTCTACCGTGCTCGTATAGCCATTTATCCTTCCTTGGCTCTGTGGAACCCTTACAACGTCGAGCTGGAAGCTGCCCAATACGAATTGTTGTGGCGTCCGGATCCCAAGTTTTGGGTTTATGCTTCACGTGAAAGAGATGAGTGGGCTTTGAAAGTAATGGCCCACGAAGTAGCGAAGCAAATTCCTCGAAAACAACGCTTGTGGGATGAAAATGGAGATGGCCAGCTCAGTTTCCGCAATTATTCCAAACCTCACCCGAATCCACCTTGGTGGGACCCAGGCGCCCGTGTCCGGATTGCGGAAATCGATACCATGCATGCTCTTTTTCTTGGATCCAAGCGAGGTCGCAACATCTCCTATTTGCAGTCACCCGGACAGGGCGGCGGCGGTACCGACAGCGTCAGCTTAGGCACTGGCTTGCGCAGCGTGCCTCGAGCTATGCACAGAAGAGCGTTTCACCTTTATCGTTACGCTCCGCGCCCGAGCAGACATGAAAGTGTCAGTGGTTGGGTGCGAGGCAACGGACATTGGCATCCGATCCCTGGTGGTATGCGTTATCGCAGGCCATTGCGTTTACGCACCAACGCCGTCCGCTTGGCTCCAGGCGAGAAGTTGTATTTCACTCTGGCCGAATCGAAGGTGTTCGATCCGGCCGACGAACACGTCTTCAATCTGCGCAATCACTTGGGGTTTCGGAATTATTTGCATTACAACATTCCTCGCCAGTTGTTTCCGCCCGTACCGGCTGACGAACCCGTTACCTTCGTTTACACTGGAGGTGGAATCGGAGGGTATTGGTTAGGTCCTTTCCAGCGACAGCAGGAATTGGACGAGGCGCGGCAAAATCCACAGGTTTTGGGCACCGCTTTGTTCATGATCAAGAATGGCGTCCGCTACCCTATAAAGAAGATCAATAGAGGGTTGTCCGGCATTGGAGTGAAAAGCAACGGCAGTTATCAGGACTATGGTCGAGCCGACATCGTGGTGGCCGATCCCAGTCGAGTCATTGGCCCGAGGCTATTTAATCGCTTGAGTACCTACGCCATTAATCCGGAATTGGTTTTCTTGGAGCACAATCCTCGTTCCCTGGTGGATCCTTGGCATCTAGGCCCCGGCGATCAATGGTGGCGGGGACAGGAAACGGATTTGGAAGAAGGGATCGGCGATAGCGACCTGACTGATGACACAGGGGTTGTGTTCGGGACGAACCCAAACCCCGACGAGAGTCTTTCAGGTGACTTTTACAACGACGGGAGCAGGATTTACTACGGTTATCATGGTCATAGTTTCGATGTTGCCGGATTCTATAGAGTGTCCGGTAGAAACGGCGATGAGGAACAAATTTTGCCTCGCTCATCACGGGCGGTTTTCTTTGACGTTCCGCGCCAACCACTCATGTCGCTTGGCGCCCTGCAACACGTGAACCTTTGCTACTTCGGCAACGGCCCCACTTACGCAATCGGGAATTCCTATGCCACTTCCTTGGTGGCCCGTAACCGTAAATGGACTCGTTACAACCAACTGAGCGTCGTCCCATTGGATTATGGAGTATCCATCAAGAGAGGTGGAAACGAGCACCAGAACACCATCATCGATTATTCCTACTACGCGAACGAGTCGCTTTGGGATGGATTCTTCTTCTCCACCGTACCGACCTACGACTTGGATGCGAAAAAATATCCTCCCTACGAGGACTTCGACCAATATTACGTCGATCTTTGCAAGCCCTTGCCGAACCCGAGAATGGTTTATTATACTGGAAGCGATGGGCAACATCCTAAAGTTAGTTCCGAGGATGGTTTGCGCAATTTCCACCAAGCTGCCGGAAATCTCATGGTCGATGGAGCCTTCAACGTCAATTCGACCTCGGTCGATGCGTGGAAGGCTCAGTTGGGCAGTTTGTCACAAAGCAAGTTGCGAATCCTTGATCTCCAAGACGACTATGAGCTCACTTCCAATGGTCGTTCCGAAGAAACTTTGTCTTTCGATTCAGACGAATTCCCTTTTCCTCGACTTAGTGTTTCCACGGGAGAGCCCGTGAATCCCGAAGTTGATAATTCAAACCAAGACTTTTGGACGGGATTTGTCTCCCTGAACGAAGACCAACTTCATCGTTTGGCGGAGGAGATAGTCCAGGAAGTGAAACAACGCGGGCCTTTCCTTTCCATGGGAGATTTCGTCAACCGACGTTTGAGCAATCCTCCTGATGGTCAGCATGTAAGGCGTTTGCACAAGAACCAGTGGCCGGATGAAACCGAGGAGAGCAGACAGGGTTTTCGAGGCACGCTGCAAGCTGCTATCCACGATGCCGGCATCAACGATGGTGGTTTTCGGGACAAATACGGCTATCCTTATGCTCGCGACGACAACGACCTGTCCCGAGCCACCGGCTTGGATCTTATCCCCAAAAACGTTGGGCAGTACAACCAGTTTGGCTTTACGGCTGCTGGATTAGGCAACGATTGGTTCCGATGGAGCGATTGGAGATCTTCTTACAACCGTCGCACCAATTGGGGGCGTGGTTATGAGCAGAGTACGCGCAGGAAACCAGTCCCGAATCAACCGGGAGTATATAGAACCAGTTATCATCCACGATCCGGAGAACATTCGCATGGAGAGGCGCCGGAAAATCTACTGGCTGCAAGGAATAGCTCAACCGGCGCCATGATGCCCGGATGGTTGAGCCAAGCGGATATCCTGACCTCCTTGGGTCCAGTGATCAACGTGCGTTCCGATACTTTTAAAATTCGAACCTATGGTGAAGCGGGCCCTAATTTTCCTGACTTAAAAGTCTGGTGTGAGGCCGTTGTACAGAGAGTGCCCGAGTACGTCGTTGACGTGACGAATTTTTCAGACGAAGGCGACGCTCCCCATGCGCGTCCCATGGAACCCTTTGAAGATTTGAACGACAATGGAGTTTACGATTCAGGGGAGCCATTCACCGATTACGATTTCGACGGAACTCGAAGCTTTCTGCAACAATACGGCGGCGAGCAGTTGCAAAACAACGTGAACGAACGCTTTGGTCGTCGTTTTCGAATAATCAAGTTTCGTTGGCTAAGTCCCGAGGAAGTTTAACGCCGCTCGTTGACCTGACTTGAGTGGTTGCTCGAGCGTAGTGCCAGCTATTGCATTTGGGCGCGCTTGCAAGCGGGTTGGTTTTAGCGGGAAGACCAGCGTTCACCCAACCATTCAACTAAAAGTTGAACTTGTCTGGATCTCATTCCTCGTGTTGTTTATTGTTAGCTATTGCAATGACCCATTCGTCCTCCAATTCGATTCAAGGAAGCCTGCTTTCCTCGAAACCAGCTAAGCCCGGCAACGACGAGGGCTTTGCCTTGGTGATTTCCCTGGCCTTGCTAAGCTTTTTATTTCTTCTCGTCTTGGCTCTCGTAACTCTCGTGGGAGTGGAAGCCCGGGTGGCGGATTCTCGCCAAGAGCATGCTTTGGCCAAGGCGCACGCAAAGATGGCTCTCTACGTTGCCATTGGTGAATTGCAGAAACATGCGGGCCCCGACCAAAGAGTCACTGCGACGGCCGCCATCTTGGACGCTAATACGCAGACGCCCGAGATCGATGGCGTCGAGCAACCTCACTGGACTGGTGTTTGGCGTAGGAACCCCGCCATTGCGGATGATCCGCCAACCCTCGATCCAGACATGTTCGATACCAATTGGGATTCACATCCCGAGATGCAGCTTGCATGGTTGGTAAGCGGCAACGAATCCGGAAAAATTGAGGACTCGGCTTATCTCGATCCGAATCATCCGAATTTACCCAAACGCGACTCTTCCGAGGCAATGGAAGAATATATTTGGCTGGTGGATAAAGCGGTGGCCTCTTCCAAGGATCGCGTGGTGGTCAAGAAATCTACGATATCCTATTCCAATTCCACGGAATCCAGCGGCGCGACTGCCGGCGCTTATGCTTACTGGGTGGGAGACGAGGGGGTCAAAACCAAGTTCAACGTACCCGATTCAAACCAGAACGTTGATCCGAAAGCTGATTTTCTCCTCAACCAAAATCGGTTTGCCGTTTCTCCAGGTCCTCGCCTTGACTTGGCTGAGCATAGCAACAGCAACGCGGACGCGGGAGTGCCTCCAGCGGATCTTGACGAGATAGACTTGGAACGGGCTCGTGACAGTTATTCCCTGCCGGAATTGCGATTTGCTTATGATGGGGGAACGGACGACGAGACAAAAACGCGTGAAGAAGCCCTGAAGGACTATTTCCACGATCTCACGCCTTATTCCTATGGAGTTCTGGCCGACGTTTTGCGGGGTGGGCTAAAGAGGGACCTTACGGCAGGCCTTGGCGACGATGAACAATTCTCCAATCATTTGGAAGGTTACCCCATGTTCAAGGACAAGGTGCGTTACCTGAAGGATTACGATCCTAATGTATGGGGACGCAATTGGGGGGTAAGATGGAATTATGGTTTCATCGATGAAAGACGGTGGCTGGCGGGCCCGCCATGGGACATGGTTCGCAGCTATTATAAATTGTTCGAGGACGTGAATTTCGATGCCAGCGACCCTTTGCAGGCCAGCGTGCAACCTCGTTCCACCGATAGTTATCCGAATCGAAACGCAGAGTTTTGGACCGAGGAATACAATCGCGTCGACCCCACCGTTCATTCCATTGCTCCCGTCCTGATGGAGGCCAAGGTCGTCCATGCCTTGGAAATGGACCGCACTGATTCCTCGGATGCCGACGGCAACCCACTCTACCAACCACGAATCGCCATCTTCCCGTCCCTTTCTCTCTGGAACCCCTACAACGTGGAACTAGCCGAGGCTTCCTATGAATTGGTTTGGAAGCCGGATTGCGTATTTTGGGTGTATGACACCTTGGATCGCGTGGATTTTGCCAATGCCGTCATGCAATCGGAAGCTTCCAAGAACGTTTCTCGTCACTATCGCTGGTGGGATCGCGACATGAACAGTCGCATCACCAACCGCAGCTACAGCTATCCTCATCCTAATCCCCCAAAAAATCGGAGAAGGGATTTCCGCGTGGGAGTCTACGAGCCCCATTTGTTAGTGCGGGCTCACTTGGGGCGTCATGGCAGACCGGGCGGACCCAAGGCATGGAGAAGTGGAGTTACCTACTCGTCGAAGAAAATCGTTTCCCACAATGGGTTCGTTTATCAGGCTCTTCAGCAAGTGGCGCCGGGTACCGAACCAGGAGCGGACCCCCTCTCCTGGCAACCGTTGGGGGCATCGCCTCTCAATTCTCTCGACAACCAGGAAGTGTATCTTCGCGCCACTCAGCAAATGGAGAACGTGGTGAACGTCCCCAACCTGATGAGCGCTCGCCGCATACATCTTTACCACAATCCCATCACGGACTCCAGGTTCGCTACTTTGGCCCCGATTCGATTGCGTACCAATCCCGTCCGCTTGGCACCGGGCGAGAAACTCTATTTTACCTTGGCTGAAAATGGTGAATTTCTTCCCGGGGACGGGCAGACCTTTCTTCTCACCAACCACTTGAGTTTCAAGAAAAGGCTTTATTTCAACATTCCCCCCTCCCATTGCCCTCCCGTTCCCGCCGACCATCCGGTGTCCTTGGTTTACGATCGTGGAAACATCCACAGCTATCACCTGGGAGAGTTTCAACGCCAGAATCCCGAGGGAGAGGAAAAAGGCACCACGCTTTACATGTGGCAAGGAGGACAGCGCGTGCCCATCACGAAAATTAATTTCGGATTTGGTGGAGCCGGTCGGATCAGGAACCGAACTTTTCAAGATTACGGTAGGGCGGACATCGTGGTGCCGGACGCCAGTCGTTCCATCGGACCAAGCATTACGCAGATGCAGACCACTAGGCACTGGAATCCACGTCCCCTCTTTCTGGAACACAACCCTCGCGCCTTGGTTCACCCTTGGCACTTGGGCAAAGGATCGGCTTGGACCCGTGGTCAGGAATCGGACTTCCAGGGAGGAGCCCACGACACCAATTTGGATGACGACGTCGGGGTTGTTTTCGATCTATCGACTGATGAAACCTTATCCGGCGACTTTTATTCCGACGGCAGCGGTCGTTATTATTATGGTTATTTGGGACATTCCTTCGACGTGGCGGGGTTTCATCGCGTACGCAGGAATGGAAACGAAGAACAATGGCTTCCCGCTTCCTCACGCGCCGTCTTTTACGACGTGCCGCGGCAACCTTTGGTTTCTCTTGGTTCCTTGCAGCACGTCAACCTAGGCTACTTCGGCAACAGCCCAGCCTATTGCTTTGGCAATTCTTATGCTTCCGGCCTTATTTCACGCCACCGAAAATGGAGCCCTTACAATCAAATGCGGGCTCTTCCCTACAATTATTCAGGACTGCCTCGTCGCGGAGGAAACGAGCATCAAAACACGATGATCGACTATTCCTACTACGCCAACGAGGGGACTTGGGACGGCTTTTTCTTTTCCACCGTGCCCACGCGGCAACTCCAGTCGAACGCATCCAAATATCCTCCCTTTAGCTCCTTCGACCAAACCGCCGTCGATTCCGGACAAACCTTGCCCAATTCTCGTATGCGTTACTTCAATCGGTCTTCCGGGGCCCCTCGCCTGGAAGAACTACGAGATTTTAATACCGCTGCAGCCAACCTCATGGTGGACGGAGCTTTTAACCTCAATTCCACCTCGGTCGAGGCATGGAAGGCTCAACTAGGAAGCCTTTCTCAAAAAAGTCTCTTGATCCGCGACCTTCAGGATGACTACCAACTGGTCAACAATGGAAAGGATTCGACCACTCTCTCTTTCGACGACGAGGAATTTCCCTTTCCCCGCTTGAGTGTTTCCATGGGCCAAGGAGTCAATCCCGAGTCCGGCGATCTCAACCAAGACTTTTGGACGGGCTTTGCTTCCCTCAATGCGGACCAATTGCATCGCCTGTCCGAGGAAATCGTGCAGGAAGTCAAGGAACGCGGACCTTTCCTGTCCATGTCCGATTTCGTAAATCGCCGATTAGTCAATCCACCGGGCAATACCATTTTCAGGCAAACTCCAACCGAATCCTGGCCCGAGGAAACAACGGAATCACGCCAAGGCCTGCGCGGCGCTTTGCAAGCCGCTATCCACGACGCCGGCATCAATGACGGGGGATTTCGCGAGCAATACAATTACACCCAGTCTCCCTCTTACGACATTATTCCCCAACACATGGGCCAATTTTCCCCCTTTGGTTTCGTTACCGCTGCCTACAGTAGAGACCTCACCAATCACCGGGCTTCCCAAGTTCGCCATAATCGCGTTACGCATTGGGGCGGTGGCCCGCGGGACAAATTCCTCCATTACCATGACAAGTTGGATCCAAACACCAAGATTGATTATCGTCCGGACTGGGAACATCGATATGGGGAAGCGCCGGAAAATCTACGAGCCGCTCGTAATCTGATGACCGGCGCCTTGATGCCCGGGTGGTTAAGCCAAGCCGACGTCTTGACGGCTTTGGCGCCCGTTGCCAACGTTCGCTCCGACACCTTTCGCATTCGCGCTTATGGAGAGGCTCCCAACAACCCGGACGTTCGTGTTTGGTGCGAAGCCATTGTCCAGCGCATACCCGATTACGTGATCGACCAAACGCGGAGTGGGGGAGACACACCTCAAGCTCGCCCAAGCGAGCCTTATGATGATTCGGACGATAGTGGAACCTATGGCCCCGGCGAGGCATTCACGGATTACGACTTCGATGACAAAAGAGGGTTTTACAAGGAATATTATAACGATCAACCCATCGGAAACTTAATCAACGAACAATTTGGTCGGCAGTTCCACATCGTTCAATTTCGTTGGCTTTCACCTGACGAAGTATAGGAAATTGCTTGGCAAGCCTATCTTCTTACCCCTAATTCCTTCGCGTGCTTTATAATCTGTCATTGGCTTGGGTGCTTTTTCTGACGTTGTCCGGGGTTGGCTTTGCTCAGGCTCCTCTTGTGCCAGGTGAGTCAGAGGAAGAAGAGGAAATGGAGGAACCCACCCTTATTTTCTCGGGCATGAACTGGAAGGGAGCCTCCATCGGCGGGCTTGGTTATTTCACCGAGGGCAAGAATGAAGGTGATTTCACGCCTGTCTTTTTCCCCAATGGCGGACGTTCCAGAAAATATGCGTACTATGGGGAGCTGCCGGTGATTTTTTATAAGCAAGTGGAAGTGGAGGAAGACGAGGATCCGGCCAAACCACCCGGCGCTCCCAAGCCTCCCGGTCCTCCCAAGCCGGATGACCCCAAGAAGCCCGAGAAGAAAAAAGAGAAAAAAATCGAATACCACTTCGTTGCCGCTACCTCACGGATTGATCGATCATGGAAAGAAGTGTTTTTGCTTTTCCAAGAGAACCCGGCAGACCCCAAAAGGCCATACCGGGTAAGCCATATCAACTTCAGTGTGGACTTTTTTCCTGCCGGGCATTTCTGGTTTTTTTCTCAAAGCCAAGAAACCTTGGCAATGCAGTTCGGCGCCCTCAAGAAAGCCTCTTTGCCTCCCAGGGGACAAGCGATGCTCTTAGCCAAGCTTGACGAGTACGGTGACTTGCCCATTCGTATTTTCCACAAAAACCGCAAGGTCTATTCCACCATTTGGAATATCATTCCGCGTACGCGCACCTTGGTGTTTCTGATCCCTGCGCCGAATGGCGTCAGCGTTCGTCGCATCGTCGACGTCGTGCAGGAAGAAAAAGCCTTGGGATTGAGGCCTCCAAAAGAGGACAAGGGAAAAGGGGAAGATCCTCTCCGTGAAGACGGGAATTAATTTCCTTTTTCAGACCTGAATACCCCAAGACGTTATGACCGACCCGATTGTTCTTCTGCTTGTCGGTATCGCCGTCGTCATCGTCGGTATTCTCTGGCTCAGGCTACACGCCTTCTTGGCCTTGGCATTGGCGGCTTTCGTGGTGGGTTTACTGACGCCAAGGGACAGCTTGTTGCATCATTGGGAAGTGGAAAAGGGGGAAGCCCACCAAGTAGCTGTCGAAAAGGCGGATCAATCCATCGGGAAACGAGTGGCCGATGGTTTTGGACGGACCTGCGCGAAGGTAGGGATCATCATCGCCATGGCGGCCATCATAGGAACTTGTTTACTGGAGAGCGGAGCGGCCGATCGCATCGTGCGATCAGCCTTGAACGTTTGCGGGGAAAAACGATCTCCTTACGCCTTGTCCGGGAGCAGTTTCATTTTGGGTATCCCCGTGTTCTTCGATACCGTATTTTACCTCATGATTCCGCTTGCAAAGGCCTTGGCCTCGCGCACAGGAAAGAATTACCTGCTTTACGTTTTAGCCATCATTGCAGGTGGATCCATGACGCACTCGCTGGTGCCTCCTACGCCGGGGCCGTTGTTGGTTGCAGGGGAATTGGGAGTGGATATCGGGCAGATGATCATCGGCGGCCTTACGGTCGGCATTTTCGGCATGATCGGCGGTTTCATGTATGCCCACTGGGCGAATAATCGCTGGCCCATGGAGGTTCGGCCCGGAGATGACATGACGACGGAAGATATCAAGGCATTGGCGGATCGTTCCGATGATGAACTGCCTAACGTTTGGCTTTCCTTGGCTCCCATTTTGCTTCCTGTCCTCCTCATAGCGGGGCATTCCATAATGAAGCAAGTGATTGGTTCGGAACCTACTCCGGATCAGAAAGAGTGGCTTTCCCTCACGAGTGTGCTTGGCGACAAGAACCTTGCTCTCACCTTGGGGGCTGGCCTGGCCTTGTGGTTGCTCGCGAAGTCGGGCTTGAAGAAAGGCAAGGAGTTGACCGCTGCAGTGAGGAAATCCCTTGGTAGCGCTGGATCCATTATCCTCATCACGGGCATGGGCGGAGCCTTTGGCGGCATTTTGCAGCAAACAGGCATAGGGTCTGAAGTCAGCGCTTGGATCGAGGAGTCCGGCATGGGTTTGACGGGCCTTCTGCTGGTCGCTTTTTTCGTGACCGTGATCATCCGCATTGCCCAAGGGTCGGCCACGGTGGCCATGATCACGGCGGTGGGGATTGTCGGAGGCATGGTGGACACCGGTGGATCCTATTGGATAGGTTACGTCGCCTTGGCCATCGGTTGCGGAGCCAAGCCTTTTCCATGGATGAACGACAGTGGATTCTGGGTGGTAGGTCGTCTCGCCGGGTTCACCGAAGGAGAGACACTAAAGACCTTTTCCTGCATTATCAGCTTGCTGGGCATCGTTGGCATTATCGTCACCATCATTTTGGCCAACCTTTGGCCAAAGTTCATTTTCTAGGTCATGCGCATAAAGGATTTTCGTATCCATTCGATTGCGATGGCGGATCCTCCCTTGCGAAGTTCCTATGGTCTGCACCAACCTTATGCCTTGCGCAACGTCGTCGAGCTCGAGAGTGAGGACGGTGTCGTAGGCATTGCCGAAACCTATGGCGGCGAGGAGCCCGCTACAGCCTTGGAAGCTCTGCGGGAACATGTCCTCGGAACTGATCCGTGGCGCTTGTTGGGTGATCTTATGCCCATGGTCGAGAGCGGAGCCTCCGGCATGGATCGCTCCCAGACCCATCACGTTCCCGGAGAAAACCCGCTCGACGCCGATGCTCGTACCTACTCCGCCATGGAAACCGCTTGCCTCGACCTTATCGGTAAATCCCTCGAGGTTCCCGTTTGCGACTTGATTGGCGGGCGTGTCCGGGACGCAGTGAATTTTTCCGCCTACCCGTTCTACAAGCATGCAGGTGGGGGAGGAGAGGGAGATGACCTACGTTCCGATGAGTACGGTGAAGCGCTTTCTCCCGAGCAACTGGTCGCCCAGGTGCGGCAAATGTTCGACCAATACGGGTTTTGCGACGTCAAGTTCAAGGGCGGCGTACTTGATCCCGAGATCGAGATCGAAACCATCAAGCAACTGCGCCAGGAACTTGGACCCGACGTTCCTTTGCGCATCGACCCCAATTGCGCATGGTCCGTGGATACCTCCGTGAAGGTAGGCCTCGCTTTGGCCGAGGAACTTTCCAATGGCGGTTACCTCGAGGATCCCACGGCAAGCTTGGAAGGCATGGCCGAGGTGCGCAAGCGACTCCTTGCCGAAGGTGTGGATACCCCGCTCGCCAGCAACGTTTCGGTGACTTCCTTTGGCGATTTGCCTGAAGCCGTGCGATTGGATGCCGTCCAAGTCGTCCTTTGCGACCATCATTATTGGGGCGGGATGCGGCAAGTCCAGCGTCTCGCCAAGACCTGTCAAACCTTTGGCCTTGGCCTATCCATGCACTCCAATAGTCATCTCGGAATATCACTGCTGGCCATGAGTCACGTCGCCGCTGCCACTCCGCACCTGACCTATGCCTGTGACACTCATTATCCTTGGCAGACGGAACGGGACGAGATTGCCATGGGAGGTTGCGTACCGATAGAAGATGGACAAGTTGTCATTCCCGACGCGGGAGGGCTCGGGGTGGAACTCGATCACGACCAACTCGAGCGAGGCAAGGAACTCTACGAAAAGATACCCTATCGTAAACGAGACGATGCAGCTGAAATGCAAAAATACGTCGATCCGAACTGGAAACGTTTGTTGCCTAGATGGTAATTTCTTCAAATGACCGACCAACCATTCTCTGAATTAGTGCCCGAAGGAGTCATTGGCTTTCCCGTGACGCCTTTTCATGGCGATTTCTCTCTTCATCTCGATGGTTTCCGCTCGAACCTGGAGTTTATGCTCGAGCAGCCGTTTTCCACCTTCGTCGCTGCAGGAGGTACCGGAGAAATGTATTCGTTGGCTCGTGACGAATATATTGCCGTGGTGAATGCCGCCATCGAGGTCGCGGCCAATCGCCTTCCCGTCATCGCAGGCGTTGGCTACGGTTCACGCATCGCGGTCAACATGGCCACCGAGGCTGCCAAGGCAGGAGCTTCGGCTTTGCTGATATTACCACCCTACTATCCGAACGCTTCCTTTGAGGGACTGCTTGCCTATTGCAAGACAATCGGCAACGCCACCAATCTTCCGTTGCTCATTTACACGAGAGATTGGGTCAAGCTAACCCCTTGGGAGGCGGAGCAACTCGCTGAAGAGGTGCCCACCCTCGCCGCGTGGAAGGACGGACAGGGGGATTTACGAAATTATCAACGGATACGGGCGCGACTCGGAGACCGCTTCACTTGGATTGGCGGGGTAGGGGATGACCTTGTCGGAGGGTATTACGGCATCGGTATCCGGCGTTTTACGTCCAGTATATCGGCCGTTGCTCCGAAATTATCCATTCTCCTCCACGAAGCGGGCGTTGCCCGGGACGATGGCGCTCTCACCGAACTAACCGACCAGCACGTCTTGCCCTTGTACGACCTTCGAACGCGTCGCAAGGGGTACGAAGTTTCGGCCATGAAGGCGCTGCTGGACCTAAGAGGAATGGTGGGTGGTCCCGTCCGCCCTCCGCTGGTGAACCTGCGACCCGGGGAAAAGGAAGAGCTGCAAACCGTCTTGGATAGTTGGGCGCAGGCTCGATTTTTGTAAGGTTAACCCAATCCCGCTTTCAGGGATCCTACCTTGAAATCCGTACGCTTATCCCACCGCCTCGGGAAAACGAGCTGCTGGAACCGGAGAATCCACCTCCTCCAATGGAGACTCCATTCATCATGAACCCACTACGGTAAGGATTGACGAACACCGGAGCTGGTTGGCGAGGCATCATGATGACGGGGGCTCCAAAAGCCGGAGGATTTACGATCACCACGTTGCTCGGCCGTTGGTAGAGTATGGGACCGCTCACGCTTTGAATGGTCGCCACGTTGCCTCCAACCACAATGGGGGCTCCTGCGGTGGTGACGGTGCTGCGCATGGACTGCAGGGCGATGCGAGCCTGCCAGTTTTTTTTACGCAGATCGAAAGTCACGCCAGTCACGTTGGCCTGCTGGTTGTTAAGAGCCAGTTGGTTGTAGCCATTGACGAAAGCTAAAAAGGGAGTACCACCATTTCCTATTATTATAGGTGGATGAGTGGGGCCGTAGAGAATGGTCTGACCGTAACCTACGTTGCCCGCTTCCAGCAGTTTCATGAAAAGTTGCAATTGGCCTGGGTACTCGCGGCCGTAATAGGCGTAGTTTTCACGTTTACCATCGAACCATCGTACGACGTACGCTTGGTCAGCTCTGCTGTACATGGTGAGGGCATTGACGAAGACCTTGCCGTCGTGCCTGCGGATCTTGACCGTTTGCTCCTCCGGGTCGTATTCCAGCAAAGTGGCGCTTATGGCTCGTTTTCCGTCTGCGCTCAAGAAAGTCCTGCCAAAACCACTGGAAACGGTCAGCGCGAGGATGAAAACGAGGCAGATAAAACGCATATTGATACGCAAATGTACTATTGGCTTTTCACGCTGTCAATCGGTAAGCCCGTTTTTTTGAATCTTTCGGTTTTCCTCTTTTAGGCAGGTAAGCCGGCCGCGATGAAGCCGTTTGGGTCTGACAAGTCCACAATGGGAAGCTCGGAAAGGTTTAGGTCGGACATGGGGCCGAAGGGGGCGGCGTTGAGGGTTTGGAGGTTCAATGAGCCGTTTTCGATACGAAGGCTGGGGTAGCCGTCCGGCTGGGGTTGGTATAGGTCGCCATGATGTGCGAGGACGTCTTCCTGAACGGATTGAGGCCATGCGGATAGGCCGCGAAAGTAATGGTGACCGTTGCGTTCGACGTGTTCGATGCCGAGGGTTGCCATGATGGCAAGGTCTTGGAGCAGGGCGATGGGACCGACGTTGGCGAGGTCTTCGCCGGTAAGGTGCACGGGGCGATCGCGGACGGAGCCTGCCTTGGCCAAGGTGGCGGCGTTGGCGATCCCCTTCACGATTCCCTTGCAGTTCTTGTGGCTGGCCCCGTCGTAGCCTAGGGCCAAGGCCTTGGGCAAGGAATCGAGGCTTCCATCGGCCTCGTCTATGATGAAAGGCGGGCGATCCGACCAATCAGCCAAGTCGTCGGCTACCTTGGCATGGAAGGTTTCATCTCGATGGGCGGGTTGTTCGACGAGGAGTAGTCCAGTATCGAGAAAGGCGCGGAGATCGGCATCTTCCCGCCAAGCTTCCCAATGTTCGCGAAAATCGGCGATACTCGCGTATTGTTCGTTGCCGTCCAAGGTGAAGAGGGCTTGCGGGTCGAGGAGTTCGGTGATTTTTCGGAGTCGAGGCAGGTCGGTCGCGAGGTCGCCGCATACCTTTATCTTGAAGTGGGTAAGTCCATAGGTTTTGACGCAGGACTCCAAATCGAGAGGCAAGTTGTCGTCTGCTCGTGTTTCGTCGGTGACGTCGTCGGGCGTAAGCGGATCGCCGAGTCCGATCGTGTGTCGGGCCACTACGGAGGAACAGGGTCGCTCGGGCAGGAAGTCGGCGGGTGCGACGCCGGCCAGTTCGGGACGTGCCTCGCCTAGGCGGAGACCGAGTAGGTTTTCGTGTATGATTGATTGGATGGGACGCTCGAGATAGCGGCAGAATGCATCGAGCAAGGCCCGTTCCACGAGGCTGACGCCGAGGTTGGCCAATAGAGGAGGATGCCCTTCGGTAGATGCCCAGGCCGCTTGCTCGTGGTAGAGGTTTCGCCAGAGTTCGAAGAAAGTGGCGGGTGGCGAAGCGAGGGAGATCTTCACCGCCTTTTCGATGACGTCGAGCATGGCAGGGAGGTCTTGCTCAAAGGTGGTGTCCGGGGTCTTGGTGAACCATTTTGGAGGTAGGCCTTCGGAGGCGATGCCTTCCGCGGATTGACCTTCCACTTCCACTTTTACCTGCAAGACGAGATGCGGTAGTGCGGTGAGGCTGGCGATGCCGTATTTGAAAGGAAAGCGAGTCCGCATCGGGAGGACACGGAAAGCGGCCTCCTTGAGATCGAGTGTGGGGTAGCTCTCCGTCACTGTCCGAGGTAAAGGTCTCGCCCTGCCGCCAAGGCGGCTATCTTGCGATCGGCCACGGAACGCTTCAGCATCCAGAACCCGCAGTCGGGGTGAATCCAACGGATGCGCCCTTCACCTAGTTTTGCTTCCGCTTGCTCCACGGAGCGAGCGACTTCGTCGGCTGTTTCCACTTGGTTCACTTTTACGTCGATCACCCCAATTCCAAGGGCAATGCGTTCGTCCACTTGGGCGAGAGCTTCCAAATCGTCGTTTGGTCGGTGGGCCAGTTCGAGCACGACGTGGTCGGTTCGCAAGGCATTGAGAAAGGCCAGAAGAGCTTCCCAAGTACCGCTCTGGATGGTTTGGCCACCGTAGTTGCCGAAGCAGAGGTGGACTGCTTTCTCACCGTCGAAGGCGTCCAACACCCGATTGATTGCCTCCGCTGCGAGGGGGCCGTCCTCATGGTTGCCCGGCACGTTGGCTTCATCCACTTGGAGGCAGTCGCAGGAAATTGATGACGCCTGTTTGGCAAGAACGTCCGCGATCGCCAGAGTCAGTTTCTCGAAGTCCCCGTATTGGAGATCAAGCAAGGTGCGGGCCAGCATATAGGGAGACGTGAGGGTGAACTTGAAGGGGCCGTTTGCCACGCTGGCCGCTCTTTCGCAATCAGCTGGCAAGTTGAGGATGCCTTCCCCTAATTCACTTCGGACGATGCCGGCCGGCTTGGCTCGAAACCCCATTTCGGATTTCGCTCGGAAGGCCTCCAAATCCGCTCGGCCAACTCGTGAGTCGACACCTTCGAACTTGCCCGTGAAGTATTCGATCATGCCGTTGGTGTCGGGATGATCGACGTCGAAACGGTACAATTCGCCGTCGGTCGGAAGGTCGACCCCGGCGTCGCGCTGGGTGGCGAATATGACGCGGGTGGCGTCGACGAGCGCTTGTTCGTTGGGATAGGCGGCGAGCCAATCCGGAACAGGATAGGACCCGACGGTGGAGACTTGGATGCGTGGTGTGCTCATAATGAAAAAATCATCCCTTGCCTTTCATGATCTGGCGGAACTCGTCAATGCGCTTTTGCGGAATCTTCTCCGTGAAACGGCTTACAATGGCGAAAACAAGGGTATTGGAGAGTATGCCGATGGCGCTGATGTGGATGGTTTGTTTCAGGGTGTCGGTGAATGCCCCCAACGAGGCTGCAGCATCTTCGCTTAGAAGGATGTCGCGAAGTGGACTGAACACAAGGACGACCAGAATGCCGAAACCTAATCCCGAGATTGCTCCTTGTCGCGTTCCTTTGTTCAAAAAGAGGACGTCGATTGCGAGGGGAAGTAGTTGGCTGGAAAACGCGATTGCGAGGAACATTAGCTGCGTGATCAGTTTCAGCGGGTTGAACCCCGATGCTTCGCGACCTAGCTCCACCAAGGCCACTGCGGCCACCGTAGCCGCCACTATGACTGCTCGACCAAACCAGGTCTTTTCCTTTTCACTGGCTTGCGGCCGAATGTGGCGGTCGTAAACATCTCTTGTAAGTACGGCGCTGAGGGCATGCAGGTTGCTGTCGGCCGTGCTCATGGAGGCAGCTAATACGGCGATGAGAATCAGGGTGACAATCAGGGAGCCAAGAGTGGTTCCGAAAACCTTTGGTACGGTATGTTCAGTCATTACTATGACCGCGTTATCGGTTACAATGAGGTCGGATTCATGTGAAATGTAGAGGTCCTTCTCGATTTTCTTCCACGAGGACTTTTCGAATTGAAGCGAAGACGATTGATCGCTTTTTGCTTCATATAATTGCTTTTCCTTGGCGATTATATCGCCCGCTTTGTATTGCTTGTTACTTTGCCATTCATCGGCCGCTTCGGCTTTTTCGGGGGGGAATGCCTTTTCCGGTGGGAATTCGACTCGGGCCCCGAGAGCGACTATCATGATACCGAAGATGAAGCAAATTGGCAGAACTGTGGAGAAGACGAGGGCGCTCTGCCTCAGTGTTTTCACCGAGCGGGCGGCGTAGAAGCGCATCCATTGTCCGGGTTGGATAATGGACCCGATGGAAGCGAAGACACAGATTGTGAACAACATCCAGGGGTTCCATTTCTCACTGTCTGCCCCGGGAATGGTGAGGGCCTCCTGTGGAAGGGTGGAGATCGCATTGAAGTAACCTCCTTTTGATTGAAAATAGATGACGGTTGCCAGACCGGCGACAAGCATGCCTGAAAGAAGGAGAAATCCTTGGACGACGTCCGTCCATGCCACCGAGCGCATTCCTCCCACCAACACGTAGAGCATGGTAAGAAGCGAAAGGGCCCACACTCCTATCTCGAACATCTCGTATTCACTACCTAGGAAATGGAAGGTATTTTCCCTTCCAAAAAGTTGTTCGGCTAGATAGCCACCGGCTTTGATCTGCATAATGATATAGGGCAGTACGTAGAGGGCGCCGGTAAGTGCTGCGAGCAACCGCATGGCGTTACCGCCATAATAATCGCTCAGCATGTCGGCTGGCGTGACGTACTTTCGCGCTTTGCCGAGAAGGTGCATTCTCGTGCCTAGAAAGTAGATGCCAAGCCCACCGACCGTGAGGTTGAGGGCGAAAGGAACGAAACTTACGCCATCGCGGTAAATGGTTCCCGGAATGCCGAGCAAGGCGGCGCTTGAAAAAAACGTGGCCATGATGGTAAGCGAGGTGACCAACGTTCCCTGTCCACGCCCGGCAAGATAGTAGTCTTCTTCCGTTGCCTTGCCCTTGAGGTAGCCAACGATACATAGAACGACGAGAAACACCATGTATATGCCCATTAGCAGGTGGGGCAGGTATCCTCCCAGAACCTCGGTATTGGCTAGGATAGGAGAATGCGTCATTCTGAGGAATTCTCCTGTTTCGACCACAGTTTAAAGTAAGCCACGAGAATTACTCCTGCTTGTACGAAAAACCACAATACCACCCACGCGTAAAGAATAGGTATACCAAAAACGGAGGCAGGGGATTCATCACCTTCAGGCATGATCAAATATAGCCCGGGCCCCGGTCCCATGATGGTGGAGAAGATGAAAATCGCCGCGAGGATTTTGCTCAAACGAGTCTTGAACATGGAGACGATTTAATAAAGTCCGCGGACGTGGGAGGATACCGAGTCTTCGTAGAAAGCCTTGAGCTTTTCATGGAGCTCGTCGGAAAGGGGAGGTAGGTCGGAGACTGCGGCGTTGTCGCGGGCCTGTTCCACTCGACTCGCTCCTGGTATGATGGTGGACACGGCATCGAAATCGAGTATCCAGCGCAAGGCCATGGCGGCCATGTTCATGCCGTCGGGCACCATGGGTTTCAATTGGTCGGCCAATTCGCAACCCTTGGCCAACCCAAGGCCTGCGAAGGTTTCCCCGACGTTGAAGAACTGCCCGTCCTCGTTGTAGCCACGATGGTCGTTCTCGGCGAAGGTGGACTCGGGGGACATCTTTCCCGACAAGAGACCGCTGGCCAAGGGTAACCGTACGATGATGGCGACGTTCTTGGCTTTCGCTTTTTCGAACAACAACTCCAATGGTTTGCGGCGGAACACGTTGAATATGACCTGAAGAGAGGCCAGACCCTCCTGCTCCAAACAGAACAGGCCCTCCTCTACGCTTTCCACGCTGACACCCCAGCTCTTTATGAGCCCGGCGGCTACTTGTTCCCGCATGACGTCGAAAACTTCGCCGTTTTCGATTATGGCCGGGGGAGGGCAATGTAGTTGCGTGAGGTCCAAGGCCTCCACCCCGAGTCTTCGAAGCGAAGCCTCGGTGCACTCTCGCAGGTTTTCCGTAGTGTATTGGTCGGGATAGACGTGAGCTTGTCGCCCAAGCTTGGTGGCCACGAACAGGTTCTCCGATCGTTCACGGAGGAACTTGCCAACCAATTCCTCGCTTCGTCCCGCGCCGTAGACGTCGGCGGTGTCGAGGAAATTGACGCCGGCGTCCACCGAAGCTCGAAGGATGCCAAGAGCCTCTTCCTCCTCGACGTCGCCCCAGCAGTCCCCTCCCAACTGCCAGCAACCAAGGCCTACCTCGGACGCATTAAAACCGGTAACACCGAAAAGTCGCTTGTTCATATGCTATGCAAGAATGAAAAACTCTTCCGACACGTCGTGCAAGCGTGGACCTTGCGTTGAAGATGATAACCCGGCCATTTGCGCAACAGGTAGCAAACGCCTCGTTCGTTATGGCTTCACTTTGTCTGGAGAAGCCGATTGATTCATGCCTATTGAGGTACTTGCGGGGTGGCTCCGGCTTGCGCCTTTTCCATGAACCCGATACCTGCCTTGATGGTTTTCAAGGGAATCCGGACGTCTGATTTAAAACGACCCGAACCCAAGCTCATCGAGCCCGTGATTGGAACCAGGTCGAGTTTCCGTATGCCATCGACCAGTTCTTGCATGGATTCCTCATCCAGAACCCCTGTCATCCCCGTAACGAATTCAGCGTATTTTCCAACGTCGAAGCTCCAGCGAGCCATTTGTCCGGGTTGGAGCGCCAAGGTCTGTGCCAGGCTGTTTTTGACCGACTTACCCTTTTTCAGGCTACGGATGAGTCGGCCCAGCTCCTTTCTGTCCGAGGTGGTGACGTAATGTCCGTCCACAACGGCGAAATGATAGTTCATTTCCGAAAAAGGTAACCCACCGGGGAAAAGCTCGGGATCGGCTTCCATTTTCATGGAAAAGCGATGGGTGGGGATGCCTTTGACCGGTTTTCCCTTCCCGGATTTGAATTTATATTTCACACCCGCCTCCTCGAATAATTCGATTTTTTCCATCATCTCTTGAGTCAACGCCGAATAATCGGTGATCATTTTGGCAAACGCCTCGGGAGTTAGCTCAGTGGATCCAATTTGAACGAAATGCATGGCGCCCTCTTTTTCGGCAAGATCATATCTCATGGCAACTGGACCACCGTAGGCTTTGGTCCAATCGACGGTCAGCGTATCCAACCGTTCCAACAATTCCTTGAATTCTCCCTCAAAGGATCCTTTGAGTTTGCCGCCGACGTGTTCGTAATAAGCCATGAAATTTTCCATATTCCAGTCCAGAACCATGGTCATCCAACCACCTGGCTCCAAATATTGAGCCGCAGACACCTTTCCGCCTCCGGCCTTGGTGGAGAATAACTTCGCCAGAGCCGTACCTTTTTGAGCGGCAAAGGTAGTTCGGGTGATGATTTCCTGATTGGAGAGCAAGAGATTGATTTTCATGGAATCCATGGTGGCGACTTCGTCGAGAGCGACCTCGATCACTTTGCCGAGACTGGTCTGCGTGTCTTCCTCGAAGGGAGATCCAGCCAAGCCTTCGTTGATTGCATCCTTGATCTTTTGCAGATGCTTGCGCATCGGATCGAGCCTCACGCCGAACTCGACGTCAGTGGAGGGGGCGACCCTCGCGAAAGCTAAAAGGGCCGACCAGTCCTTGACTTGATTGAAGAGTTTTGGAGTTTGGGTCGCAAGGGTCCATCCATCTTTATCCGCAATGGTGAAATCCGCGCCTTCCAGGGTTTTGCGGATGGGACTATCCTGTTTGAGTTTGGCAACCAAGACGAAAACAGGATCATCCTCGAATACGTCGAAAAGGAAAAAGCTCACCGGGCGTTTCGGGTCGACGCTGGCCAAGCTTGGATCCCCTAGCGCCGTACCTGCCATCAAGGGGATCGCGGCGTTTTCCGGGTTTGGCCTGATCGCTTGGGCGATCATCGTCGCCTTTTGCAACAACTTGGGCAACGCAATCGTCTTAGCATAGACAAAGGGTTGGACTTTACTTCCTGCCAATTCGATTTTGGGCACGAGGAGGTCAGGCTCGGGTTTGGCTATACTTTCACCGTAGCCAGTGAAAAAAAGAGTGAGTGAAAGGGAGAGCAACGCGATGAGTTTCATATTCTATTTGGTGAGAGGCCGTGGAAATACCTTGATGGCCTTGCTTAGTCAAAGGAAACGGTCGCTGTCCTTAGGGTCGGGGACGGGGCATTCCTCTCTTTTCCCGAACCAACGGTACCGGTTGTTGACAATCCATTTGTAGATCAGGTCCCGCAATGGCCGCGGAACAAGCAGGAAAACTTTGATGGCCGGCCACGGAAATCGCAAATAACCGCAGGCTCGCAGGCTCGCGGAGGAATGGATGTGTACGCCATCCTTTTCGACGAAGACGATGCTTTCGATAAAGTCTTTCGGGAGCTCGTTCTCGGATAGAATTCGTTGTCCCGATTCGGATTGCAGGGGAGCGAATCGAAGGTTTTTCAGCGGGTCGCGTTCAATGAGGAAATAAACGGCGCCGTGGCACAAGTTGCATAGGCCATCGTAGAGAATTGTCGGATTATCGGTCTGTTCGCTGCTTCCTGACATTGCTTCAGTGGATGTACCTTGAAAGGATGATTGTCCATAGGAATTGCCGTCGAAGGGTCTTGCTTCGCGTTCTTTCATTCGCAACCATGCGAACCCTCATTCAAACCAAAATGGAACACCATGAACTAGAAGAAGGCTCTCGGTTGTCTCTTGATTTCGGGAAGCTCAAAAAAGTTCTCGCCTGTGGAGAGGACTTGGTACCCGCAGTGGCTCAGGACGCGGAAAGCGGTGAAGTCCTCATTGTTGGTTACGCCAATCAACTGGCCTTTGAAACCGCTCTCAAGGAAGGCATGGCCACCTTTTGGAGCACCAGTCGGAACGAATTATGGATCAAGGGTAAGACATCGGGGGACTTTCTCGAGATCGTAGAGGTTTGCGTCAACTGCGAGCAAAACTCCATCTTGTACCGCGTTCGTCCCAAGGGAGCGGGAGCTTGCCACACGAAGGGGGCTGATGGACAAGCGCGGTCCGGGTGCTACTACCGCGTTCTGCGGGACGGCGAACTTTCCTTCCGAGAAGGCATGGAATAAGCGAGCGCCCTACTTTTTTCCCAGCAAGTGGGCCTCGAGGAACTTCCTCACGCTTTCATCCACCACCGGGCCACTCAGGCCATGTCCCATACCCTTCATGGGCAGAAAGGTGTTTGGAACGCCGGCTTCGGTCAATGCCTCGTGAAAGATTTTCGCTTGGTTGAAGGGAACCAGTGGATCTTCGGTACCATGCACGATGATCGTCGGGGCATCATCCTTTGTGACGTAAGTCATGGGGGAGGCTTTGTTGGCTGCCTTTTTGTTTTCCTGCAAGGCGCCGCCGATCAATTGGCTTTCAGGTGAGTTGGCTGCGTCATGGTCGATGTTGCTGGGAAACTTCCCCATCGAAAGCAGGTGCGTCGGGCCACAGAAATCGACTACGCAACTGACTCGACTGTCCTGGTCCATGTGTTTACCGAGTTTTCCCTCGAGGGCTTTCACCTCTCCGCTGACGCCCAGCATGGCAACCAGGTGCCCTCCCGCTGAATTCCCCCATACGGCCATTCTTTCAGCGTCGAACCCGTATTTCTCGGCGTTTCCCTTGAGCCAGCGGATGGCGGCCTTGCAGTCGTGGATTTGGGCGGGCCAGATGGCTTCTCCACTCAAACGATAATTGATCGAGGCGGCAGCGAAAGAACCTGTTTTCAAGTAGGGTCCCAGCTTGCCGATCCCGCTTTCCTTGCGGCCGTTTTTCCAGCCACCACCGTGAATGTAGACGATGATGGGCAAGGGGCCGCCCAGCTTGCGTTTTTCAGGCAGGAACAGGTCGAGGGTTTGGCGAGGGTTGTCGGTGTCCGCGTAGGATAGGTTTAGGAGCGGCTTGATACCCTCTGGCAAAGGCCTTGTTTTTCTCGGTTGGCGTGGTCGCTTGAGGAAGTTTTCATGCTCGGCGAGGGAAATGGAGCCGTCCTGGTTGGTATCCACTCGTTGGAAGTTAGGGCGAGCGTTTCTCGGTAATTCCTCCAAGGTCAACTTCCCGTCCTTGTCCCTGTCCCATTCGGAGAAGATTTGTTTGGGATCTTTCGCCAACAGGCTGGAGGCGCTCAAGGCGAGGAACATGAGAACGTGACGGGTTGCATTTTTCATTTGCTGCCAGAGTTGAGGGTATGCTGAAAGTGAAGTTTGGCTCGATCTCAGTCCAACTTGTGCACGGTGTTCCAGATCTTGGTTACGATCTCGTCGCCATCCTCGGTTTCCACGTCCAAGTTGATTTCCATTTGATGAGCGGGTCCAATGGTCGGCACTTCGATGAACACGGTCTTCCCGTCACCAAGTAGTTTGGCGCTCTTCACCTCGTAGGTTTTCTTGTCTGCCTCGCCCGATCCATATCCATGCGTCCAGCGGATATTCGAGGAACGAATGGCGTAACTGGTGGGGTCTTCCGCCAATTCCTTGTCCAACTTCGAGGTGAACCCTATCTCCAAGCCATTGCCTTTGATTCGCAGGGCGTTCGGCATGGCGACGTTGATGCCTGTGTAACGCACGCGATCGAGGCCTCCCGGTTTTCCGGCATTGGTTTGCCAACCTTTGAGACCTGCGACGTAAAGTTGCCCATCCAATGGACTGAAGCGGGCGCGCATACAGCTGGAGGTGAAGCGAAGAGGGAATTTCACGACACCGCCTTGCATTTGGCCGCCCTTGTCTTCCTTCAGGACCAAATACAGGGCGCTGCGCCCATAGGACATATGAAGTAATTCCTTGTTGAAAGGTCCCCAACGATCGCTGGTCACCCATACTTGTCCGCCTCCTGAGTTATCCACTCCCTTGGGCAACCACGCCAAGGGCTTTGGGGCTTCCGATGGATCGAGGTGCTGTGGACGGCCGTTGGATCTTTCGCGAACGGTGGGAGTGGTCTTGAATTGCTCATAATCCGCCGCGACGTCGATCACGCCGTGGAAACTACCCGGCTTCATCCAGTTGATGGGAGATCTCGGAACAAAGGTGCCTTCGTTGTCACCGCTGGTCACTTGCCCATCAGGGCCCACTCCCATGCCATTGGGAGCTCGTAGTCCGGTGGCATACCGCTCGAGGCGACTACCGTCCTTCGACACCTTGATGATGGACCCATGGTGACGTCCGAGACGCTCGAAGCTGCGCCCGCCGGAACGCACGGGGCTGCCGAAGGCGAAGTAAAAATTGCCTGCCTTATCCGTATGCAGGTCGAAGCAGAAAGCGTGAAACCCGCTGGTAAGGTCCCAGTCGTTATTGAAATTCTCGTAGAAATCCGCCTCGTCATCTCCGTTCAGGTCGTGAAAGCGAGTGATCTGGTCGTCGGCCACGGTGTAGATGACGTCGTCCACGATTTTGAGGCCCAATGGTTCGTGCAAGCCCGCTGCGAAGCGCTTCCACTCCAAGTTCTCCAGGTTTTCATCGATGTTGCGAATCAGCCAAACGTCGCCGTCCCAAGTGGAAACCGCCGCGCTTTTGCCGTCCTTGAAGAAGTCGAACCCACCGATTCGCATCTGCATGCCATAGGGGTTTTTGTAAGGCACCGTGAGCCGATCGATGACGTACGATTTCTGCTCTTTCGAGACTTCGCCCTTGGTGGACACGGTTTCCTTCCATCGGGTTGGACTCCCCTTGGTCAGTTTAACCAAATCCTCGAGTGCGGGAGCGGCCTGCCTGAGTTTTTCGGGACTTTCCCTTCCGTACAGTACCTGAAAGGTGGACACGCCTTTGCTGGCCGGCAAGTGAAGCAGGGTCAGGCCGTCCTTGACTTCCAGTTTGGCTCCTTTGGGTTCATGGACCGTAGTCACGACGGAGGCATTCTGGGCATCGGACAACACGATGGTCTTGTCCTTCCCGTCTCCTTGGATGCGAATGGTTCTAACGATGACCGAGAGCCCGTCTTTCTCGACCAAGGAAGGCGATTCCAGCACCTCGGCTTTGCCGACGCTGTACTTCAGGGCCACTCGATCTCCGTGGACGTAAAGTCCGCCGAACTTGGCCCATTCTCGAGGCAAGGGTCCCAGAGGTGAGTATTTCCCCTCTCTTGGGTCAGCCAGCTCACCTTGTGGCGAAGCCCACCCAGGCACGGCTTGCGTCACGAAGACTTTTTCGCCGCCGTGCGACGGAAACCTACCGTGTCCTCCGGTGAAAGGAAGCCCTTCCAGTTTCAGTCCTCCCTTGGTCCAACCGGCGGCCATTCGCATGGTGTCGCCATCGAAGAGGGCGCAGGCATTGCCGGATTCATTCAAGCGTATCACGATCGCGCGATAGGCTACGTTGTCACCCTTGGCGTCGCGTCCCAACTTGACCGCGGTACCCACCCAGGAACCGTATTTGCTGGGAAAGGCCTCGATGGGGATGGATAGGGTGAGAGCTGCCAATAGGCACCATGAGACTGCTGTTGGCAGTCGTCTTGCTAGACGGGAAAGAGAAGGTTGGATGGGTTTCTTGGCTTGCATGAAAGCAATGCTTTTCCTCTCCACCGAGCCGTCAACGCGAAAGGGAGAGAAAAGGTAAAATGTAATCCCCAAGCAAACCTACGCTGGAATCGATCAGGCAAGAGCCTGAACGGATGATGGGGGGGAAGAGAAGAATCAATCGGGAGCGGTTTCAGGGTTCTTGTCTCGCTCCATGTTTTTCCTGATCCATCCAGCCAGAGTGCTGCTGCCCATGCCGTAACCGCCCGGCAAAGGACGAAGATCCTTGGTTTGCAAGCGAGGAGGGGGACCCCAATGCTTCGGGAAAGGTTTTCTGCCAATACCGGGCTTGATTGGTTTCGGCTTCACCGGAGCGGGCCGAACAGCGCCACCCTTTGCTCCATAGATCATTTTGTAGACTTCCTGTGGTTGCCTTCGTTGCCCGGTTCTTTCGTTGAACCACGGGCTGCCCCCAGCGAATACCATGCCCGCAGGAATCTTTTTCCCACCCGCGATCCATTCCTCATAGGTAGGAACGCCGCCGTTGCCTCCTTTACCACTTTTCAGGGCAGCCAGTTGCTTTTCCAAGTCAGCCAATTCGGCTTGAAACTTCTGATGTCCATCAGGGGTGAAGCGGGCGCGCTTGGCGAAATCCTTCATCTTGGCGATCCGCTGCTCCAGAGTTTTGATCTCGGCCTGTTTCTCGCCGTCTGAGGAGCCTGTGTCCTTGCCTCCGACCACTAGGGTTAGCTTGAAGGTTTTCGCGGGCGGATTTTTTTCCCAAGGACGTTTATACTCCAAGACAATGGTGCCTTTGCCCGCGGCCATTGTCTCGAAGGTGGCGGTGGAGATGCCGGGCGCTCCGATCAATTGATTGGAAGCTCGGTGCGTGACCTTGCCGGCCAACTTCACCACTTCGGACTTGGTCGCGTCGTTCCAAGTGAACCCGGTAGTTGGATTGCCGGCCAATCTGATGGAAATTTGTTGTCCGACGATGGAGTTTATCGTTCTGCCGTTCGAACTTTGGGTGAAGGCCAGATTGATGGGGATTGGTTTGGATCGATCCAACTGGACTGGCTTCTTGCCCCCCTTACCCAAGGTGATGCTTGAAATATTTACCCCTTTGGTTGGAGCGTCGTCTGCAATTCGGGTGTCTTGCGTGTAGCAGGCCAACAATAGGCCTTGCTTGTCGAAGCGCAGGCCGAGACGTTGAAAAGGCGGCACGGGACGCCCCAGGATCTCCGCAGCCTCCTTGTATAGCTCGTCCAGAGTCTTTGCGGGGTGGCCTTGTTTGTGGGAACCGATTTCCTCTCCCTTCTCGATCCAGCCCTTGTTTTCCGGCTTGGCGGGTGGTTGGTCAGGGGCAACGAGGCGAGGGCGACCGGAGAACGATTTGTAACGCCGCTCGACCACCTTGTTGTTTGCCACCACCACTTCGGTCGTATGCCCGAAGCCCACCCAACTACTCCAGCGCTTGCTGTAGGTATAATTCCCACCGCACTCCTCTTTCAGTTTTTCCCAAGTGTTCTGGCTTTTCTTTAATTGGGCGACTTTCGCCTTGTCGACTGGGCCTCCTCCGCCGGGTCGAAACACAGGAGGAGCGACAGGATCGGGTCGAGGTGGTGGAGCAACCAGTTCCGGAGCGGGTCTGGGAACCGGCTGAATTTGAATAGGTTGCGGCACCGGTTGAAACTGAATGGGCTGAGGAACCGGTTGGATGCCTACGCGTCCGTTGAGCTCGCTGTATTTCACCGATTTCACCGATTTTAACTTCTCCATGGCTTGTTCCACGTTTACGTCGGCCGGCAACGTCACGTGCAGGATGGTGTTGTTGAACATCGACTTCTTTATTTCGATGCCGGGAATGGCGCCTGCCAGCGCCGCTTTGCACGCATCCTTATCCAAGCCTTTTTGCATGCCGACCAACAATTCCCCATCCGCATAGGAGTTTTGCGGATGCTTCGCCGCAAATGCCTTGCTGACAGTTGGGCGTTTGCCGGCCCCTTTTCCCGAGGCCGCATCCTTATCCAGGTTTTGTTGTATCCAACGAGCCAAGGTACCGCTGCCTCGGCCATAGCCACCGGGCAAGGGGCGAAGGTCGCGCGTTTGCCGTAAGGGAGGCGCGCCCCAATGGGCGGGGTAGGGTTTGCCACTTGGTCCTTTGAGTACTTTTTTCGGGTTTTTGCCGGGCGCTTTAGGATTTACGGCGTCCAAGGCTACCAGGCAACTTTGGCATTTACCTTCCTTGGCGCTGCACTTCTTGCATAACTTGAAAGCGGCGCTACTGGTAAAGCCCTTGCACTTGGGGCATTCGCCTATGGCTTGGATGTATGCCAACCGACTGCATTTGGTGCAGAGCTTGGCTACGGCGAAGTTGGGAAGAGCCAGCAAGAGGGTGAGCAGAGTCAACAAAGAGAACTTATTCATTGGGCGACTGGGTTGAATGCAAACCAAGGCAAAAACGATTTGTCCCTAGGCTTTTCTTTGCCCTAGGAATACGCTGATTTCCATTGATGGTCAAGACCTAGGGCTTGAGCCGATGAACGCTGCTATTCAAGCAGGCTGTTCAGGGTGTACCAGGCCGTGTTGTTGGCCGTACCCGTTCCGTCCTTCGCCTTGTAAACACCGACTTTTAATATGATCTTGTAGACGCGTTCCGTCTCAAGAGGTACCTCGAGATGTACGCTCCGACCGTCCTTGGCCACCGTGACTTTAGTGGGGGCTTCTTTCTTGTGGTTCGTTTTGCCTGAACCGTAGCGAGGGTGGTAAGCGTAACCCCATCGTTCCACCATGTAATTTGTTGCCTCTTTTGCCATGGTGGGATCGACGGGTTTGGTGAAGGTGATCGTAAAGCCGGTCTTGGTGAGCTTGACGTCATGCATGGAAAAAGGAGTGGTTTTTCCATCCCATGCAACCCGTTGGAGGCCATATTCCTTGCCCCCTGCCGATCCCCATCCCCGACCGGTCTGACCTACCCAAAGACTGCCGTCCCCCGCAAACACGTGTCGGATACAGCCCGTTTGCAAACGATTAATGAAGTCGAAGATGACGCCTTGGTACTCGCCGGCCACCTTTTGCAGCGAGACCCGCATGATATTCGAACGGCTTTGGTCTCCGATGAACATTTGTCCCTCGAAGGGGCCGAATTTGCCGCCCGTGTAGTCAAATATGGGTTCACCGGGAGAATTTGCCAATTC
>PBLJ01000022.1 GCA_002721705.1 Opitutia bacterium
TTCCGAATGCCTTCTGCCAAGGCAAGCAGACGCTTAACCACTTGTGGATATTGTTCGGCTAGGTTGGTGGTCTCGCCCAAGTCTTTATCCAAATCGACGAGAAAGGGACTCGCAAAGCCCACACGATCGACGGGGGCAATGTGGCGATTGACGAGAAAAGGCTCGGTGCCGGGCTGTTTTACTTGCCGGGGCAAATGCAGTTTCCATTTGCCTTGCCTAACTGCCTGCAGGTGTACGCGCAGGTAATAGTAAAACGCCTTGTCCGGATTCGCTTGGTCGAAGTTGCCATGAAAAAGGTGCGTGACGTCTTCACCGTCGATGACGCGGTCCTGAGGAGTTTCGGCACCCGCCAAGGCGGCCAAGGTAGGCAGAACGTCCAAGGTGCTGGCGATTTTGTCGCAGGTGGTGTCAACCGGCACACGCCCCGGGCCCCAAAGGACGGTGGGCACGCGCACACCACCCTCGAAGGTAGATACCTTGCCGCTTCGCAAAGGGCCGGCCGAGCCACCGTGATCCCCGGGCAAACGGCCGTCCTGATGATTCTTGTTCTTGATCAGCCAAGGACCATTGTCGCTGGTGAAGAGAACGTAAGTGTTCTTCGAGAGATCCATCTCCTCGACCGCATCCAGGATTCGCCCGACGTTGAAGTCGATCTCCTCGATGACGTCGCCGTACAAGCCACGCTTGCTCTTCCCTTTGAACTGAGCCGTGGCGTCCAAGCGGGTATGAGGCATGGTGTGCGGAAGATAGACGAAGAACGGCTGGTCCTTGTTCTTTTTCATGAAGGCAATGGCCTCATCGGTGTACCGCTTGGTCAGCGGAGCCATATTGGTCTTCGGCTCGATCAGTTTCTCGTTTCGGTAGAGGTTGACTAGGGCATCGTTGCTGGTGGGCGTGCCGAAGAAATAGTCGAAGCCTTGGCGAGTGGGGAAAAGGTCGATGAAGAAACCCTTTTGGGCATGTTTGGCCAAGTCCCATTTGCCGAAACAAGCCGTGGCATAGCCTTTGGTCTTCAGCACTTCGGCAATGGTAATCTCTTTTGCGTGGAGGATGGGGTGAACGTTCTTCACGTTTCCCCGCTCGGCCACCCGCAGGGGTTGGCAACCCGTCATGATGGCGGCTCGCGAAGGCCCGCAAATCGGCTGACCGTAGAAACTGGTGAACCGCATGCCTTCCTTGGCCATGCGGTCGATCCGTGGGGTTCGAATGTCCTTGGATCCGAAGCAACCGGCGTCGCCGTAGCCCATGTCGTCAGCAAAGATCACCAGGAAATTGGGCGGTGCTGACTGGGCGAAGATAATTCCAGCAACAGTCAGCAAACCGACAAGACCAAGGGAACGCCATAAAAGGTACATGGATTCCTTATGCATGAAAGCTTGCAGGTTGGCTAGCGAAAGCGATGCTTGCGGCCTATGATTGAGGTTTGGGAATGAAGTTGTCGAAGAACAATCCGTTGCGGCGTTCGGGGTATCGTTTCTTTATGTTGTTTCACATGGCTACCTCGATTGGAGGTGGTTTTCATTTCGTAGCCAGCCACTGGGTGCTGTACGATGAAACAAAGTCCGCCACCTCCACTGCCTGGCTAGTGCTCAGTTACCTGATGCCTTCCTTGGTTTTACTTCCTTTTTGCGGGGTGCTGGCCGATCGCTGCAATCGCCGCAAGGTTTTGTTGCTTTCGACCATCTACGTCTTGGTCTTGAACCTTCTTCTCATCGCAATGATGGCGTGGGGAGTTTTTCACCCTTCTCACTTGTATGTTTACGCCGTGCTAATTACTTCGGGGAGCGCCCTGTTCTGGACCACCTTGCCTGCATTCCTGAGAGAGCATTTGTCGAAAGCTGAACTACTCCACGCAAACAGCTTGAACACGGCTCTCATGCAGGGAGGGTACCTGCTTGGAGCGGGAGTGGCGGGAATATTATACGGGCATCTCGGTCCGATTGGTTCGTTTTCCGTGGCTGCAGGAGGATTTGCCATCGCCGCATTCGGTTGGATTTTCATAAGAAGGTGGTTCCCCGATCGCCCGCGCAAACCCAAAGGTGGCGTTGGGCTTCGTAGTTTTTTCAAGGAATTCGCAGAGGGTGTGGGCTACGCCCGGGCGAACAAGCCCCTTTTCTTTTTTGCCTTGTTCGGCTTGGCTCCCGGCTATGCTGCTCATATGTCGAACGTCTTGCTGGTGGGGTTCAGCAGGGATTCCTTGCAGGCAGGTTCAAAAGGATTCGGCCTGCTGGACATGTCCTATGGAATCGGCGCCATGATTTGTGGCTTGGGATTACCACTCTTTCTACAAAAATTCGGAACGAGGCCTACTATGCCAACGATCGCATTGCTAGGTATTGCGACGAGCTGCGCATTAGTCAGCTTCAGCTACTCCCTCGCTTTCGCCATGTTGTGTTTCGCAGGATTTGCCTTGTTTGCTCAAGTGGTCGGCATTCTTGCGAACACAACCTTGCAGCGGCAATGCAAGGAAGAGGTCTTGGGACGATTGGTCAGCTTGGTCAACGTCGTGCAGTACCTGTTGGCTCCCATCCTCGTTTGGGCGCTGGGAATCTATGCGGCATCACCAAAAGGCCACCTCCTGCACGAAGACTCCTTGCGTGACGGTTTCATCGCAGTCGCCCTCTTCTTCCTGCTCCTCGCTGCGGCAAGCCTCTTCGGGGCTTATCCCTTCCTGAAAAACCAGAAGGAAGAAACCAAGAATTAGAATTCCTTGGAAACGCTCAAGCCAAAGACCCTGGGCGAACCAACTACGCCAGGGGCGGCGCCTAGGTTGCTCAAACTACTAACCAGCGAGGTGTAGTATTCCTCGTCGGTCAGGTTAGTGGCGAACACACTGATTTCCCAGCCATTACGCTGAATGCCAACGCGTGCATCCAAAAGGGTATAGGTATCGATCACGTCCCCTGAATTAGCTCCAGAGCCATCCCAATAAAAGGTATCTCCGATTGTCCTTGAACCGGCCTGCCAGAAAAAATCGTCCTCGTTTTCGTAAGACAGTGACAGGGATAGAGTCTGGTCGGGTACGAAGGAAACCTGCTTCCCGGTCAGGGCGGTCAGAGAGGAAACCCTCTCGTACTCACTGTCGCACAAACCGTACAGAGCGGAGAAGGTCAATTCAGACGAGGGCTTGAAGTATCCCTCGATCTCGAGTCCCTTGGCCTTCACCTCGTCGGCATTGGCGAGATAGTAGTCGGTCGTACCCGTAACGGGCATTTCAAACTGGTAATTCTCGATGTCGTTCAAGTAGGCAGTAACGTTCAATCCCCAATTTTCAGAAGGACTGAATTGGAATCCCAATTCATAAGCTACCGTTTCTTCCTCGGCGAACTGGACCTGAGATGCGGTGTCGGTGAACGCCGAATAGCCACCTGGCTTTTCCACGTAAGAGACACGAGCAATCCCGATCAATTGATCGCTCAATTCACGCTCCAACCTAAGGGAAGGAGAAAAAGAGGAAAAATCCTTCGCTCCAGCATGCGTGGAAGCAGCGGCCAACTGGCTTGTCTTCGTTCTTTGTAAATCCTTGTCGAAGTTGTCATAGCGTAATCCGACGGTGAGCTGGTCGCGCTCAGAAAGATCCTTTGTCAAGGAACCAAAGAAAGCGTAATTCTCACTATCCATGGTATAAGTTGTCTCTTGCGTGTCTTGATGAAAGGGGGCGAGGAATCCGGTCAAGAACCACCGAGTCGCCTTACCCTCTACTTGACTGTCGGAATAGAAAAAGCCAAGGGTCCAATCCCATGCGGATTCTTCGGGCGACTCCAAGCGAATTTCCTGCGACCATTCGGACTGATCCTGTTCAATCACGGAAGTGGCGGCAGAGAACGTGGAAAGGTCCAAATCCAAGCGATTTGGGCTCATACTCCAGTCCGTACGGTTTGTTATCGATACCAGTCGACCGGCATCGATCTCTCGCTCGATAGTGATGAACTGCTGGTTACGGTCGATGTCGGTATACTCGTCGAAATCCGTGGAACGGGCGTAGAAATCAGCCTGGTTTCTCAAAACCACAGGCTGAGCTCCGAGTTCATGCTCGTCTTGTGAACCTCCAAAGGAAACCTTGGTGCCTTCGCCACCATCCCAGAAAAAGACAAGGCGTCCGTTGAGGTTTTCTGCATCATTGTTTCGTCCCGCGGAGTTGTTGAGGAAACCACCCGTTTGGGAACTACGCACGGAAAAGGAGTAAGAGAACTGGTCTTGAAGAGGCCCCGAACTGGACAACTGGTAGGATTGATGATCAAAGCGGCCAAAGGAAGCGCCAACCTTGCTCTTCCTCTGCGGGCCGGCCTTTTGGGTTCTCAAGTAAATGGCTCCACCCGCGGCCAACTTGCCAAAGCGATAGCCTCGGGGTCCGCGGAGCACCTCGATGTCTTGGATGTCGTAAAGTTCGCTACCATAGGAGAAGACGTTGCCTTGGGGAACGCCATCCACGTACATTTGGACTCCTGCTCCACTGAAGAACTGAGTATTGCCCACACCCCGGAGGGTTATGACGTCTCCAAAGGACTTGATCCCGTTTCCGTTCAGGTGAAGGTTGGGGGCAATTGCGGAAATCCCGTCGAGAGAGGTCATGCCGCGAGCCTCGAGGTCGCCTCCATCGATCTTCAGGGCATCATCCAAGGTCAACTCTCCGGGGGAACTGGCTTCCACTGCCAATGGAGGCAAGACTGGCGGTGTGGTTCCATTCTTGTCGGCTTGCCCCCAAAGGATGGGAACGCCAGCTAAAAGAAAAAGCGGAAGGATATGGGCGAATTTCATATGAAGATGTATTTAATTTGAGAAAATTACAAAATCTGGTTTTGCCGTATTTATGATACAGCCTAAGTGATCTGCCAGTTACGTAAAGGAGCAGCACAATAAGCAAAGACTTTTCAAATACAACTGGAAAGCTAGTGGCTGCGGCCTTTCCTCAATCTAGTGGGGCCTTTTCGTAGTCGCTTTGGTTCACCCAGCCCGTGCCAGGCGTCTTTTTGCCGCCTAGGTAGTTTTCATAAAAGTTGTTCCACGGTCCGACGAAGGGGTAGCCGTCGAAAACCTTGCCGTTGCCAAACATGCGCGGATCTCCCTGAGCCGTGAGCTCCTTCGTCATCTGGTTGGAAAGCTTGGACTTCAAGTCGAAATAGGCAGGGTTTTCGGCTAGGTTCTTGACGCAATCGGGATCGGTCTTGAGGTCATAAAGTTCATCGCCGGGTCGCTTGCCGAAGTTCATTTGCCAGAACTTTGCGTTACCTGCCCGGCGTTGGTTGAGAAGAATCGTCTTGGTCGGACTGCCGTCGCAGTTGAGGTAACCGGTCTCAGGGTTGCCCGCTGGCCAGCGCGCGGGTTCGTAATTGCGCAGGTAGAGCATATCTCCCTTGACGATACCTCGAATGGGGTAGCCGCCGTTTTTGGGTCGGCCCACGTCGTGGCGCTCCTTACCAATCAGGACATGGTCGCGGGCAGCAATGACTTGACCCGATTTAGATAAGTTGAAGACATCAAACAAACTGCGGCCAGTGGTGGGTTGCATACCAGCCTGCTTGGCGTTGATGCCAGCCACCTCCAGAAAAGTGGGAGCTAAATCTACAAAGCTCACGTAATCATCCACCACGCGCTTGCTTCCTTGGATTCCTGCGGGCCAGCGAATGGC
Organism: Opitutia bacterium; assembly: GCA_002721705.1. GTDB lineage: Bacteria > Verrucomicrobiota > Verrucomicrobiia > Opitutales > Seribacteraceae > UBA2993. The sequence continues at coordinate 5,630 of PBLJ01000022.1, forward strand.
GAGAGGAACGTGATTGGAGTAATCGTATGCTTGCCCCTTGCAGCGCGGAAAGGGCATCCCATGATCCGAAGTGGCGACAACCAAAGTATTGTCTGCCAAACCGCTTTTTTCCAAGGCCTCGAGAATTCGGCCGAGGTGCTGATCGTAATGCTCCACTTCGACCGCATAATCGAGCATGTCGTTGCGGATCATATCGGTATCCGGCCAGAAGGCCGGCACACGCTCAATGTCGGCTAGTTTCTTTCCACGTTTCACACCGATTCCATATTCGTATCCGCGATGAGGTTCGCTGGTGCCAAACCAGAAAGCCCACGGCTTGTCGGTGGGCGCGGCCTTTAGGAAATCCTCGAAATTACCTGCGTAATCGTTGCCGGACATGGCCCGGGCAGGGGGCTTGGCCTTCCGCTTGGAAAAGGGCTGCCCCGTCAACTGCCGCCTTTTCCCTTCCGCATTGTTGGCTATGCCGGGCCCCCACCCTTTCCCCGTGTAACCAACAAAATAACCATTGTCGGCAAGCCCCTCCACGTACCCCTTGAACTTGGCTGGGAAAAAATTCATGTGGTTGGCTGCCTGCTCCAGTTGCCATGAGTTTCTGCCGGTCAAAATAATAGCGCGACATGGAGCGCATTTTGCATTGGGAGTGTAAGCTCGGGTGAAAAGAATACCCTCGCTCGCCAAACGGTCAAAGGCAGGTGTTTTCACCCACTTGGAACCATAGGCACCGGCATGCCCGAATCCCCAGTCGTCTGCGATCGCGAAGAGGATATTAGGGCGACGTTGTTTCTTAGGCGCAACGGGCTTCGCGGCCACGAATTTCTCAAGGTAGGCCGAAGCATAGCGATGCCCCAGTTCACGAAAGGCGGCCGCCGAAAAATGTACCTTGTCTCCCTTGTGACCCAGTCCATCGGATGAAATGAAGGCGGTCTTGCTGACCTTCTCCGGCAAGTTGCGATGGGCGGCATCCACCAGTCTCTTGGCGTCGCTCCAGGGACGCTCGGCGAACTGACCCATTTGACCGGCGATGAATGGTATATCGGGCGCATTCAATTCCTTGCGGAAACGCCCGATCAATTCGTGCAGTTTCTTTTCGTAGACCTCGGCGGGACCTGACCGCGAATCGGACTCGCCTTGGTGCCAGAGGATCCCTTTCAAGACACCATCCCTCATGGCGAACTTGGTCCGCTTGATGGCATCGTCCCATGGATGACTCTTGGTCTGACCATGATACCCTCCCGGTTTCCAAGTAGAAATTGGAGAACCGCCCACGGCGCAGGGAATGAGTCCAACCGTTACCTCCGGATTGTCTTCCGCCATGCGGACGCCGAAAGTCTTCCCAAGACCGGAACCGGCTACCGATTTGTCGAAGTGAAGCGGATCGACCGCGGGAACCCATTCGTTCCGCTTGTTCAGCATGAGTAGTCGGGGATGAGGCTTTTTGTCCTCGGCTTCCACTTTGCCGCGACCCGCCATGTTCGACTGGCCAACCAAAAGATAAAGGTGAAACTGTTCCTTGGAGGCAGGCTTGCTGGCCTTTTCGGCAAACCCGAATTGGCTGGCTGCAAGGAACCCCAAGGAGAAAAAGAAGGAGAAGCAGGATCTTGGTAGAGTTTTCATGGCAGGTTAGGGTTCAAACGAAAATCACTTCTTTTTCCAGACGAAAGGAGAAACACGCTGCATGATGTGAATCCTTTCTTTGCCATTTTTCAGCTTGGAACCGGGAGTGCTTCGACCATTGGCAACTTGGGCTCGAAGCAATTCGATCAGGCGTTTCACGAGATCCGGACGTTTAGTAGCCAAATTACGCTTTTCACCGGGATCGGCTTTCAGATCGTAGAGTTGAATGAAAGGAAGCTGCAGCAATTCCTCGTGGTTGCGCGGTTTCTTGCCTTGGGAGGCAAGGGCTTCCTTCCAAGCCAGCTCCGACTTGGGTTCATCGGCAAACGGACCGTTGGACCCACTGCCAGGAAAAAGACGCAAAAAAGAACCAGAAGTTTCATGACGAAAAAGAATTACGGGGTTTGCAGGTACCGCAAGGGCAATGCTTGAAGAGAAAAGTTTAATGCAAACGAAGCTTCGCATTGACTCCAATCAATTGAATGCAAAAGTTGCGTGCAATCAGCTGAGCAAAGAAAGGTTTTTCACTATGCAGAATCAAGCAGGATGGGGGTCGGTACTAATATTCGCTCTTTGCTTTACACTCCCTATCGAGCTGGTTTGCAGCAAGACTCAGGTAGATGACGCAATCGCCTTGGGCAATGCTGATAAAAAAGGGTTGGTTCATGGAGAACCGATGGATGACTTGGCGTTTCTGCGCAAAGTGAGCGTCGACTTGATCGGGCGCATTCCCAGTGATAAGGAAATCAGGCGTTACCTGAAATGGAATGCCTCGGAACGACGAGATCGCGTAGTTGAGCAACTTCTTCTACATGAAAGGTTTGCTGATCGATGGACTGCTTTTTTCGCCGACATGTTGAGGATTCGATCGGGAGCGACTGGAGGTACCGCCCTCTTGGCCTACGTGCACAAATCGGTGGATGAAGGCAAGCCGTTCGACGAATTGGCTAGAGAACTGATTGCCGTAAACGGTAGAGCGAACACCACCCCCGCTGTGGGATTCATTCTCAACGACAACGTGGATCCCATGGCATTGACCGCCGCAACGGCTCAGGTGTTTCTCGGCGTTCGGCTCCAATGCGCCCAATGCCACGACCATCCTTTTGATGACTGGAGTCAGCGTCAATTTTATGAAATGGCCACCTTTTTCGGTAAAACACGCAGAGTCGAAAGCCGCCTTACCCGAGCAGTCTACACCACCGAAGGCAAGGAGAACAAAGTCTTATGGCCACCCGCTCGCAAGAAACCTTCGGAGCGCGCCAACATCGATGCCAGGTTTCCTTTTCTTATGGAAACCTTCAGCAAGCCACCCCTTCATTTGGCTCGACTGAAAGCAAAACGCGCGAAGATCAGCTCAAAGGGCAAAGAGGACCCGGGAGTTGAAATAGAAAACCTGCTCGAGGAAACACAAGCCAACGTCAACGTCGCTGCTAGAAAAGTAGGCCCTGCCGGATTCGATCCCGAAAGCGACCTGAAGCGGCAAAATGCCTCATTGGACTTATTGGGAGACCTATACAAGAGCAGTGAAATGCGTTCCGAACTGGCCAAGCTTATCACACACCCTCGCAACCGATACTTTGCCCAGAATTTCGTCAATCGCCTATGGGCTGAATTAATGGGTCGAGGATTCTACGAACCCATCGACGACTATTCCGAATACCAAACCATTTCGCACCCCCAAACCCTTGATTTCCTTCGCAAGGAATTCGTTGCCGTAGGCTATGACCTGAGGGAAACGCTTCGTCTGATCGTTAAATCGGATGCCTATGCCCGCAAATCATTGGACGCCTCTCATTCCAACAAGACCCGCATCGATTCGGAGACGGCTTTTGCATCCGGCACCAGCAGGCGGATGATCGGCGAGGCCCTTTTCGACAGCATCGTCACGGCGGGTCATCTGGAAGACTACAAATGGCCGGCTCAGGCCAACTTGAAAACCGTCCGTACCCGCCAACGCGTTTATATCGAGAAAGACGAGAACGGAAAGGAAGTCGAAGTTTCGCCCAAACCGGCGACCGCCTCTCCCGCCTCTCCATCCATGGAAAACAATATGATGCCCCGAAAACAAGGCGGGGCATACGATTTGGAAAAAAGCATCGCCTTGGATTTCAAGGCCCTTCTCAGCAACAACCAAGTGAAGGCGGAACTGGAAGAGATGCGTATGCGCTCCGACCAGGAAATCGAAGCCGTGCGGATGGCTCGCATGGCTCAACAACCAACCCGGCGAGGAAAATACAAATACGTTTACGTCGAGGAAGAGGTAGACGACAACCCGAAGTATTCCAGTTCCTACAGGATGGCTTCTCCTGCCGCTCCGGATCACTTCCTCAGAATTTTCGGCCAACCTGGCCGTGACCGGCTGGGAGACTTTCGAAACTCCTCTGCCTCTATGCGACAGGCGTTGATGATGCTGAATGGGAAACTCACTCACGAAGCTTCCAGGGTCGGTTTGCTGGAACCTTTGCGAAAACTGCTTGAAGGGAGGACCAAAGACTTGGATGCCGCCATTCGTCAGACTTATCTCGAAATTTTCACCAGGGAACCGCTGGCCGATGAAGTGCAAGACGCCTTGTCTATCCTTTCTTCCGCCAAGACCCCCTTGGAAGGAATGGCCGACCTACGCTGGGCGATGCTGAATAGCCATGAATTCAAGTTTCTCCCCTGACCAACCCTAACTTTACTACAAAACAAAAACTCAAACATGATGAAGAAAGCCACGCATTGCAGTGACTACGCAGTGACCCGTCGACGGTTCCTGAAGGGAGCAGGGGGAGCAGCCACCCTGTTGGGCATGCCCGTAAGCCAACTCTTGGCGGCGGGAGGTAGCGCCCTGCCGGCAAAGGCGGAACACGTCATTCTTTTCTGGAACGGTGGTGGCATGAGCCACATAGACACTTGGGATCCGAAACCGGGACGCCCCACACAAGGGGAGTTCGACCCCATCAAGACCTCCGCGGACGGCATCCAGATCAGTGAAATCTTGCCGCAACTGGCAAAGCAAATGCATCACTGCGCCTTGGTTCGTTCCATTGCCGGCACCAATGGAGACCATGGTCGAGCCACCTACGAATTACAAACTGGTTACGGGCAAAGCGCCAACTTGGTACACCCTGGTCTGGGCAGCATCGTGGTTCATGAAAAAGAACGACTCGGGGATTTGCCAGCATACGTAACGGTGAGTGGACAAGCACCCCGATCGGGATACCTCGGGCAAAAGTGCGCCGCTTATTTCGTGGGACAACCGGGCGAGCCCGATCCCTACCTGAAGTTTCCTGCCGGCATTAGCGAGATCCGCGGAAACAAACGCTTGGAAGTTCTGGCCCGTATGAATCGCAAGACATCCTCTCAATTGGGATCCAAAGCGATGCAAGCAAATGAAACCGCGGTGGACGATGCCGTCGCTCTCATGCGGAGCCCTGCCCTGAAAGCCTTTGAACTAAAGCACGAAAACCCGAAGACCATTGCAAGGTACGGGGATACGGACTTCGGGCGCGGCGCCCTGATGGCCAAACGGCTCGTGGAAACCGGCGTGCGATTCGTGCAGGTGAACCGCGGTGGCTTCGACACGCACAGCAACAACTTCGAGGCCATGCGCGCACATGGGGAAATAATGGACCCCGCCCTCGCGTCACTGATCGAGGATCTCGCCAGCAGTGGTCTGTTGCAGAAAACTCTTGTCTTGATGCTGAGTGAATTCGGTCGCACTCCCAGGATAAACGAGAACGCGGGACGCGACCATCATGCAAAGGTGTTCAGTTGCTTCCTCGCAGGAGGAGGAGTCCAAGGAGGACAAGTCATTGGAGCCTCCGACGAAGACGGCGTGGCTCCGGCGGAGCGCCCGGTAAAACCGTATGACTTGCATGCGACGGTTTGTCATGCTCTTGGAATTGATGGGAACAAGGAAATCATGACTCCGCTCGAACGCCCCATGCGACTGGTTCGCGAAGGGGGCGAACCCGTTAAGGAACTTTTCTCCTAAGCGCATTTTCCTCTTTGCATTTCGAACTAATTACTTTGGGGTATGCTCGTGCGTGCGCATTATGCGCAGTCTTTTAAGTAATTCCAACCCTCCCTTCCCAGCCATGACTCTTCCACGCCTTCTCAGGATGTGTCTCTTGTCGGCAGCCTTGCTGGCTCCGATATTCGTAAACGCCCAAGGGGGCCCTCTTCGGGGATCCATCACCGAGGACCGCAAAGCTCGTAAGTTGCTCGAAGCAGGCGATGCTCGCCTGGAAGCAGACGAGAAGCAAAAAGCCCTTGAGATTTGGCAGACTGTGCTGAACCAGTTCCCACGCAGCAAAGTACGTTTCGACGCCCACATGCGGATTGGAGAACATCTACTGACCGGCAAAGGCGCTTACGATGAAGCCCGCAAGCACTTCGAGGCCGCCGCCGTGGAAGAAAACCCGGACGACGCCATGAGGGCAACCGCGACGCTCAAGCAAGGAATTTGCTTTTACGAAGGAAGAATCTATGGGAAATGCTTTAAAACACTAAGGCAGGTGATCGAGGAATTCCCTACCTCGGAAGAAGTCAATCGCGCCTATTACTACATTGGTCTAGGCCATTTCAAGCAAGGCCACTACAGCAGAGCCATTGAGTCACTGGAAAAAGTGGGAACCGCCTTCTCCGAGAAAGACAAAGGCATGGAGAAGGTCGAGGCTGGCAAAAGGCTTTTCGTTAAAATCGAGGACGCCGATCTCGCCATCCTCAAGTCGGGAGCGATGGTGAAAATCGTCTGCAAGACGAAGCGAGGTGACGAGGAAACCCTGGACTGTCGTCCAGTTGGGCGCAATTCGCGCATTGTGCTGGGCTCCTTGCCAACCAGCTTGGGAGCAACCAACAAAGGCAACGGTATCCTCGAGGTAAGTGGTGGCGACGTCGTGCAAGTAACCTACGTCGACCAACACACAGCCGACAAGAAATTCGAGCAGAAGAGACTCAAGGAAGTACGAGTGGTGGGCCAAGGCAAGGCCTCCATCATGGACGGTTCCTACAAGGACACCCTGCGCGGCGTGGTCTTGGGAAAGATAGTCAACCTGCAAGTCAATGACCCGGATGGAGACGTTTCGGAAAAACCGGACTCAATAATGGCGACAGTAAGTGTGCATCGGCGCAAAACCGCGGATGAAATAGACGAGGAGATCGCCGCCCTTGTCGCAAAAGGGGCGATCGCTCCACCCGAAAAGGGAACCGATCCCGTCGATGCGTTGGCATTCGACGGCGAGAACGGACCCAAAATCGAAAAGTTCAAGCAGGTCGACTCCGTGACGACGTCGTTGCTGGAGACCTTCATCGAGAAAGAAACCTCGTCACTTGAGCTAGGCGAGGAGGAAAGCGCCAAGGAAGCGCCTGGTCAAGAGGGTGAGGATGAACCCGCTGAAAAAGAAGACGATCCCGAACCCGTCAAGGAGGTCGTTCAGGACAATTCCACGCATAGCGGCATTTTTCGAGGAGTCGTTCCGATCGAGAAATCAGAAGAAGTCAAGCAGGACGGCAAGCTCCAAGCCCTCCCCGGAGACGTCGTTCGCATTACCTACAGAGACAAGGTAAACGTCACCAAGGACGAGCGGGACGCAACCTCGGAAGCCAAGTGCATCGAAGGCAACGTGGGAGGAGTGAGAGTGACCAAAACTCGCATCGAGGATGAAGAACTCCGTCTGCGCACCGAAATGAAAACGTCGGCCGCCCTGACGGAAATTGGCAATCACTACAAGGAATTTGGATTAGCTGAAAAATCCAAGGTGAAGTACATGGAAGCGCTTGCGCTTGCCGAGGACACGGCGAAGTCCGCCCGTAAATTGAAAGGGCAAATCCTCGAAGACTCTTACGTTGGCTTGTGGAAAATCTATTTCGCCATGGGCAACTACGGTGCCGCCACGGCAATGAGCAGAAGACTGCAGAACGAATTCCCGGAAAGCCCATACGTCGACGATGCCATTCTGCAGCAAGCCGACGTCGCGAGAGAACGCGGAGATCTCAAGGCTGCGATCTCTCTATACAAAGGGCTGACCACGCTCAAGAACAGCGAGCTGCGAGGGGAAGGCCAATTCGGAATCGCGGAGTGTTATGAAAAAATGGCCGCGGATGCAGGTCCCGACAAAGGCCAAGGCTACTCGGATCAAGCATTCCGAGCCTACCAAACGGTTTTCGAACGTTATCCGGAAAGCGGAAGAGTGGGTGACGCGGTGGCGAAAATGGCTGAATTCTATTACCGCAAAAAAGACTACCTCCGAGCCATCGACGTCTTTGAAAACGTTTTGTCGAACCATCCGGACGCAGGCTTCCTTGACGTTATACTCTTCAACTACGGGCGATGCCTTTATCGAGTTAATCGAAAAGCCCAAGCCCGACGCCAATTCGACCAGATAATAGAGGAATTCCCCGACAGCAACTTGGCCTCCGAGGCCAAACGAATCAGCAGCGCCCTCGTCAAGGCCGGTTATTGACAAGCCACGCGGCCAACACGACGCAAATAAAGCAACAGCTACTTCAGGAACTTTCCAATGAACCGATCAATCCTACGCAAAACTCTACTAATCGGCCTGCTTTCATTCTGGTCGATCAACGCCACGAACGGACAAGACGCCGTCGACGAAGTTTCGCGGCAAGCCGCAGACCTCGAGGGACAAATCCGCAAACTCGACGCTTCTTCCGTCGAAGGAGCAAACACCTTGCTCGCTCTGGTGGACCTATATCATACCAATGCACGGGCATTTGGCCTCATTCGAGCTGGCAAGGCCTTCGTGAAGGTCCATAGGGATCACCCCAGGCACAAGGAAATCATGCTGAAACTGCTGGACGGCCACCTGCTTGTTTCCCGCAACGAGGACATCGTCTCCACCGCCCGTCAATTTCTCGAGTTTTACCCAAAGGATGCAACCGCCCCGCAAGTAGCCCGGGAACTAGGTCAGGTCTTGGAACGCCAAAACAAGAAAATGGAGGCAGCCAAGGCTTTCGAAAGGGCTTGGAGACTCTCCGGCATGAAAGACCTCACAAGTGGCTTGCAGGCCGTGCGTCACTTCGGTGTCTCCGGTGCAGAGGGAGCCAAGGAATGCGGTCGCCTTGCCCTTGAAATGCTGGACAAGGTGAATGGCCCCGTGGCGAGTGACCTAGGAAAGTATGCCTTCGACCGATGCGCGGAGCGCGATTGGGATAGAAAAGGAGCCATCGCCATCGGTGAAAAGCTTCTCCAAAGAAACTTGGTCCGGGATGCAAAGGGCAAAGCGGAAATTCACTACGAAATCGCCGAGGCATTGTGGGGTACTGGGCAACGAGTGAACGCCGTCACCCACTTCCGCCGCGCCTGGGAACACCAAAGGGACAACGAATCCTACCTGCAACAATTGATTGCCCGCTCCTATGACAGTGGAGCCAAGGGTGGTCAGCTCAAGCCTTTCGTGGACGAGTACAAGAAACGTTTCTCGGGAAACCGCAAGTACCTGGGAATGGCCTTGTCGAACTTGGCTCACGCCTATGCTCGCGAAAAGCAAATGGAAACGGCCCTGAGCGCCGCGCTGGAGGCCATGATTCATGCTCCTGGCTACCGGGACGTTGCGTCGTACTACGTCCGCTGGTTGAACGAACTGGACAAAAACAGGCTCCCCGAAGCCGAACGGAACCTGCGTGAAGCGTTGGGCAAAACCCTACCGGAAAGACAGTTCGTAATTCGTTACGCCTTGGCCTTCGATCTATATCGGGATCGGCTCAAGGACGTAAATCGCGCCCGCGCGGAAATCCGCCAAATGCTGCGACAACCTCCTACGAACGAAAGCAAGATCAACGCAGCCCTGAGTTGGTACCTGACCTCCGCTCCCGATGAGGGAACTTTCCGTCGCGATGCCGAGGAACTGGCAAAGTTCGCAGAGGCAAACGGTCACCTCTCTCATTTGAGGACTTGGTTGCAGGATTGGGCGAAGGGAACGGGGAGCGCGGATTTGGAGAAGGCAAACCGCAAGTGGTTTCGTCAGCGTATCAAGAACCTGAACAATCATCCTGAAGTGGCTGAATGGATCGCTTTCGACAAGGCGATTGGTTCCAACAAGCCGAAATCATTCATTTCTCTATCAAGGAAACTGAACAGCGAGCAAAAATTCGTACGCTTTCACTACGAACTCGGTTACGATTACCGCCACCATGCCGGCAACAAGGACAGGGCCTTGGCCATCTCTCATTTCAAGGATTTGGCCAAGCGTTTCCCCAAGGACGCCACCAGGGCCTCCGACTGGTTGGAAGCTACCCGCTACGGCAACGCAGGCGACCGCGTGGAAGCCGTCCGTCACTTGCTCCAGGCCGACCCCGTCGACGATGCGAGCCGCTGGCATGAAGCCTACCGGACCGCTCAGGAAGCGGAGGACGATAATTTGCTTCGCCAAGTCCACCAGTACGTAGCCAAAGCCGAGGAGCTATTCGGGAACACCGTCTCTCATCTCAGCAGCAACGCCACCATACTACTGGACCGCAAAATGATCGCCGAGGCCGACGACTACTTGAAACGCCATGTTGGCGCGGACCCGAACAACGCCGAGTTCCGTAACGCGATCCACATTCGTCTGCGCGATGCGGATGAAAATGCAAAAGCTCGGGAGTTCGACAAATGGCGCAAGATGGAGAACGACCAGCACGCCGCTTTTGCCTCCGACTATGCGGCAATACTTTTTGCAAAAAAGGACTGGAATAATTTCATCCGGGTTCTCAAGGAAGCTCGCGACCGTCAGGATCAGCGTCCGTATCGCAGTTTCACCATGGATGCGTCCAAGCTGAATGGCTGGATCTCCAGCGTCCGTAACGACAACGAGCTTACCGATGTGGACAAGGCCCGGCTGCTACGGTCCCTCGCTGACGTCGATCTCTGGAATTATTCCCTGCAAGCCACCTTGGCCTTGTTGCAAATCGACTCCCAAAAACCAAAGACGGAAGTGGAACGGCTCAAGGCCATGAGGGCCGCCCTCCTGCGCGCGGACAACAGCACGCACGGGTGGAACATTGGCATGGCGTTCGCGCAAGCCGCGCTCACGGCGGGTGACCATGCGGGTGCCGCCACCCTGATCACCTCCGCCCAGGCCTATGCGAACAACGTGCCAGCCACTTACCAAGACAAAGGTCGCAGCTTGCTCGCCCAAGCTTATTCAAGGATCGGCGGCATCGGCATGACCATCGACAAGGACAGCCCGCTTGCTCCGCTCATGGAAATACTCCTGCAACTACGGTTGGGTGACAACGACCGGGCCCTCGAATCCTACTTGGCCAACCGAAAGTTATTCGACAAGCACAGGGATGAAATACCAATGGAGCTTCTCCTCTTCGCCGCCGAAACCCACGTCGCAGCCAGTGGAGACGAAAACCACGAGAGAGTGGAGGACATGCTCGCCATGTGGTTGGTGAAAAATGGGGAATCGAAGAATTTCGAGGATGAGGAAAAAGCGGAAGTTCGCCTGCTCATGGCTCGCAATTACTTCAAATGGTTGCGTTTCGACGCTGCCCGCAGCGAGTTCACGACCGTGAAGAATTCATTCCCCGAGGGACCGCAGGCAATTGAGGCCGACTTTGGCATTGGAGAAACCTTCATGGAGCAGAAAAACTATGGGAAGGCCGAGGAAGTATTCGACGCCTTGGCCAACAACCGAGACCCCCAAGTAGTCATCCGAGCCGAGTTCATGCGCGGCCTCTTGGCCAGCCGTCAAGGCGATCGCGATAAAGCTCGAGATATTTTCAGGTCCGTCTTGGAAAGAGTACCGGACGTCAAATTGGCCAATGAAACGCTGTACAACTTGGCCGAGGTGTATGGACTCGAACAACGCTTCATGGATCAGCTTCAGCTCCTACGGGCAGTAGGACGCTTGGGACAAGAATCCAAGCGCTGGCACGAGCCTGGTGTCGCCCTGTCCATCGTGGTTCAAGACAGCGATCTAGGTATCAGTCGTGGCCACACGAGTATTCCCGTGAACGTACGTACGGAACCTGGCGGCGACGCTGAAAAGGTCAACCTGATCAGTGGTGGCGCAGGCAAAGGCTTGTTCATGGCGGAAATACCCACCGCCTTGGGCGTAGTGGCCGAGGGAGATCGCGTGCTTCAACTGAAGGGCGGCGACAAGGTCACGGTCGACTACCCCGAGGAATTCAAGAAGGAATTCCGGTTTCATATGCTGGGCACCAACGAAATTCACGTCGCGGCCGACGCCACCTTCGCAGCCGCCAGCAGCTTGGTCATCGAGGAAGAGGATGGCGAAACGACCTTCACGGAGGAATTGGTGGAAAAGGAAAAGGAAGAAGTAAAACTTGTGTCCGAGGGTCGTCCCTCCAACCAGATAAAACCTGGCAACTTCATCTACCTGCGCGTACAGGATTTCGATCGCGACCTTAGTGACGAAGCCGACAAGGCATTGGTTAAACTGGAGGCTAACAGCGGTGACGAGGTAACGGTGGAGCTTTTGGAAACCGGTCCTAGCACCGGTGTTTTTCTGGGCAAAGCGAAGACCGGCGAACTTCCGGCAGGAGCCTTGGCCAGCGACGTTTCGATCGACAGTAGCCCTCTCATGGCAATCGACAAGGATGCCGATTCCTCCTGGGTGAGCGAACCCGACGGTTCCGCTCCCAAGTCCCTCACCGTAGACCTCAAGGACGTTTACGACGTCACGGAGGTCAAGCTGCATTCCCCGGAGCAACCGAAGCCGTCGGCGACTTGGACCTATCAGGATGAAAAGGGTCGAGATCTCGCCCTCAGCTTGCAAGCGGATGGCAACTTCGAAGCAAAGACCGGAGAGGAAGTAACCAAGGGAAAATGGAGCTACGAAGGCACCAATGATCACTTTACTCTCACGCCTGCGGAAGGCAACGCCACCATCTTCACCTTCAATTACCAAAACGGTCGTTTCGAAAAAGAAGCCAATGGCAGTCCGCATCTTCGAGACGGACGACTCGAGCCAGCCAACCAATCACCCGTGCGAATACGGATGAAAGGCAGCCATGATGGGCGCTTCTGGTACGAGCTAGCTCGCTGGCCGGCGGCTCCGGAGGCGAATGACTTGGGATTCGCCAAGGGAGCCATGACGCAAAGAACCTACCTTGCTCCAGGCAACGTACACTTCCATGACTGGAACACCTTGACCGATCGCCTGAAAAAGGGCGAACCGATCGAAAAGATGGAAGTGGACAAGCTGGAATGGTCACTTGCCCCTGAAATCGAGGAGGCCGGTGGGAAAGGAGCCAAGACGCCGCGCGTAATTATCTGGTCGGGGCTCTATGCCCAGCATGAGGCTGGTGCCTCCCGCTTCAACGTAAGCGCAGACAACGCTGCCATTATGGTGAATGGGAAACTCGTACTCGCAAGCGACGCAAAGACGGCTCGTAAGTCACGATCAGTCGACGTTTACCTCGAAGCGGGCTCCCACGAGCTCACCGTGATTGCCTACGTAAACAACCTGAAACAGGGAGCCAGCGCGCAACGCGCCAGGGAAAACCCGAACGTCGAACAGGTCGCCATGGGTTCTTTTCGCCCCGATGACTTCGGCGAGGTCGTGAAGCAAGCAGGCGCCGCAAAGGAGGACAAGGATATCGTTGAGGTGATTCAGAAGGGATCCAGCTGGACCTTCTCCACACCCTCCGCTCACGTGCGTCACGTTCAGTTTGTTTTCAACGAATTCATCGGCCAGTCGCTCGCCGTCAACCAAGTGACGATCAAGGAAGGCGACAAGGTTCTCGTACCTACGGAAGCCGACGTTCTCGAGATGGCCGAGAACGACGTGCTCGAAATCAATGCGGGTGACTTGGTGACCGCCAGTTACCTGGATGAATTCGCCCGCGACGGACGCAAGAACCGCCTCCTTACAAACCAGCTGACCGCTACCTATTACAACGCGAGCATCAAGCCCATTGCCTATGAATTCAGCAAAACCGGCAACGGAGCCATCCAGCAGCAAGTCAAGGACTTGATGAGGATAGACCCGGGCGAAAGAATCGTCCTCGAAGTGACCGACTACGACATGGACGTATCTTCCGAAGTAGACAAAATCGCGGTTCAATTCGTCCTCAACAACGACGAACCTGTAGATGGAGTAGCCGTCGAAACAGGAGAAAATACGGGTATTTTCAGGACGCAGATCGATACCGCGTCCGAGCCTCAGGAAGTGAAGGAAGGGGAAGCTCCTAAACTAGTGGTCAAGCAAGGTGATCGCGTGAATCTTAGCTACGTCGACCCGCAAAACACCTTTCCGGGGCATTCCCACGCACGCAAGGCAGTGGTCTTCGTCCGTGAACCCACGGAAGGATCCGTTCGGATCATCGAGACCAGGCATATTCGCGAAGTAGGCGGAAGCGCAAAATCCGTTTATCTGCCCAAGTCGGAAGAAGCTCCAGAAGTGGTCGGCTTTGCTTACGAGATGCCGCTGACGGTGGAAGTCATTGATCCCGACGCGGCCAAGGACAGTTTGTCCACCACCCGCGTTACCGTTGAGGTTGGGGAAGGTAACGCCACCCGCAAAGTGGAACTGGAGTGCCAGCTTTCATCGAGTTTCGGCGAATCAACTACCGCCCCGGACGGCTTTGGCAATTGGCCGCTTTACGAAGGCCGTTTCATAGGGCAAGTGCTGTTGCATCTCGGTGGGCCCAAGAGCCCGTCGGTGATACCCGTGGACGAAGGCGGCCCGAAAGGCCTGTCAGGTCGCGTCTTGCCTCCGGAGGGCGCCGAGGAGGAAGAGGAATCGGACTTGACCGTGCGGGTATTGAATCTATCGGGCGCCGACGTTGCAACCTCCTCTTATCGGGACGAGTTGGTCCCCGACGGAAATGGCACCTTGCGTTTCGCAAAAGGGAAAATGATCGCTGATGGTGAAATCGTGATCACCGATCCTGAATACATGGAACCCGCCGAACTTCTTTACGTCGGCGAGAAGGTTTATTTACGGGTCATCGATCCCGATCGAGACGTTTCGGACGACCGCGACTTGGTAAAAGTGAAAATCGAAACCAAACTGGGCGAGGAAGAAACCGTCAGTCTGGAGGAAACCCTTGGTCACAGCGGGTTGTTCACCGGGTCTTTCCGCTTGGATGCGAAGGAGAATCCCACCGCAGGCAACCTGGATGAAAACAGGTCCATTGAAACCTTTTTCGGAGACCTGTTCGCCGCCACCTACGTCGATCCCACGGCCAACACCTTGGAAGGAAATCGGGAATTGACCGTTGAAAGCGCGGTGTCGATCGGGGCGGATGGCATCGTCTCGTCCTTCAGCAAGATTTTCGCGGAAGAGGAATTGGCCGTCCGTACACAATTCCACGTTGCCGAAAGTTATTTCGAACTGTTCAAAAGTCATCGCAAACTGGGCCGGAACGAAGAAGCCGAGCGTGACTTGGAAAACGGCCGTCTCTCGCTCAAGCAGTTGGTGGAGGATTACCCGGATCCGAAATACGCCCCCCGCGTAAATTACCTTTTGGGCCAATTCTCTCAGGAACTGCAACAATGGAGCGAAGCCATCGAGGCCTATGAAAACATTGTCCGCAACTTCCCGGAGCACCCACTTGCTGCCGACGCCCAATATAAGTTAGCCCAAGCTTATGAGGAAGCGAAGCGTTTCGACGACGCCCTCGAGGCATACGTCACGCTCGCCTCCACCTACCCCAGGAGCCCACTCATCGCCAATGCCATGATTCGCATCAATGAATATTTTTATCGAAGCGAGAATTTCGTCATAGCGGAGCAAGTCGGCATTAAATTCGTTGAACGCTTTGACTCTCATCAATGGGCCCCGAAAATGGCTTTTCGCGTCGGCCAGTGCCGTTACAAGTCCGAGAAATTCGTGGATGCGGCATCCGCCTTCGACGATTTCGTGAAAAAGTTTCCCGATGACAAACTATGCTCGGAAGCCCTGTTCTGGAGCGGTGAAAGTTATCGCATGGGGAAAAATGACTCCCTTGCTTTCCAGCGCTACAACCGCTGCCGCTGGGACTATCCTGAAAGTGATGCGGCGAAGTATTCGCGGGGTCGCCTCGCTTTGCCGGAAATGCTCAAGCAATTCGAAAGCAATGCCGAGCTCGAGGAGTGAGGTGACACCCATAGTATTTCATCCATCATGAAAATTCCCTCACTCAAAACGGCCTTGTGGCCATTCTTGTTCGTCCAAGTGGCCCATGCTCAGGAAGGCGAGAAAACAGACGCAGCGGAACAAGCGGAGGACCCTTCCTGGCTGGAAGGCGTGATGAACGAGGGAGCCATCAAGCTTCTCTTGGACGGAGGCTTCTTCATGTGGCCTCTGCTTATCTTGGCTATCGTGGGCCTTGCCGTGGTAATCGAACGCTGGCGCAGCTTGAAAATGCTGAACGCGGATGGCGAAGCCCTGCGGCAACAAGTCATCGACTTGCTCTCCGAAGACAAACCCGAGGAGGCCCTCGAGCTATGCGAGAGGGAAAGAGGTCCCGTGGCCGCCATGCTGGCCAATGGTTTGCGGAAATACCTAGTGCTCCAAAAACTCGGGCACGACCAAGCCCAAATCGAGGAACAAGTCGTCAAGAGCATGGAAAACTACGGCGTGCACGTGGTGGCCGCCTTGGAGAGGCATTTGCCGATCCTGGCCACCATATCAAGCGTGGCTCCCATGCTGGGCTTTCTCGGCACCGTTCAGGGAATGATCGTGGCCTTCGCCGAGATCGTGGATACAATAGGAGAACAAAACATCGTGGAAGCCGCCGCTTCCGGGATTCAAGTCGCCCTGTTGACCACCTGCTTCGGACTTATCGTCGGGATACCAGCCTATCTCTTCTTCAACTACTTCACCAGTATCATCAACGGCTTCGTGCTCGAGGTCGAGGGCACCGCGGCGGAATTGATCGAGGTAGTCACCATCCGCCTCACCTTGGACAGGCACGAGGAAAATGCCACCCCGGCAAAGAAACCCGCAGCCCTTAAACGCACCGCTCCCAAGAAAAAGAACACGAACACCAAGGAATGAAACTCAAGCGCAACAAACTGCTTGTTGAGCCGCCCGCGGGGGCGTCGAGTGACATTGCTTTCATATTGATCGTCTTCTTTCTCGTATGCGCCTCGGTGGAACCGGAGCAAGGACGCTCGCAGAACCTTCCCAACGACGACAAGGAGCAAAAGGAACAAGCCGAAGTTCCGGAAGTGAAATTGATGCCCAACGTGGTCCTGCTGGACGGGGTGGAAATGCCCAAGTCCAAACTGCAAAATAAATTGACCCAGAGGTTTGCTCAAAAAGAAGGAAAGGCGAACCGGATAGTCTCTCTGAATGCAGACCCGGCGGTGCGATATGACCGCTGGATCGAATACACCTCCATGATCGAGACAGCGGGAGGCACCATAACTTTGCAAATCGAGGAAACCAAAACGAAAGTCGTCGACTGAACCAGCGATGAAGATTCCCAAGCGTAGCTTCGAAGCATCGGTGCCGTCCATGGCGATGGGCGACATCGCCTTCCTGCTGCTTATCTTCTTCGTCATACTAGCCAGGGCCCAGGACGACAGTCATCTCAAGTGGCAACCCGCGAAAGCCGAGGAACTCGAACAAGCCAAGCACCACAAGGCGAGTGTGGTCATCGACGTGGGCAACAAGTATTACTTGAACGGCAAGGAGCTCGAGAACCCTAGTCAGAAGGGCAAGTTGGACAAGAAGGACTTGACCAACAAATTGAAGGTTTTGTTGGGAGAGGCCAAGGAGGACCGCACCGTGCTCCTGAAAGTGCACAAGGAAACCAAAGCCGAACGTTTCGAGCCCGTAATCGAGGCGATCAGCGCCGCAGGCGCCGAAATCCACCATGTCCTCGAACAAGAAAACAACTAGCGATCTACAAACGACGACAAGATTTCCAATCAAACAAGAGAACACGTAGCCATGAGCGACAAACCCGGAACCAAACCCATCGCGAGCCCGAAACGAGACCTCAAGCGAATCAGTGAAAACAGCCAAGCCGTAGTCGGCGAACTACGAGAATTCCTTGCCACCCTGAAAGGCAAAAGTCCGAAGGAAATGATGGGATCGGTAGCCGAAAGCAACTTGGCCAAGAGCTTGGTCGTCTCCTGCTTGGTTATGATAACCCTCCTTTTTGCCCTCAGTGCCATTCCCTACGCCATGAAGGATGGCGAAGACCAAGCCAACGAAACACCGGAGGAAGAGAGCGAAAAAAGCAAAGAGGAAAGTTCCGCGACCGATGAAAAAACGGAAGATACCAAGACGCCTGCCGAAGCCTTGGAAATCAACGAGGCAAAACCGGATGAGCCACCTGAGATCGACGTACTGGAGCCCGACTTGTTGGATCAGTGAATCGAAATTCAGTTAGCGCCCAATTGGGTTGGCTTCTCGCCGCCTTGCTCAGCCTTGTCTGGCTTTACGTTTGGCTGGATTGGCAGTACTTCAAATGGTTCTCTTTGGAAAGCCACGACCTCCTTTGTTACGTCGCCCTCCTTCCCGTTGCTTGGGGATTCTGGCAAGCGCGGAGAAAAATTCTCTTGTTTCGCTACGCAATTTATTCGGCATGCCTGTTGCCTATCTGGCACCTGATTGTCTTCAAGTGCGACCGAAAGGGTTGGGACAACCTAGAGGCGATCACTGCCCAAACGGGCTTGGCCATTATCTTCGTCGTTGGCTTGGCTTGGACCGTTTGGTTGGTGGACAGGCAAGCGCAACGCTACCAAGTGAAACGACTCGAGACATCCGCGCCGAAGGAAGGTTCAAGCCCCCTGCTTGCGATGCACGCATCGATGGCAAACGCCGAGGATGGCCGCCGCATATGGAATCCCGTGGACATGGATGCCTGGTTCTATGGCAAAAAGAAACCCAAACTGTACCAGTCGCTTTCGGTTTTCTTCGGCTACTTGGTCACTTTTCTGGCGATATTCCTTATACTGATCAACCTGACGGGCTGCGAGGATGCTTTCGCCTTGCCCTCGGGCGGAGGCGAGGAAGCCCCGCTACAGCCCATGGTAAAGATACAGAAAATCATCAAGAAGAAATTCGTCCTCAACCCCTATAGCTCAGTTTATACGCACGCTCCCAACGAAACCCAGTTGCAATTGCTGGAAATCACGAAACATGCCTACAAGGCAGGCTCCGGCGAAGGCGCTGGCGCTGGTTTCTCAAGCGGGAACAGCAGGGGAAAAGTGCACTTCATACGCTTGGAATATTCCGGCGGCGACTGGGACCAAGGAATCGACGCCGATGAAAACATGCTCATGCAATATCACCTCCTGACGCAACACAAGGTGGCCGACGAACCGCAAACCAGGACAATATCGCAAGTCAAGAATTTCAAGATCGGGGAAAGCCCTCCCCTGCTTTACTTAACCGGACAAAAGAACATCAACGTAGGCAAGGGAGACGTCGACGTGCTACGCTCCTACCTACTCGAAAAGCATGGCATGCTCTTCGCCGACAACGGCGGAAGCCCTCACTGGGGCAACCAGTTCAAAAGCCTGATGTCTCGCATCCTGCCGAGACAACAATACATTGTGGTCCCGCTGGACCACCCCATTCATTACATCCCCTACCCCATTCCCTTTCTGCCCTACGTCGCTCCCCACGGAGGCAAGGAAGCCTTGGCTTGGGTGGTGGACGGACGAATCGTGGCCTATTATCATCCCGGAGACATCGGGGACGCTTGGGCCGATGATCATGCGGGTGTCGACAGACAAGTATGGGAAGCTTGCTATCACTTGGGAACAAACGTCATATTCTATGCTCACGCGGAGTACAACAGATGGCTAGAGAAACGAAAAAAATCAAACTGAGTGCCTGGATTCTCTCCTTTGTCGCGCTCGGCACCCTGCTGAGCCCGCATGCGGCGAACGCTCGCTTGCTGGAAGAAGAGCAAATCCAAGTCGAAACCTATGCCAAATTACGGGAAATCGAGCGCTACCAGTTGAAGATTGCCCAAAAGTTCTACGAGGCCAAGGACTACGTGGCAGCGGCCTCGGAGTACGAAAAATTCCTCACCCTTTACGAGCGTAGTCCCGGAGGACCGTATTCCTTGCTCATGTGGGCTCATTGCCAAGTGAAGCTCCGCTTGGTCAACACGGCGATCCGCGATGGCTTTCAGTCAGTCATCGATTACTGGCCTGAAAGCAACGAGGCGATCATTGCGAATTTCATGATTGGCAGATGTCATGCGCTCAATGGCGAGCCACGCAAAGCGGAGAAGGCCTTCCAGCAGCTGCTGGAAGACCACCCCAAGCACGTCAATGCCACCAGGGCTTGCGAGGAAATGCTGGTCATCGCGGCCAACCGCGAGGATATCGAGAAACAGGTGGAGCTTTGGACAAGCCTCGTCTTCCAGACGCCAAGCAACAGGCATACCCCTCATTATGCCAGTAAACTGGCCCAGTACCACTTTCGTGAATCCGAATTCGACAAGGGTATCGAGGCCATTGAAAAAATTCATGGTGAAAAAGAACGGGCATTCATTGAAGCGGTTCATAGCAGCGGGAATGCCGTAACGAGAGAACTCTTTGCCAAGGATGAGTCGCAACCTCGAGCCAAGGCGCTGGGCGCCGAGTTGATATCCTTCCTGGAAGAACGACTGCCCGGCGACGTTTCCGAGAAAAAGGCGGAAGGAATCGCCCGCGAGACCCTCGATCGGATCGCCCAAGTTCATGCCACCTTGGACCAAGACAAGCAGGTCATCGCAACCTACGAACGTATGGGGAAAAAGCTCGGCATGGATGACTCCATACTCGGAAGCATGGCGGAATGGCACAAAAGGAAAGACCGTAGAGAACAAGCGCGAAGCGTTTACCGGCGTTACAAGGACAAGCAGGCCGGTTTGCGGGCCGTCGCCAACTCCTACGTAGAGGAGAACCAATACGGACAGGCCCGAAGCGTCTACGCACTCTATTCCGATAAAGTGGAAGGTCGACTCGCCATCGCCAAATCCTACCGCTCGGAAAGGAATTGGAAAGAAGCGGTGAAAAATTATCTCTCCCTCATTGCGCTCGACAAGGAACGCGAATCCAGCTGGCAAAAAAACGTAGTCGACACTTGGCGAGAGGCCAGTGAATGGGACAAGGCGATCGACACCTATCGCGAACTGCTCAACGTAGATCCCGATCGCCATTCCGATTGGTACTGGGGAATGGCGGAATGCTACGAAAAAAAGAAAAAGTGGTCGGAAGCGATCCAAGCCTATCGCCAAACCGACAATTACCCTGAAGGCTATTTTCGCATGGCGGAATGCAACAAGGAGCTTAAGAAATGGCCTGAAGGTCTGGTGATGTTAAACCAAGCGAAATCCCACAAGAACGTGGGAGATCGGGCGCAATTCCGGATCGCACAGTTCTATGAAATGGCGGGACACAAGGAAAAATGCATCAAGGCCTTCCAAATGACCTGCAAGCTATACCCTAAAAGCTCTTACGCCAGCCGGGCTCATGCCTACCTTCAAACGGAGTACGGCATAAACGTAACTCTCGGTGGCTCCACCGACAAGTAAGTGCTCTCCATTCGACTAGGCAGGGGATTACTTGTCCAAGGCCTTCGGTTTACGATATCAGGAAGGCAAGGCCTCGCAAAAAGCTTGGGTTAAAGTTTGCGGCCGGGTGATGGCCGTGCCCACTACCACTGCGTGGGCGCCGCGCAGCAAGGCCTCGACGGCTTGCTCGGGCGATGCGATTCGTCCTTCCGCGATAACCGGCACGGTATCCCCGAAATGATTGGCAAGCTGCTCAACCAAGTCCAGGTCAGGGCCGTCGTTTTCAACGATGGACTCGCCAACGTACCCGGACAAGGTGGTACCCACGATATCGAATCCCAGCTCGGCAGCTCGAACACCTTCCTCAAAGTTGCTTACGTCGGCCATCAGCAAGACGGGACTGCTTGCACGCGCCGCGTTGACAATTTCATGCAAGTTTTCATCTCCGGGGCGCGGACGAGCGGTGGCGTCGAGAGCGACCACTTGGGCCCCTGCGGCAGCAACTGCAAAAAGATCTTCCAGGCGTGGCGTTATATAAATTTCAGTATCTGGTAGCTCGCGTTTCCAAATTCCAATGACTGGAACCTTCGTTCGCTCGCGAATCGCTCTGACGTTTTCAGGACCATCGGCTCGAATCGCCACGGCGCCGCCCGCCACCACGGCCTCGGCAATGGACGCCATGACGTCGGGTGACTCGAGGGAAGGAGACGGCGAGGCTTGGCAGGATACGATCAGGCCGCTTTTCAACAGGTCGATCAACTCGTCTTTACCGGACATTAGGAAATCAGTCTGGGTCGAACTTTATCGTTGGTCAATGCAAGCCAATGGGTAATCCTTAAATCCAATGACGCGTTTTTGGATTTTTTGCTTACCTTTCGTCTCGGTTTTGGGAGACGCTCCGAAACAATTATCGACAACGCAAGCCTCCCCCGAGCAGATGGCCGCCAAACTGGGCATTCGCTTACCACCTCGGCCATGGCACATGGCGGACGTATGGTGGAGTTTCGAGAAACCAACCTCCAATTTCGAAAAGCTTGAGGTGGAAGTGACCATCGACCGCGACGTACCCGACTCCTACAACCTCTACGTAGCCCCGGTCGGAATCGCGCGCATCAACGGCATAGACTTCTACGGCGGTCTCCAGACAAACGTTAATGGGTGGGCCTCCAAGAAAAGCCGAACGCGGGTACATCCGGGCATGGGGGCCATTTTTTCCAGGTGGGCGCAAGACAAGAAGACCCCGTTGAGCTTGGACAACGTTCGCACGGTAAAAAACGGGCTCTGCGAAAGCGCTGGCTACGAAGGCTCGTTCTGCAGTGTCCGCCTCCCATTCAAATGGGGGAAGGGCAGCTACGTATACTCCATCGTGAAAGGCAAAAAGGCAGGAGACAAAACATGGTTCGATTGCCGCGTGCTGGTCAAGGAAACCGGAAAATCAATCGACGTGGGAGGACTTCTCTTCGAGGGAACCGATTTCACCTTTTGGGCGAGTCATGCCGCCTTCGTGGAAATTTACGCAACCTCAAAGATTCCCCGCTCCGGCATTCCCAAGGTGAACGTCACCTTTGGGTATCCAATCATCAATGGAAACAAGCCCAAGCTTCGATATGCCAGCGCCTACCATCCGACTAGCGGAGGAGCCGGCAGCCCATCCTGCGCAAAAGCTCGAGCGGCAGGTGACAAGGTGGTGGTGGAGGTAGGACCGATCTTTCATCGCCCCTCTTCCGGAAACCGCTATCACCTGAAACTGAAGCCGTAGAAACAGCTAGACAGGCCGTCAGATAGGCCCCCAGATCTTGCGCATGAGAGCATAGGTTTCGGGGTCGTGTTCCTTCAACTCGGCTCGCACGAAGGGATAGAAGTCGTTCACTCCAAGATACGACTCGGTCATCTCGGCGAAGAACTCCTTATGGTTGGTACGGGCGTAATGCTTCACCTTTCGTCCAGAAAATAAAAGTACCCGCTCGTAGAGCCCCTTTGTCTCGGACGCCTCGTAGACTTTGATGATCTCCTTGTTGTCAAAGCTCAGAATCTGGTCGTGATAGGCGTGAGCCAGTTCGTGCAAAATAACGTAGGGATGCTTGGCCCAAGTACCACGACTGATCAAAGACTGCGCCCGCGGGAGATGGACTCGCTTCTCGAGCTTTGGATCGTAGCCATTGGCAATGAGCCATCGACGGCTCGGGTGGTATTGCATGTTGCCCAACTCGTGCTTCAGGTCGAGGCGAATGCGCAAGGTCTGCAGTACCTTCACCTTGTCCTTATGCAAAATGTACTTGATGCGCTGCAGGTGGTTCGCAAGCGCCTTGGTGACCTCCTCGCAAAAGGCTTTGTTTTCATCCGTCAGCAATTGCGGATCGTATTCTATCGTCCAGCCCTCGACGTCTTTCTCGACGGGGACGTAAAACTTCTTGGCCTCCTTGGAGAAAACAGGAAGGACAAGGCAACTGAGAAGAAGGAAGGAGAATAAAGGTTTCATGAGAAACAGGATTATGGCGTGGAGGCAAGCGATCAAGTAAAGACCTTGGCAAGTGAGAAAAAAATGCAGTGGGGAACCTATTCCAGCTCGTCGATGATTTCCTTTATCCGAGCAACAATTTTGGGATGCTCCTTGGCCACGTCGCTTTCCTCGCTCAAGTCTTTGCTCAGGTCATAAAGAGCCAAGTCCTTGTTGGTTTGCACCCCTTTCCACTTGCCCATGCGGACCGCCCGGAACTTACTCCAGCGCCAAAAGAGGTATTCGTGCTTCTTTTGCTGTGCTTTCTGCCCCAGCAATGTCGGGGCAAAGGATATACCGTCGATGTCATCGGGGATTTCCGCTCCCCCCAATGCACAGGCAGTGGGCAACCAGTCCCAGAAAGCCGAGGGGAGATCCGTTACGCCCGGCTTCACCGTACCGGGCCACCAAGCGATCATGGGAACGCGGATACCACCGTCGTGGAGAGATCTTTTGTATCCCTTGAGCTTTCCGTTTGAATCGAAGAAATCCACTTTGTGCCCGCCTTCCTGGTGGGGTCCGTTGTCGGAGGTGAAAACAACGAGGGTATTTTCATGGATGCCCAGTTTCTTGAGCAAATCCATGATCTTGCCCGTGTCCTCATCCATCAAGGTCACCATGGCGGCGAATCCTTTTTCAGGATTGGGCCAGTCACGATTCAAGTAGATACCGTAGTCGGGCACTTCCTGCCCGTCCTTCTCCACTCGCCCGGCCTCATTATTAGTGTGCGGAATGGTCCAGGTGAGGTTGAGGTAGAACGGCTTGGCCTTGTTACGCTCGATGAAAGCGAGGGCCTCCTCGGTGATCCGGGTATGGGCATAGGTCACTTTCTTGGAGGAAACGTTTCTCTTCCCACTGTTCACGTTGCCGGGCAAGCGTTCGGCCTTGTCGTTGCGATACAGGAATTCAGGATAATAATCATGAGCGGCGGATTGATCGAGGTAGCCATAGAAGAAATCAAAGCCTTGGTTGTTCGGGTGACCGCTGGTGCCAACGTCGCCGAGGGCCCACTTGCCGACGCCTCCGGTCACGTAACCGGCTTCCTTGAGGAGGGAAGTTACGGACTTGGTACCCTTGGGTAAAACATGCATATTGTTGCCGGCGATCGCGGTATGTCCGGTGTGCTTGCCGGTAAGAAAGACCAGACGAGATGGGCGGCATACCGTGTGACCGGCATAATGATCGGTGAAACGCAGCCCCTCTTTGGCCATTTGATCGAGTCGTGGCGTCTTGACCTCTTTCTGGCCATAGCTTCCCAAGTCTCCGTAGCCAAGATCATCGGACACAATGTATATGATATTGGGTTTGCTGGGCGCCGCATGGAGCGAAGCGAACAAGAAGAGAGAAAGGACAAGGCTGATGAACTTTTTCATTGGACGATGGCTTTTAGGGTTTCCCAAGCCAATTGCGCTTGGTTCCCCCATGGATAAAGAGTTTGTTGTCGGCGCTGGCAAGCATGAGGGCAACGGTTGCATTGCCTATCGGATGATACCCGAGGTAAGCATCGCCGGCGTAATTTCGCTTACTGCCAAAATAAGCCGCCGTGTCAGCCGAGGTTCGGCAAAGCTCCAGATAAGGAATCCATTTCCTCATGACTTCCCGATGAGCCTTGGGGTCGATCACCTTGATTCCGGCCATGCCGTAAATTAAACCGATGGAAGTCATGGAATGAGCATGTCGCATGCGAGCTTGGTGACGTACCAGCGAGTTAGCGAGCCCCTCGGCCAGCTTGGGTTCCTCGTCCGCGACGGACAAGGCGACGGTCATGGCGCCGGTTCGGGCGGGAATGTCGGGGTAGTCAGGAACCCGCGAAGAATAACCGATGCCCCCAGTCTTGGGGCCAACCGATTTTCGTATTTCCACCATCGAGCGATCCCATGCCTTGCGATCCACCTGGTAACCACACTTGGCGGCGAGGGCCCAAGCAAGGTGAGCCTGCACGTTGATGATAACCAAACCCGTTCCTTCGTAAGGCACGGCATAGTAATGGCCCATCCGGCCGTTTTCAGACACGCGGCCGGCGAGCAGGTCGCAACATTTCTTGAGATCCGGAAAAAAAGTTTTGTCCCCCGTGGCCAGTTGGTATTCGGCCAACAGGATGGCAGAGGAGGACGCCTGCCAACTCTTCGGGCCCACCTTGGGATCATCCGGCTTGATCTGAGCAATGCTCTTTTTGCGGATGAAGTCGATCGCCGCCTTGACCGTTGGCAAGTACTCCTTCCGGCCAGATGAAAGTACGGCCAATCCGCAGAAAGCCGACATGTAGACGTCGGCATCGCCACCGACTCCGGGTCTCCAGCTTCCACTGTCTAACTGGACGTCAACGAGATGATCCACGATTCCGGTGAAGTATTTCCGACTCTTCGGGCATTTCTGAGGAAAGGTCGAGGCAAAGACAGGTGAAGCCGGCACCTTCAGCTTAACGGTCACGTTTTTCTCTCCGCGCCGCGCTTGGAGTTGGAGCAGCTTTGACTTGGAGGAACAAGCCGCCTCAAGAGCATTGCCAAGCATTTCCTGAGGCCCCTCTAGGCCAGTGTCGGTGGACATGGAAAATGGCTTTGGCGTTTTGCCGCCAATCGAGAGAATTCGATCGCCGACCTGAAGCCCTCCACTTTCGGCGACGCCTCCCTTTCCGACGTCGCGCACAACAATTTCCTTTTCCCCTTCGTGCAACCTTCCCGTGGCGGACAACACGCCCATGGGAAAGTCATGAAAGTCCGGACTCTTCCCGTCGCTCAGCTTGGGCTGATACGGTTTCTCACCATGGCAAACCACGGCAAGAAAGGCGAGGTTCCCGACACACGCCAACAGGAATTGAATTGGTACAAGACGGAAAACGAGAAGGGATACTAAGTTCATGCGATAAGCAAGGTGATGACGAGTTCACTTCTTTTTACTTTTGCCAGTGTACTTTCCGTCGTCCTTCTGGCTGCGCGGCTCGCGGTAACCTTCGATGATGTAACGCTTGAACTTGGCCGTAATCTCGGGGTATTTGGCGGACAAGTCGTTTTTCTCCGCCATGTCCTTGCTCAGGTCGTAGAGGTACATGTGACCGCCCTTCCCTATCCCCTTCCATTTTCCTGAACGGGCGGCCCGCACGCCAAACTGCCAATACATGTACTCGTGCTGCTTTTGCTCTCCCTTGCCTAGCAAGGTGGGCACAACGGAGATGCCGTCGATGTCCTTCGGCACTTCCTTGGAGACACCAGCGATCTCGGCGAGAGTCGGCATGACGTCAGGAAAGTACCAAGGGTGATCACTAACCGAGCCCGGCTTGATCTTGCCAGGCCAACGTACGACCATCGGGACGCGAATGCCGCCTTCGTTCAAAGATCTTTTGTGGCCCTGCATGACGCCGCAGGAATTGTGGATGCCGTCAAAACGCTTGGCGGCCCCGTTGTCGGAGGTAAAGAACATCAAGGTGTTGTCGTAGATCCCGAGCTTCTTGAGCAAAGCGGTGATCTCGCCGACCTGGCGATCCATCATGGTATCCATGGCGGCCGCAACCTTGGCGTCCTTGCTCTTCCACGGCTTGTCCTTGTAAATTTGCCAAGCGGGCTCGTCCTCGGGTATCTGGTAGGCAGCGTGCGGCGGGGTCCACGGGCAATACAGAAAAAACGGTTCGTCCTTGTTGTCCTTGATGAACTTGATCGTCTCGTCGTAGATGGCGTGGTGGGTGTAGCGCCCGTTGAGCTCGACCTTCTTGCTGTTGCGAAAGAGGTGTGTGTAATAGGTGTGGGCATGCCACTGGTTGTAATAGCCGTAGAAGAGGTCGAAGCCCTGGCGTTCGGCTGCCCCGTCCTTGCCTTGGTTCCCCAACCCCCACTTACCGAATCCACCCGTGACGTAGCCGGCTTTCTTGAGTATCTCGGCTACGGTGACGTCCTCGGGAAAAAGCGGTATGCCTCCCGAGTTGCCGCGCACAGGGGTGTGTCCCTTGTGGTATCCGGTCATCAACGTGCTGCGGGCGGAAGCGCAAACGGTGTCACCCGAATAGCAATCCGTGAAACGCATGCCTTCCTTGGCCATTCGGTCGATGTTTGGCGTCAGGATGGTCTTGCTGCCGTAACATCCGAGGTCATGGTAGCCCATGTCGTCCACCATGATGAAAATGAGATTGGGCAGCTTGGGAGCGGCCTGCAAATGAAGGCAGGACAGGAAGCACAAGCAAAGTAAAGAAAGGAAGGAGTGAAGGGAAACAGGTTTCATGGTCGTATTAGGATAACTCCCCGGGCAGAGGAGAAGAAGGCAAGTTACTTTGACAGGAAGATATCGCTCTGCACCACCAAATGGATGAGGTCACGCAACCTGTCGTCCTTTTTCGAAAGCTCCGTCGTGATGCGATCGATTTCTCCGCGATCGACGGCCTCCAAGTGACGTCCCGTTGCGTAGGTGAGCATTTTTTTAGTAAGGCATCGAACGATCAAGTGCTTGCGCTCCATCAGCATTTTCTTGAATGCCACGATGTCGGCAATCTCATCGCCGTTGGCCATGGTGGCTGAGGTGTCGATGTTGCCCTTGGCTCGCTTGTATCTGTCCCGCCAGCGACCAACGACGTCGAAGTTTTCAAAGGCGAATCCCATCGGGTCGATTTTCACGTGGCAACTGTAGCAAGCGTCGTTTTTTCGATGCAGGGCAAGTTGCTCTCGGATCGTGGTGGCTTCGCGAGTGTCGGTAGGCAACGGCTCGACGTCCGGCGGCGGCGGCGACGGAGGCGTGCCCAAGATGTTTTCCAATACCCACACGCCACGAATCACGGGGGAAGTATCCACCCCATTGGCGGTCGCGGTCATCAATCCCGGCTGGGTGAAGATACCGCCTCGGCGAGGATCGTCCAACTTCACCTTGCGCAAGCGCTCGCCACGAATGCCTTCGCGCCTGTAGATCCATTTGGCCAAGGTCTGGTTCATGTAGGTGTAATCGGAATCGATGAATTGCTCGATCCGGCCATTGGTTTTCAAGATATCGCCGAAATAAGTCGTGACCTGCTTCGCTAACATAGGCTCGATCTTTACGTTCTTGTAGAATTGCAAATCTCCACCGGAAGGCGGCATGTCGCCCAGTTTGTCGAGTCGTAACCATGCCGATGGAAAGTGGCGCACGAATGCCTCCGCCTTGACGTCCTTGAGCATACGTTCCACTTGTCGACTACGCTCCTTTGGATCATTGAGCTTACCCGAACGAGCGGAAGCGAACAGTTCTTCGTCGGGCATGGAAGACCAAAGGAAATAGCTGAGACGGGAGGCGATCTCGAAGGCATCCAGGCGACCGGACTTTTCGTGAAGGTAAAGGAATTGCGGGGAGCACAGGATGGCCGAATAGCCATCCTGCATGGCCCGAACCAGCAACGGGACTTCATTGTCGGGCTTTTTCGTGTTCTTGTTGGGGTCCCGCAAGCTATCCACTGACAGTTGGGCATGGGCCATTCCCGCCCCACCCCAACCGGCCCGGAAACTGTTGGGCTGACCGTAGGCGAAATACTCCACGCGAATGTCATGCTTGCCCGCCTCAAGCTTGACCGAACCTTTCTTGAGCTGGGCCCCGTGAAGCCCATCGTGCTCGACTACGATTTTACCGTCGACCATCAGGCGGCCTCCATCGTCCGATGCGATCTCGAAGACGTAATCCCCGGTTTTCGGAGCTTCCACGTTACCCGTGAAAACCATCCCGTATTTTTCTTTTTTCTTGGACACACGCAGGTCGATCAACCCATTGGGAAGGTCTCCTTGAGCAAAGGGTTTCAATTTATCAAACTCAGGTAATTTTTCCCACTGGCCTTCGTAAGCTTGGTATTTCAGGTTCTTGATACCACCTGGTAAGATGACGACGGGCTCAACCTTCTGCTTCAGGACAAGCTGGACGTAGGGCTCGATTAATTCGGGAGCAACAGGCCGCCTGAAGGCGCGCTCGGCGAAGGTGGTCATGAGTTGACGAATTTCTTTCTCCTCGCCTATGCCCGAACCGTACAGGGCGGTATGGCTTTGGGGCGGCCATGCATCGAGCAAAGGTTCAACCGTTAGGCTGTAAATGCGAAGGTGCGGCCCCTTGTAACCATCCTTGACCAAGAGCTTAGCCA
Organism: Opitutia bacterium; assembly: GCA_002721705.1. GTDB lineage: Bacteria > Verrucomicrobiota > Verrucomicrobiia > Opitutales > Seribacteraceae > UBA2993. Next base: position 35,224 of record PBLJ01000022.1, read on the forward strand.
AATTGAATTGCCACTGATCATGACCTGGTTTGTCGAGCTTCTTGTCCGGACGCGCGAAATAGGCGTCGGGGAGAAACTTCTCCACCATTTTTTCGGCCCGGTAGGTACGATCGTCGGGACCGTTCTCCCAACCAATCCAAGGGACCCATCTCTTGTCCATCCACACTTCATGGGTAAAGCTTCTTTTCTTGCCATCGTCAGGAAGTGACCAAATGGCCACGGGCGTGGAAGTCGGACCAGCAATACCACCGTTGCCCGTGTTCGCGATGTTGAGGCAAAGCTGAAAACCCTTGGCTGGGGCAAAATGGATCATCTCGCCATACGGATGCACTCCGTTGTGGGCGGATGCTTCGATCGTAATGCGATAGCGAGCGGCAACCCCTACACCTTGCCGAAGCTTGGTGGGCGAAACGCGGCCATAGCGTTCATAGCCCTTTGCCATCATGTCGAAACCCGGGTTGAATTCCCGAGAAACCGCCTCGATGGGATGCTCTCCTTGCCCCTTGCCCTCGATCAAGTGCCCCGCAAAACTTTTCTTTTCGACATTGGGTTTCGGCTCAAGGCGAGTGGCTTGGGCCAGCACCTCTTCCACTGCCCCAAGCGTTAGCTTCAAGAGAAAGTCGGACATCACCAACTTGTCGCCCAAATTGAAGAATCCGTCCTCCTCTTCGTCCTCCGGAAAGAAACGCAGGGGATCATTGCCCGTTCGCTCGACGCTACCGTTCCCGTTGTTGTCGATCAATCTCGAACCAGCGGCATCAGGACTGTATTCCGCTCCTTTCAAATACAACAGGTCGCGAAAGGTGTTACGCAATTCATACCGATTAAGCCTTCGAAGTACGGTCTGGCCACCTGTACTTTTTTGTTTCGCATACGCCACCTTGAGGCGAGCGGTAAGGACATCGACCACCTTGCCGACTTCAGCCCTTGGGGGTTGTGGTTTCTTTTTCGGCGGCATCTCGCCGAGGTTCAACTGGTCCAAGACTTCCTGCCAAATCTCCAAGATACGAGTTTCAGAAAGGTCGGTCCCAAGAGTATCCAAACGAATGTCGTTTTTTTGCTTTTCGGCGCCATGGCATTCGTAGCAGTGCTGCTTAAGAAAAGGCTTAAGGCCATCGAGCGTTTCGTCTCCGCAGGCCAAGCCGAACGGCAGAAAAACCGCAACCGCTCCCCTGAGAGCGATGGTCAGCAATCGACTCATGCTTTCCACTCGAGTCCCCGGAGGGTGCTCGTGCTCGGTCCAAAGCGGTCAATTTCCAGACCCGAGTTTTGCAAGATCGACAGCAACAAGTTGGCCGCCGGAACGCGTTCGCCGTCTGCTTCCGGATACACCTTGTGCTCACCATGCTTGTAACCGCCACCCGCCAAGACCAAGGGAAGGTTCTTGGTGGAATGCGTACCCGTAGCCATGCCGCAACCGTAAAGGATTGAGGTATGATCGAAGAGGGTACCGCCATTGATGGGATCTTCCTGTGCCTTCAGCAAGTCGATCAAGTAGGACATCATGGAAACCTGGAACCCTTCGATCTTCTTCAGGGCGGCCACGGGTTCATCGCGCTCGCCATGGTGGGAAAACCCATGATAGCCACCATTCAGACCAAAGTCGCCATTTGCAAATCCGCTGACACAAGTAATGGCGCGCGTGGAGTCCGTTTGGAGAGCCAAGGCGATGATCTCTATCATTGCCTTGAGTTGTTCCTCCGTACCGTTCCCGGGCTTGGGTTCGGGAATCGGGGCTTTGGGCTTCGGGCGTTCGAGCCAAGGCTCCTGTTGCTGGATTTTCTTCTCCAAGGTGCGAACCGAGTCAAAATACTCCTCCAGCTTCTGCTGATCCTGCTTGGCGAGCTCGCCGCTGAGCGACTTGGCCTGATCCCGGACCACGTCCAAAATACTGTTCTGCCGCTTGAAGCGCTCGGCTTGGGAAATCTTCTTGTCGGCCGTGTCCTCGAAGAACATGGCCCGATACGCAGCTCGCATGTCGATACTTGGCACTTGCACGCCGGTACGGGTAAAACTCAAGAGGTTCCGTTCACGCACCCCGAGAGTCATGGATGGGAAGCGCGTGGCTGCCCCATGATGCTCAGCCAATTTCTGATCGAGGCTGATATTCCCCTCGGGATAGTTATGAGCCAGAATGGGACGAACGCCGCTCAGGAAAACGGGAACGCCTTGGTGGCCACCGGTGAACCCATGGTCCAGGTTCTGAAACAAGGTGACGTCCTTGCGATGTTTTTCCAACGCCTTCAACGTCTCCGGCATATCGTAATCCGTCCCGGGTTGATTCACGTCGGGGAAAAACGCCTTTTGGTAAACGCCATAGTTGTTCGACAGACAGACAAAACGCTTCACTGTCTTGCTCTTGCCAGCAGCCATGGCAGTAGGCATCCACGACTCCATCATGGGCAAGGCGATCGCTACGCCAGCTCCTTTGAGAAAATTGCGACGGTTCAATTGGTCATTCATGGCTGTCTCTCCCTTTTTAGTCGTTGCATGCAATCTGCATGAGCAAAGGCATCTTCTATGACAAAGCTGCCTGCTTCAAGCCCAGAAAATAAGTTTGAGGGAAGTTTTCCGCAAAGGATCAGCGAGCAGGCACTTTGTTGATTGTCAGGTAAACCAGTTCCTCGAAAACGGAGCCGTCGTCAGCCTTCAAGGCGAGGTTCATCTTCAATTGATTCACGGGTTGGAGATCAGGAATCTCGAGAAACGCCCCCCGTCCGTTGTCCAAGAGTTTCACGGCGGCAACTATCACCTTGTCCTGCCCTGTCTTGCCTGGATTGCGAAGAGAGTATTGCTTGGAGCCGTAATTGGCCGCCCACTTGTAATTCCATTGCTTGAGCTGGTAGCGTTGGGGTTCCATCGAGGACTTGGCATCCAGTTTGAAGTTGAACTTCAGCTCGATGCCCCCGTTCCGCACCTTGAGATCCGTCAACAATTGGGAAGGTTTTCCAGTATACCGGAAGCGATGAACGTGGCCCTGTGAAAGCCCCTTTCGTCCACCACCGTTCCATCCGTTCAAGCCGGTGGCGTACACTTGGCCATCCTTGGGATTCACGCGAGCTCGGTGGATGCCGGTCAAGGCATCCATTTTGAGGCGCACGATGGCGGCTTGGTCCTGGCCTTCCACTTCCTGAAGCATCATGTAATACAGCCATCCTTTGCCGAAGCTGGTGTGGAGCAAGCGGCCGGACAAGGGCCCCCAGCGAGGATCATCGACCCACAATTGCCCTCCGGATGAATTATCGAAGTCTTGGGGCATCCAGATAATGGGCTGGTCGAAGGTTTTCGGAGGAATGACCTTTTTGTGGTCTATCCGACCACCGTCGGGCGCCCAAAGACGCTGTCTGTGGACGTGAGTCTGGACGTATCCGTAAAATCCGCCGGGCCTGCACAAGCTCACCTTGGACGCAGGCATCCAACTCCCTTGGTTGTCGCTCACGGTCACTCGGCCATCGGGCAGGATACCCATACCGTTGGGAGTACGAAAACCCGTGCAATGCACCTCGCGTTTCTTGCCATCGGGAGAGACCTTGATCACCGAACCAGCCAACGCATAAGAAGTATACTGGCCCGACTTGGCATAATAGAGGTTTCCTTCAGCATCCCGTTGCAAGTCGAAGTTGAAGGCGTGGAAAAAAGTCGAGACGTCGTCGTCCGCGCTGAAGCTTTCGTAGAAGTCCGCTTCACCATCGGAATTGAGATCATGCAGACGGGTGAGCCGATCTTTGCAGGTAACGTAGACCAAGCCATCGATCACCTGCAGACCGAACGGTTCGTACATGCCCACCGCAAAGCGTTTCCACTTCAATTTCGAGAGCGATTCGTCCACACCGGAGACAATCCATACGTCACCTCCATGTGTGCACACTGCCATGCGTCCATCCGCAAAAAAAGCGAGCGCCGAAGTACGAAACCACACCTTGCCGGGTTTGTTGGCAGGCAATGTGAGCGTGTCCATCACGTAAGCGGCATCGCCCTTCCCCAGAGAACCTTTGGTCGAGGCAACCTCGGGCCAACGAAGTTTGCCGCCGTGAAGCAACTTGCTCGGATCAGGCACATCCCTTTTCACTTTCAAATGCCTGAGGTACCCGCCCATGGAAAGCAACTGGGCATCCGTTTGGGCACTGTAACGAATGACTTGAAAGAGCCTAGGTTTCTTGGAGGCGGGTATAGTGAGAACCACCCGCCCCTTGGCGTCGAAATCCCAATCCAGTCCATCCGTGTCACCAAAAGCAGCAGCAGCCACGAATCTCTCCAGAGGACCCTTGGACGGAAAACCCATGACGGCCAAGTGATCGGAGGAGCCCTGCTTGGAGGAAGACACATTCACCGTTGAAGCCTTCGGATCAAGAAATCCTTGGCGAGCTCCCTCCTGTTCGAATTGGGCTACGCTCAGTTGTAACGAGCGCTGTCCCGGAGCAATGCGCAAGGTGTGAACGATAGCCCCGAAGCCAACCGCTTTGGATGGCGTTTCGAGCACTTCACGCCCATTGATGGCATAGGACAAAACGACTTTTTCGCCGTGAAGGTAGTGACCTCGATATTCCATCCATTTGGAGGGCATCGGGCCACGGGGGAGCAGGTCTTCGGTAGGATAATCGAAGCCGCCGTCGTGAGCCCATCGCCATGACTGTAAACCGGGAATGGCATCGCCATCCATCGTGGGAACCCCCTCGCCTCTTTCCCTGTAGTGCTGGGTACCGGAAAGCTTGAGAAAACCGCCCCTCCAAACACCCACCTGATCCATAGTGTGCAAATTGTAGCTTATGCTGCGCCCGTCTCCCAATTTAACGGTCAGGGCACTGGACAGGTCGCGGCCAAACTGCGAAGCCAAGGCCGGACCGAAATCGCGTTCCTCTTGCTTGGTGACGTCAGCCACAACTTCAACTTCGGGCAAACCTGCCAAGTACTTAGCCGTCACTGCCTGATACTTGGGATGCATCGACTTCATGAACTTTTCGCGGATATAGTGTATGACGTCGTAACGCTCGTGCGGCGTCATCCAAGTCTGGGGCCCCATCAAGCCATTGCCCTTGGTCAGGGTCTGGAACATGGAAAAAGGATCGGTTCCAAACTTCAATTCACCCGTTCCAAAAGCCCTCGCAACTGGCAACGCAGGTTTTTTCCCGTCACTACCATGGCAGTTGACGCAGAGGTTGGCGTAAATCGCCTCGCCCTTGGTGAAGTTACTTGGACCCAAATCCTTCAGTATCCCAGCATGATCCACGGTATTGGGTTCACTGCTTGCCAGTTGCGCTGTAACCGAAACGGGCAATGCCAAAAGAGTCAGGAGTCCGATTGCCAGACCCCAGCCCATGAGAAAAAATGGATCGAAGTGGTAGGAAAGACGCATTCTCAATTTCCACGCCTGGCGCTGGCCCAAGGTCCCGTGATGGCCAAGGTAATGCCAGGGCGCTGAACATTGACGAAGAGGGTGGATCCATCCGGCGAGAAAGTAGCTCCTGCAAATTCGCTGTTGCCGCCTGCATTGCGGGCCAACTTGAAGAACTTGCCTTGCGGGGTAATGCCAACTAGGAATTGCTCCCCGCCGCCATCCTCGCAGAGAATGAGGTCACCCCATGGCGCCACCGTGAGGTTGTCGCAATTGTCGACGATGTCCTTGTCGTTCGGCTCGGCAAAGAGTTCCAGTTCGTCATCGGTCAACTTGAACACCTGCCCATGCTTTCGCTTGCCTCCGTTGGTGCAGGCAAAATAGATCGAGCCGTTGCCATACCACATGCCCTCTCCGCGGGCAAAGCGGGCGGCACCTGCGGCAAACCCGCGTTGGCGCAAGTCGTCCTTGGGGGAATGAACGTCTTTCATTTCAATCCACTTCACTTTCATCTTGTCTCCCAAAGACACCTCCTGCCCAGTCCAATTGCGGGTGTCCAAGCTTTTCTTATCCACCACCACGAGCGCTTGCAGCTTTCCGCCCTTGATAAGTTTGCCTGGCTCATCGGGAAGAAAGCGATAGATCAAGCTATCGTGGCGGTCTTCGGTTTCGTAAACGTAGCCAGTCTTGGGGTCTACGGCGACGGCCTCGTGATTGAAGCGACCCATTGCCTTGAGAGGCACTGAGTCTGCAAGCTTGGGTTGAGAAGTTGCGGGCACCTCGAAGCACCAGCCATGGTCTTCGGCGCAAAAGCGACCCGCTTTTTCGACGGTTTCCTCGCAAGTCACCCAACTGTTCCAAGGCGTGGGACCACCGGCGCAATTGCGCAGGCTACCGGCGAGACTGAGAAACTGGCGCACTTTTTTTTGTTTCTTAGTGTCGTAGACCAAGGTGGTGGTGCCTCCCAGGGGTGGCCCCGATCTGCCGGGATCATACATGGTCTTCCGCAACTCATCCGCAAGCAAGGCGTTTCGGCTGCCGAAGGGGCCGGATCCGGCCCCGACGCCAGGACTAACTTCATGATTCCTGACCAATAAGGTAAGGCCGTTGGGTCCGGGGAAAGCAGCCATACCATCAGGGGCAGCAGGCACGAAAAAACCGTCATCCATCTTTTCACCGGATCGCCCCACGATTTGGTAGGAGAAGCCCTTGGGTAATTCCAAGACGCGCTTAGGATCCTTTTGGAGAGGCCCATAGCCATGAACGAGAAGATTGTTTTTTTCTTGGGCCCTTGCGCTGAGGTGCCCCAAGCCGGCAAAGCCCAAAGCTATAGCTGAAGCTTCATGTAAAAAATGTCGCCGGTTTTGCATATGCTCACGGATATACAGTTCTACAGGATTTGTCATGTATCATTTCTCAAGGTAAGGAGAAATGGGCAGAAGATAAAAGACAGAAGGCAAGCTTCGAGATCGTCCGATCATAAAACCAGCGATTGCCTCGCGAGTTGAAGAGGGTCTTCCACCTGAATCGACAAGCCATGGAAATAATCTCGACTTCATGGTTCTTCTTGATCAGACGAATCTAGCTCCAACACCGTAAAGCGATCCTTTCCAACTGCCACGAGGAATCCTTCCTGTCATGACCATCGATATTGAAAGAGAAAAGATAAGAGTGGTCGATTCCCATACGGGCGGTGAACCTACCCGGATCGTAGTGGAAGGAGGCCCTGATCTTGGCAGTGGTTCACTCGCCGAAAGACGACTACGCTTTCAGGAACGTCACGATGATTTCCGAGCAGGGATCGTTCTCGAGCCTCGCGGTTCCGACGTATTGGTTGGAGGATTGCTCTGCGAACCCACCGAACCCGACTGCTGCGCCGGCGTTATATTCTTCAACAACGTCGGCATGCTCAATATGTGTGGCCATGGCACCATAGGCTTGGCCGTAACCCTCGCTCACCTAGGACGAATCAAGGAAGGAAAGCACCGCCTCGACACGCCAGTGGGAGTCGTTGGATTCGAATACCACGGCAATGGATTGGTCAGCATGGAAAACGTTGCCAGCTATCGGCATGCAAAGGGGGTCACCATCGAGGTGGAAGGACATGGTTCAGTGACGGGTGACGTTGCTTGGGGTGGTAACTGGTTCTTCCTCGTAGGTGAACATGGACAAGCGATCCAACCTTCGAACGTGGATCGGTTGACCGATTTCACTCTACGCGTAAGGGCGGCCTTGGAACGTGAAGGAGTCACAGGATCTGACAACGGCGTGATCGACCATATCGAACTCTTTGCCCCTAGCGACAACCCGCAAGTGGACTCTCGTAATTTCGTACTTTGCCCTGGAGGCGCGTACGATCGTTCTCCCTGCGGCACGGGCACAAGCGCCAAGTTGGCATGCCTGATCGAAGACGGCCAAGTCGCTCCGGGACGTACCTGGAGACAAGAGAGCGTGATCGGCAGCGTGTTCGAGGCAACCGGAAGAATGGAAGGCGACAAAGTCATCCCGACAATTTGCGGATCCGCCCACGTAACCGCGGAAACCATTCTTCATTTCAGCGACGAAGACCCTTTTCGAGCCGGCATTGGACAATGAAGGATTCCACCGTAATCGTCGTGGGAGGCGGCGTCATCGGGGCTGCTTGCGCTCATTACTTGGTTAAAGCGGGCCGCAAGGTGACGTTGATCGAGAAAGACCTCTTCGGCCATGCCTGCTCGCTCCACAATTGCGGATACGTTTGCCCTAGCCATGCGTTGCCCTTGACCGAACCGGGCGCCGTGGGCACCGCGATCCGTGGCATGTTCAAGTCGAATTCACCTTTCTCGGTAAAGTGGAGGCTCGACCCAAAACTAGCTCTGTGGTTTTTCCGGTTTGCTCGCCGCTGCAACAAGAAAGACATGTTGCAAGGTGGAAAAGCGATCCACCCGCTCCTGGTTTCGTCATTGAAACTGTGGAAAGAGATAATCCACAAGGACAAGTTGTCGTGCGAATGGAAAAGCAAGGGCTTGCTCTACGCCTATGCCTCGAAGAAAGCATTCGAGGCTTTTGCGGCTACCGACGAATTGCTGCGGCACCATTTCAACGAGTCCGCCACCCGACACGAAGGAGACGCTTTACAAGAGTTGGAACCAGCCCTGAAGCCAGGTCTTGCCGGTGGGTGGCACTACGAGGGAGACGCCCACCTGCGTTCCGATTTACTGATGGCCTCGTGGAAGCAAAACCTTGAATCGAAAGGGGTAGAGATTCACGAGAAATGCACCTTGACTGGAATCATCGAGAATCCCGATTCATCGGTAACCGTCAGCACTGACCGCAACCTTTTCGAGGGAAGCCACCTCGTGATAGCAACTGGCGCAGTCACTCCCCACTTGCGAGAAGAACTTGGTTGGCGAGCTCCCATCCAGCCGGGTAAAGGTTACTCCATCACCATGCCAAGGCCTAGGATATGTCCCGAAATTCCGGTGATTTTTCCTGAAACCAAGGTGGGAGTCACTCCCTTCGAGTCAGGTTACCGCTTGGGCTCGACGATGGAGTTCGCCGGTTACGACGATAGCTTGAATCCGAAACGCTATGGTCTGCTGCTCAAAGGGGCCGAAGACTACCTGCAGGAACCCCATTGCGAACCGATCGAAAACATATGGTACGGTTGGCGCCCGATGACTCATGACAGCATACCTATCATCGGGCCGTGCCCGGGGCGCAAAAACGTAATCCTCGCCACTGGTCACAACATGCTGGGGCTGAGCATGGCGCCCGGCACCGGAAAACTCGTCACGGAAATGATCACTGGCTCCAAGCCACACCTCGAGCCAGCGCCGTATTCTCCCGAACGCTTCTAACTGAAAAGTGCCTTCAGCGTGGAGGTGATTGCACCACGATCACCCTTTCGTCAGGAAGTTTCTTTGGCAGGTAGCGAACGGGAACCGTCCTGATTGGCGTCCCGTCTTGCGCGCTTTCCAAAACCAAAAGTCCCTCCGGCGTGAAAAGCTGTGGTTCTTCCTCCTTATGAAAACGAGTCCAGCCCAGTAATTTGCCCTTATCGTCATAACGATATTCATCACGCCAATTTCTGACGTTGTCGATGAATGGGTCGACGTAATGGTCTTGTCCGTAATCGATCGAGGAGAGGCGACCATTCTCGTCGAAGACGCGCTTTTGGTTGGCGGGGAAGTATACGCTGTAAATGGCAGGGGCAGACCAATGTTCTCCATTGCCGACGAAAAGCCCCACGTCCACGCGATTGGACTCAAGGGCGGACCCGGGAAGAACGGGTCGACGATGATGCCAAGGTACGGTAATTTCCACGACGCTTCCATCTTCGTCCAGTTTGTCGATTTTTATCTCGTCCTCTTTCCCTCTCAAAACAACCCATCGATAAGTCAACTCCTTGCCGGCCAAGTCACGACTTCCTTGGGCATCCAAGGTGATGCTGTGAGTGGGCGCGGTGGTCTTGTAGACGCGAGCCACGGCGCAAGGGGTGTCGAACAGTTTTTGGTGAGGCCGGAAATCAAAGAAATCCTGGGCCGGGATGGGCTGATCCTCATGCATGGCCTTGAACTGAGCGAAGGGAGGGAGCGAATGCTCCTTGATCGCATGCGCTCGCCGTATCATTCTCACGACGTCGAGGTTCTTGGAATCGAAGACCGTGGGATGGGCCTTGCCGGTGAAATAATCCTGAGCGGTTTCCAAGTGGCTGTTGCTGCGACGAAAAATCATCTGCATGGACGGGCCCAAGAAGCCATTTACGGCAAGCTTCTTCTTCACCTCGGGACGGAAGGCCGCCAAGGTGGCCGCAAACGCGTTCATGAACGCCCGGTCGGAACCCGATGAACCTTGGCTGATCACTACGTAAGGCACGTTAGCGGGAAAGACGTCGCCGTATCCCCCTCCGTTTTTCCCGTTAAGCCCGACGTCGTGATCGCGATGCTCGGGGTAAAAATAGAAATGATTACCAACGTAATGGAGGGCAAGGCGGGCAGCCCCGTTCGGTTGCGTCAAAGCGCCGCGAACTTGGCTCCTCCAATAAATGCCGCGAGTCAATGCGGTAGAGGAATTCCCCAGCGTGATCCCGCTGTAAACAAAATGCCTCTGCAAACCGTGATGTAAGTTCCTCTCGCGAATTTTGGGTCCGAACTGGATTCTAGTCAGTTGCGGGTATGCCCTGAAGTTCATGTTGGAATGGGCGTTGTCGTGGTTATCGTAGAGGTCTCCGGCGTTACCGGCGGCGGATCCCGCTTCATACCATTTACCCAACAGCTTGCCCACTTTGTCGTCCAAGGTGGTCACTGGTTTCTCAGCCAAGCCATCTGCCACTCGAATCAAACCCATGAACATCCCGTTTTTCCTACTGTAACCAAGGTTGGACTCGGTCAGGAGCACGGCTCCGTCCTTGCCCGTGGCCACGGTGGCTTTGGCAAATTGAGGCCATGTCGGACCATTCAATGGCTGAGCGGCTTCTTCGAGAACTTTCTTGAATCTGGCATCCTTGCGCAAGTTGATCAGGTCGGGATCCTGCTTGATGTGATCCGGTTTTCTGAAGCCAACCTCCAAGGAACGATCGAGAAGGGCAAAAGACTCATCGATCTTGCCCTTCAAGGAAAGTACGCAGGCAAGGTTGTAATGAGTAGTGGGAGACTTTGGATAACGCTTCGACATGGACCGTAGCAAGGCTTCCGCCTTGTCCAGTTGCTTGGTTCTTATGAAGGCGATGACTTGGGTTTCCTCTGCCTGGAATCGGGGATAGTCGAGGATTCCCAAATGCAACGAGTCGTCACTGAACGCGGGAATGACAAGAATCGCAAACGCTACGGCCAACAAGCCTCCCAGCGATAGTTTTCGAAAACAGTTGGGTGTCGTCATAGCTTGCCTTTGTTTGAAAGATATGCCGTGCGGCGCGTAAATTCCCCTCTTTTGACCTTCAGCTTAACAAGAGAGAGATCGAAAGCATATCCCTTGTGGTCTCGGAGGTAAGTGATGGTATTGAAGGTCAAAAGGACTTCCTGGCTTGATTCGCTTTCATTAAGCACGCCAATTAATGCGGGCATGGGATCCATTGCATTTATAGTACCGAGGAATTCAGCCGCTCGCACACGAACCATGAGGTTGTCGTCTTGCAGGAGCTTCTTGGCCGTCGGGATGAAGGATTTCGCCGCTTCCCCGTGCACGGAGCAACTGATGCAAGCCCAATAGCGTTTCCACGGGTTTTCCGATGCCAGCGCATCCGCAAGGGGAGCCTTCGCCTTGTTGAACGGAGCGAGCGACAAATCAGCCACCGTCACCAGTTCATTGATTTCTTTGGCATGACGACGGCCATAGGCCACGCCATCCCCCAAGGCCTCGGCGGTCATATGACTTTCCGGAAAAAAGCTGAGGTCGTGGATGCGCTTTACTTTCTGGCGAAGAGCATTTCGCAATTCGACGAGAGTTTCTCGGTGTTCGGGATCCCTCGAAAGGTCCGTGACCTCGTGCGGATCGCTGGAAAGGTCGAAGAGTTGTTCGGGAGGTCGGCTTTCGAAAAACTGGCTTTGAGAGGCATTCAGTTTCCCCGCCTTGTAGAGGTTGCGCCACTCGGTGAAGGCAAGCATCCGGTAACGATAGTTGTTCTGCAACCCATCGGGATAAAACGCCTGATAATTTCGGACGTATTTCCATTTTCCTCTCCGCAAAGTGCGTACGAAGTCGTATTTCTCGTCGAAACGATCGGCATAGCCGAATGCCTCGTTTCGCTCCGCGAGTTGCTCTGCGGTGATCCCCTTCCCGAGGAAAGCTTTGCCGTCCATTTGCTGTGGGACCTTGAGACCTGCCAAATGAAGAACGGTAGGTCCAAAATCGATGAAACTGACGAATCCGTCCGTGCGGGAACCCTTCTCGTGATCCACCAGATCCTTGAAATTCTCGGGTATGCGAATCACCAAGGGCACGTGAAGGCCACTTTCATAGGCGTACCCCTTGCCGCGCGGCAAGACCCCGCCGTGATCTCCGAAATAAAAGATGAAGGTGTCCTCCAACAAACCATCCGCCTCGAGGCTAGCCACCACCTTGCCGATGAGTTCGTCGACGACTTTCATGCGATCAAAATACCGGGCATGCGTGTATCGGAAGGTAGGAGTATCTGGATGATAAGGGTGCAACTTCACCTTGTCCTGCGGCGTCTTCGTTCGTTCAGTCTTCATTAGCTTCGCAGGGAAATGCAGCGAGCTTTCATGGCACTGAGCAAAAGACTGCATATGGAAAAAGGGCATGTCCTTGTTCGGACGGCTTTTCCATGAGGCCTTGTTGGAAGAAAGGTTCCAAATTTCTTTCCCGTTATGGTAGAAATTGTAGTCCGTTTTCCGGTTGTTAGTACAATGGTACCCCGCTTTCTTTAGAAGAAAGGTCCATGGCTTGAAGCCCTTGGGCAAGTTGGCCAAAGCCGACTTCCGATGGTATTGAAATCCTGCTCGCGGGGCAAGCAAGCCAGTGGCCAAGGTAGAACGAGCAACCGAACAAACGGGGGCATTGGAGAAGGCGTGATTGAAAGTTAAACCGGAGGCCGCAAGTTTCTCGACGTTGGGCATGGCCCCGAACTCAGCTCCATAATGGCGCAGGTAGTGGACGGAATTATCCTCGGAGACCAAGAACACCACGTTGGGGCGCTTGGCGGCATGCAGGATTCCAGCGAAGAACGAGGAGACGAGAAGACCTAGGGCGAGTTTTTTCATGGAACGGCAGATCGGGGGAAGAATATTTCGGGAAGGGATAGAATTTATTTCAAGCCAATGGCATAAAGATTTTCGTATCCTCTCAAATAAAGACGTTCGTCTACGATCACGGGAGAGGCCGTAAATTGGTCCTTCAGCTTGTTCTTGGCAATGATTTCATAAGACCTTCCGGCGTTCAGCACAGTGAACGTTCCATCGCGGGCGGTGAAGATAACCCGACCGTTCGCGGCGACCGGAGATCCGCGATAGGTTTGGCCATGAAAACGCTCTTGGTAGAGTTGCTCGCCAGTGATTGCATCCAAGCAAAGAACGGTGCCGTTTTCTTTGCAAAAGTAAACGACGCCTTGGTAGACCAACGGAGAAGTAACGTCGGTAGTTCCCTTGTCGGTTCGCCACAGTTCACTCTTGGCTCCTTTCATGATGAGCCCCTTGGCCTCGGAAAGTCGAACCCCCACCATGCCACGCCCCTTCGCCGAGGGAGCGATTACCAAGCCGGCATGAACCACCGGAGAAGCAACGAATCGCAACGTACGGTTGTATCGGTCCTTGGGATTGAGTCCTCCGATCCGCCAAAGCTCCGTGCCGTCAGCGGGGTCGTGCCCGATGCAATAATCGTTGCCATGCGTAATCACGACGTTCACTTCGTCGTGACGATGAGCCGTGGGAGAGGCATAGGAGTGCAAACATTCCGCAACCCCATCACTCTTGCGCTCCACTTTCCAAAGCTCGGCCCCGGTTTCAGGCGATACACAAGCCAGCAAGGCGGCCCCGGCATGAATTAGTTGCAAATAAAGCCGGCTTTCGTGAAGTATCGGCGTGACGTGAAAGCCGAACCCAAGACGAAATTTTCCGTAGCGTTCCTGGGCGTTGAAACGCCAAGCCTCTTTGCCATCGAGTGAAAAAGCCACGACCTCTCCAGTCCCAGTCATGACGATCACTCGCTGACCATCGGAAACCGGAGAAGGCGAAGCGTTTGTGCGCTCCCCATTCCCTTTGCCGTTGGATTCACAAACCTTGCGTCGCCAACTCTCCTTGCCATCTTTGTCAAAGCAAAGAAGCAAGACCTGCTTCTCGAATTCCAAGGTTAAGAAGACATTACCCTTGATCACGATGGGGGTCGAGGATCCCGCCGCAGGCAAGGGTGCCTTCCAGAGAACGTTTTTCGTTTCACTCCATTCATCGGGCAAGGTCTTGGCTTGGCCAATGCCATCCAGCAGCGGCCCTCGCCAATGAGGCCAATCCTCGCCAAGAAGAGACGTCGCCCAAAAGAGGAGCAAGAGAAGCGTGAAAAGGCGCTGTTTCATAATATGAAGTGTCAGGTGATGATGTCTTTGACCACGTGCCCGTGCACGTCGGTAAGACGAAAGTCACGGCCTTGGTAACGATAAGTCAGCCGCTTGTGATCGATGCCAAGGAGATGCAGGATGGTGGCGTTCAGGTCATGTATGTGCATGGTGCCCGGTGTCCATTTATCCTTGTTGGGCTTAATTGGATTTCCGTCAGCGTCGGCGATGTTATAGGCGTAGTCGTCGGTCTGCCCATAAGTGATTCCCGGTTTGACTCCGCCTCCTGCCATCCAGGTGGTGAAGCAACGCGGATGATGATCGCGTCCATAATTCTGGCGACTGAGCTTTCCCTGACAATAGGCAGTGCGACCGAATTCCCCGCCCCAAACGACGAGGGTGTCGTCCAACATATTGAGCCGTTTCAAGTCCTTGATTAGGCCGGCGCAGCCTTGGTCTATGTCCTTGCATTGGGACTGGTGTTCACCCGGCAAGTTGCCATGAGCATCCCACCCGCGATGGAAGATCTGAATATTGCGAACCCCACGCTCGGCCAAACGCCTCGCATTGAGGCAACAAGCTGCGAAGGTGCCGGGGGTACGGGCGTCTTTACCGTACAACTCGAAGACTTTCTCGGGCTCCTTGGACAAATCCATCAACTCGGGAACCGAAGTTTGCATGCGATAGGCCATCTCATGCTGCTTGATACGGGAGAGCACCTCCGGGTCGGCAAACTTTTCATGATGTCTTTTGTTGATCGTGGCCAAGGCATCAAGTTGAGCCCTGCGGTCATCGGATGAAACACCCTTCGGGTTGCTCAGGTACAAAACAGGATCACCTTGACTGCGAAGCAGAATGCCTTGGTGGTCGGATGGCATGAATCCCGTACCCCACAAGCGGCTAAACAAGCTCTGTTCGGCGAAGCGGGTACGGGCATGCATCACGACGTAACTGGGAAGGTCTTCGTTCAAGGTGCCCAAGCCATAGCTTAACCAAGCTCCCAAGCTCGGGCGACCAGGCACTTGGCTGCCGGTTTGTATGTAGGTGATCGCGGGATCGTGATTGATGGCCTCGGTGAAGGTGCTCTTTATCACGCACAGTTCCTTCGCCACGGTTGCGGTGTGAGGAAGCAACTCGCTCACCCAGACACCCTTGTGGTTGTTGTCGTGTTTGGTGAACTTGTATTTACTGGGAGCAAGCGGCAGGGTCTTTTGGCGAGACGTCATGCCGGTGATGCGCTGACCGTCACGCACGTGCTTCGGCAAGTCCTTGCCGTAATCCTCCGACAATTTCGGCTTGTAGTCCCAGAGGTCATGATGACTCGGACCTCCGCTCATGAAGAGATAGATTACTCTCTTGGCCTTTGCGGGATGATGCATGCCGGCTTTGTTGCCCGCAGCGGCAAGCAAGTCGGAGCCCAAGAGATTGGCCATGGCGGCAGTGCCTAACCCAAGGGCGGCTTTCCCGAAGAGTTGCCGCCGCGTCATCATCAGCTCGAGGTCCCGATAGTGGTTGTTATTCATGACAGATACCTTTGGGAAATAAAGATCGAGGGGTTTAATAAATGAACAGGGCAGCGTCACTTGCCAATACAATGACCGCCAACTGTGTCCATGCAGCGACTTCCGCCGCCTTCAATTTCGGGTCACGGGGAATATCTCCAACCGAAAGCAAGGCCAAGGCGTCGCCCTCCGCATCCATGTATCGCTCCCGCATGACTGCCAACAGTTTGGCGCAAGCCGCTCGCTCGACCTCGCTAGGCGCCCGAGAGGCCAGTAAAGTAAAGAGATGGTTCAAGCGGGCGTCGTCATCCTTGGCTTGGCGAACCAATCGTTCGGCCAACTTGCGAGCCGTTTCCACTCTTTGGGTTTCGTTGAGAAGGGCCAAGGATTGCGTGGGCGTGCTGGTGCGTGAGCGTTGAACGCAACTGGACTCCCGGCTAGGCGCGTCAAACAAGGTCATCATGGGATGAGGACTGGTACGTTTCCAGTAGACGTAGAGACTGCGGCGGTAAAGTCGTTCTCCTTTGTCGGCCACGTAGTTCTTGGTGTTGCTGCCGGGATGCATGAGAGCCTTCCACATACCGGAGGGTTGATACGGCTTTACGCCTTCGCCACCCATGAACGGATCGAGCAATCCCGAGGACCACAGCGCAATGTCCCGAAGGACCTCGGCGTCCAGGCGGTGACTTGGTCCGCGTCCCAAGAGACGGTTTTCCGGATCAGGGAGATCCGCGCGCCGAGCGGAACTTTGCCTGAAAGAACGACTAGTGACCATGGATCGGAGCATTCCCTTCAAATTCCAGCCACTTTCCCGAAGCTCGACGGCCAGCCAATCCAAAAGCTGCGGATGGGTGGGTTGTTCCCCTTGGAGACCAAAGTCAGCGGGCGTGCGCACGAGCCCTTCGCCAAAGGTTCGCTGCCAGATTCGGTTTACCAAGACGCGGGCGACCAATGGTTGCTCGGGAGAAACCAACCATTGGGCCAAGCCCAGTCTGTTGGCAGGGGCATCCTTGGGCAGGATGCCCAAAGCTGCCGGAACGCCTGGTTGCAGAGGCTCTCCTTGCGGTTGGTCGTATTCACCGCGATGCAGGAGCTTCGTCACGCGAGGCTTGGGCAACTCCTTGGCAACCAAGGTGGTGGTGAATTTCTTCTCCGCTGCAGCGATTCGACTCGCCAAGTCGGCCGCTTTCTTCTGCAACTCGGACATCGGATTCGCCTTGCCGGCAACTTCCGCTGAACCAAGGGGCGCCTTCCATGAAACCTTCAGGACTTCGCCACCGGTGTTTTCAAAGAAACGCACTTCAAGACGGTGTTTCCCGGCCTTCAGTGTAACCTTACCCTCGCGTGTCACCTCAGGATGAAGGCCGTCATTGTCGACCACCTTCTTGCCATCAATGAACAACTGCGAACCATCGTCAGAACTTGTCGCAAAGACATACTCTCCGTCCACGGGGCAATGGAAGTCCCCGTTGAACACGAAACCGAAACCATCGTCTCGATCGCGAGCGGAAAGGTCGAAGCGTCCGGTGGAAAGTTTGCCTTCCTTCTTGGGCTTGAGCTTGGAAAAATCGGGCATCTTATCCCAAACCCCATGATAGAACTTGTAACTCAGGTTGGACACGGGATAAGCGGGATCAGGAGGGGACGCAGTCTTGTTCCGCTGCTCCAGTTTCTCGAGAATCACGGCTTGCTCAGCCTTCAGCTCCTCCCATTCCTTCCAAGCCTTTTGGTCGGAGGGCGCCCTGACGTTGGGGGCATATTCATACCGGTTGCCGTCCATGGGCCCTTCGGCCGTGCTGTTGAAGAAAGCCAGCAGTTGAAAGTATTCGGTCTGTAAAATGGGATCGTACTTATGGGTATGACACCGGGCGCAGATCAAGGAAAGCCCCAGCATCGAAATGCCCAAGTTCTCCACCCGATCGAAATTGTTCTTGGCCTGAAACTCAGCAGGAATAGCTCCTCCTTCCGCCGTACTCGGGTTCATCCTGACGAAGCCCGTGGCCACCTTTTGTTCCAAGGTGGACTTTGGAAGAAGATCGCCAGCAAGTTGCCAGGTAATGAATTGATCCAAAGGCAAGTTCTCGTTCAACGCCCTAACCACCCAATCGCGATAGGGATAGATGCCCCGCTTGTTATCGAGATGCAACCCGTGCGTGTCCCCGTAACGCACGGCATCGAGCCAGTACCTCGCTTGGTGTTCGCCGAAGCGTGAACTGGCAAGTAATTCGTCTACGAAACGCTCATAGGCATCCTGTTTCCCATCATCCAGAAAAGCCTGAAGGCGCTTGGGCTCGGGTGGTAGCCCGGTGAGCACAAGGGAAGCCCGGCGAGCCAGCACGGCCCGCTCCGCATCGGGGGCAAAGTCCTTTCCTTCCGCCTGCAGCTTGGCACCAACGAAATAATCAATCGCATTGCCCTTGGCTTCTGGTTTCTGGGGTTTCACGAAGGCCCAATGTTTGGCGTACTTGCCACCTTCCTTGACCCAGCGTGAGAGGAGGTCTCGTTCTTGGTCGGTCAATTTCTTCTCCGCCTTTTCAGGGGGCATGGGGTCATCGGCGTCGTGCAGACGGGCGAGAATTTCACTATCCTTGAGCGAGGCGACGTCTATGGCCCGGTATCCCCCGAGGTCGCGAGTAGCTCCCTCGAATGAATCAAGTCGAACAAGATCTTTCTTCTTGGTGTCCGGACCATGACACACAAAACATTTGTTGGAAAGCACGGGCAACACCTCGCGTGCAAAATCAACCTTCTTGGCAGATAGAAAAGAGGTCAATGAACCAAGCAGGAGGAGGACGGGGAATGGCTTCATATTAATTGTCATAAAGGGCTAACCGCCATCTCGGCAACAAACTCTTTGCGCAAAAGTGAGATTCCATAAGACAACTATGGCATCACAAGAATTTGACAAAGCCGTTTTGCCTGCAAGTCTCACCGCATGCAGGCTTTAGTAAAAAGTAAAGACACCGAAGGGCTTTGGCTTGAAGAAGTACCGGAGCCCGAACTCGGTCATGACGACGTTCTGATCCAAGTTCGGAAGGCGGGTATTTGCGGCACCGACCTCCATATATACAACTGGGATGATTGGGCCAGCAAGACCGTGCCGGTACCTTTGGTGGTGGGTCACGAGTTCGTCGGCGAAATAGTCGAAATCGGTCCTGGGGTGACTGATTTTAGAGTGGGAGAAATCGTCAGCGGCGAAGGTCACGTGGTATGCGGGCGATGCCGCAACTGCATGGCGGGTCGCAGACACCTCTGCAACGACACGGCGGGTATCGGGGTGACTCGTCCCGGAGCCTTCGCCGAACGAATTGTCCTCCCCATGACAAACGTCTGGGCCCACGGATCCGACGTGGACGAGGAGGTGGCATCGATCTTCGATCCATTCGGCAACGCCGTGCACTCCGCCCTCTCCTTCCCCGTTCTGGGCGAAGACGTGCTGATCACTGGAGCAGGCCCCATCGGCTTGATGGCTGCGGCCGTGGTTCGCCATGCAGGCGCCCGTCACGTAGTGATAACGGACTTGAATCCCTACCGCTTGGAACTGGCGGAAAAAATGGGGGTGACGCGAGCCGTGGATGCATCAAGGATTTCTCTCGAAGACATACAGAAAGAGCTTGGAATGGAAGAGGGGTTCGACGTCGGTCTCGAGATGAGTGGAAACCCCAACGCCTTTCGAGATCTCCTCGCCAACATGTGCCATGGCGGCAAAATCGCCATGCTCGGCATACCGGAAAAGGAAATGGCCATCGACTGGAATCTGGTCGTCTTCAACATGCTCACCATCAAGGGCATTTACGGACGCGAAATGTATGAAACCTGGTACAAGATGACGGTCATGCTGCAAAGCGGGCTCGACGTGGCCCCCGTCATCACGCACCGGTTTCAGTTCCATGAATTCGAGAAAGCCTTCGCCACCGCGAACTCCGGACAATCGGGCAAAGTGATACTGGAGTGGTAGCCATGTATGCCGAGAAGTTGAAAGATCATCTTAGATCCGAACTCGAAGATATTCGAGAAGCCGGGTTACATAAGGCCGAACGCATCATCGAAACCCCTCAGGCCGCCCGCGTGGAAGTCGGCAATGAATCACCGGTCCTGAATCTTTGCGCAAACAACTACCTGGGGCTTGCCAATCATCCCAAGGTGGTCGAGGCAGCCAGCAAAGCGCTGGACGAATGGGGCTACGGTCTAGCCAGCGTGCGCTTTATTTGCGGCACGCAAACCATCCACAAGCAACTAGAGGACAAGCTGACCGAATTTCTCGGCACGGAGGACACCATTCTCTACACCTCCTGCTTCGACGCCAACGGCGGATTGTTCGAAACCCTGCTGGGAGCCGAAGACGCCGTTTTCTCCGACGAACTCAATCATGCCTCCATCATCGATGGCATCAGGCTCTGCAAGGCTCAACGCTTCCGATACAAAAACAACGACTTGGCCGACCTCGAAGAAAAACTGCACGAAGCCACCAGTGCTCGACGCAAGCTGATCGTGACGGACGGAGTGTTTTCCATGGACGGCACCCTCGCCAATCTGGCCGAACTCTGCGACCTTGCCGACAAACACGAAGCTCTTGTAATGGTGGACGACTCCCATGCCGTCGGCTTCATGGGAGAACGCGGTCGTGGCACGCATGAATACCAAGGAGTGTTGGGCCGGATAGATATTATAACGGGGACCTTGGGCAAGGCCCTCGGTGGAGCCAGCGGTGGATACACCAGTGGAAGAGCCGAGATCATCGCATTCTTGCGGCAACGCTCCCGACCCTATCTTTTTTCCAACAGCGTGGCTCCTCCCATCGTGGCGGCCTCCATTGCAGCCATTGACCTATTGCAGGAATCCACGGAATTAAGGGACCGACTCGAACGCAACGTTCGCCATTTTCGTCAAAGTATGACCGAAAGCGGCTTCTCCATCATCGAGGGCGAGCATGCCATCGTTCCCATTATGTTGGGCGACGCCGCCCTTGCCTCGCGTTTTGCAGACACCATGCTTGAAAAGGGAATCTACGTCATTGGCTTCTCTTACCCAGTGGTACCCAAGGGGAAAGCCCGTATTCGAGTTCAGGTATCCGCTGCTCACACCTTGGAGGACTTGGATTTCGCGGTGGAAAAATTTCGTGAAGCCAAAACCGAACTTGGGATTTGATCGACATGCCCGAAGAAAAAAACAATTCCGGTGTCTGCGCTTCCGTGATCGATGCCATAGGCTACGCTCCGGTAGTCGACCTGTCTCGACTCGCCGCGAACTTCGAAGGGCGTATCCTGGCCAAGCTGGAATACCTCAATCCAGGTGGATCCAAGAAAGATCTTATATCGAGAGCAATCATCGACTCGGCCGAGCAAAAAGGCCTTTTAAAACCAGGCCAAACCGTGCTGGAGCTAACAAGCGGCAACACAGGGAACGGGCTGGCCATGATTTGCGCCGTCAGAGGGTATCCTTTCATTGCCGTGATGTCTCGCGGGAACACTCCCGAGCGAGCCGCCATGATGCGAGGAATGGGCGCGACCGTCGTCTTGGTCGACTTGGATAACCCCAGCCAAGGCATCACGGCCGAAGACATGAAGCGAGTGGAAGATACCGCCGCCAGCCTGACGGAAAAACACAACGCCTTTCGGGCGGACCAATTCAACCGGCAGGAAAACGCCGAGGCTCACTACCAACACACCGGGCCTGAATGGATCCGGCAAACCGACGGAAACATCGATGCCTTTTGCGATTTCGTCGGTACCGGCGGAGGGTTTGCCGGCGTGGCTCGCGCCTTGAAGGAACATAATCCTGCCATCCAATGCTTCGTGGTGGAACCGGATGGAGCCGCCAAACTGGCCGGACAATGCATCAGTTGCTGCGCTCACGTCATCCAAGGCGGAGGCTATGCCAAGGAGCTAGTTCTTCTCAACCGCGACCACGTCGATGGCCACCTGACGGTCAAGGACGAGGACGTCGCAGAAATCACCAGACGTCTTGCCAGCGAAGAAGGTATTTTCGCAGGCTATTCCTCGGGCGCCAACGTATCGGCTGCGATACAGTTGCTTCAAGGAGAATTCAAAGGCAAAACCATCGCCGTGACCATTTGCGATTCCGGACTCAAGTACCTAAGTACGGACTTGTGGCGCGATGGCGCCGAAGACTGATCCCATACCTTACGGAAGCAAGGAGCTCAAAGCCCGGGTATCGGGTCGCTAGGCTTGATCTCATCCCCCTGCCAGATGACCTTGCCTTTGCCGTCTCTGGTCAGAATGCGAGCTGAACTGCCTGGGGCAGGCTTGCGGTTTTCCTTGGGAAGAAAGCTTTGATGCTCCTTGATGACGTCGGCGTATTTCGGATCGTTGGCGAGATTGTTCCACTCGTGCGGATCTTTACGCATGTCGTACAACTCCTGAGCGCCATCGGCATATTGAATGAAGCTCCAATGTTCGGAACGCACTCCGTGGTTGTCATGATTGTGGGTGGTGATGGCAGGCCACTTTCGAGGAGCGTTGGCGTCCTTGAGCTGAGGAACCAAGCTGTGGCCTTCCAGTTTCTTGTTCTTGGGAAGACCACAGAGTTCGAGGAGGGTGGGATAAATATCAAGCAGCTCGGCGGGTTTTCCGCAAAGTTGCCGTGGTTTAACACCGGGTCCGGCGAAGACAAGGGGAACGCGGGCCCCGTCGTCCCACAAGGTGTTCTTTCCCGTAATGAGTTTTTCGCCGAGGTGCCATCCGTGGTCGGACCAAAGCACCACAATGGTGTTTTCCTCCAAATCATTGCGTTTCAAGGCAGCCAGAACGCGTCCGACTTGGCTGTCGACGAAACTAGTGCATGCCAAATAGGAGCGCACTATATTGCGCCATTCGTTGACCTCCTCGAGGAACTTGAGTCGAACCTCGGGAAGATACCAATGCAAGTACCATGAAAATCGCGGGGTGTCTTCTCGATCCTTGCGGAGAATCTTGGGCAAGACGGAATCATCATCCGGATATAGGTCGAACCACTTTTGGGTGGCGTAACAGGGAACGTGCGGAAGAAAGAAACCAACCGAAAGAAAGAAAGGTTCCTGAGGCTTGGCGTCGAGTTGCTCGATCGCCCAGGACGCCACTTGCCAGTCTCCCTTGTCCTCTTCTCGGTGAGGGAAGGTGCCCCAATCCACGAGTCGATGGTTACCGAAAGGGGTGGTCACCAGCTTTTGCTTAGGACGAACACGAACCCCGGCGCGAGGCCCGATGACGTCGAACTCCCTGTCCGTTTTTTTGCGTCCGTAACCACCGTGGTAGATTTTACCAGTGGAGTAGCTTTTGTAGCCTCCGTGCTTCTTCAGGTATTGAGGCAAGGTGACGTGATCCTTGAACTCAGGGAGAGTACGAAACCAAGGAGCGAGTCCGTAGATGCCCGTGCTCGAAGGGCGCAATCCCGTCATTAAGCTGGTCCTGGAGGGATTACACAAAGGCGATTGGCAATGGGCGTTGGTAAAGGCAGTCCCCCGCGCGGCGAGTTTATCGATATGCGGCGTCTTGACCATGGGATGACCACCAAGGTAGCCGATCCAATCGTTTTGGTCGTCAATGGCGATAAACAAGACGTTGGGTTTGGTTGCGTTAACAGTCAACGTCACCGGCAACAGGATGGAGAGAAACAGGAGAGACAAACGCATCGATTCATCCTGCGACTTTTTGAGGACAATTCAAGAAAGAGCGAAAACCATTTTTCAAGTTTGCCATGAAGGTAAAGACCTGCATTGTCAGAGGTTGTAATTGCTTTGATCAGGAGGGAGTACGCCAAAATCAGTTGATATACCACCTAGGTGTTGTTGGTTTTACTTATTTCAACCAAACTCAAAGCTTCTTCAAGAAAACCTGTTAGATAGTACAATGGATATATACGTAGGAAACCTTCCGTGGTCAGCCTCGGAACAAGAACTATCCGATTCTTTCGGAGAATTCGGAACGGTTGAAAAAGCTACCATCATAGTGGATCGCGAATCCGGACGCTCCAAAGGCTTCGGTTTCGTGACAATGAACGATAACGAAGAGGCCAACAACGCCATCGAAGCCTTGAACGGCACCGATTTTGGCGGCCGCGCTCTTAAGGTAAATGAAGCTCGTCCCCGTGAGGAACGTCCTCCTCGCCGCGACAACTGGTAAGAGTTAATCATCACCTTCAAGCCGCCTTTCTTGGCGGCAGCTTTCATTCGCCAAAGCCTCTTTTCACCAAAGAGGAAATAGTTTTACATGCAATTTATGGCTTCATGTACTTCCCGTCGGGAAGACGTGACGGCAACTTGTACTTGGGGTTGGTGATGAGCTTGTAGATGGAGGGGTCACCTGCCTTGACCATGTCGCGATTGAACAGTCGCCACTCATGGGAAATATCGCGTTTCCGGCGAGGAGAGTCCTGGGCTCCCAACACGGAAGTGATGGCCCAATACAAGTATTCGGTGCATTGGCATCCATAATCGCATGAACGATCGTCGTAGGTAAACCACGATCCCTTGGGGTAACGTCGTGGCACGCGACGGAAATGCCCGCCGCGGGCGCGATCGAGGCAATTGCCCAAGGCAGTGCCGGGTTTTTCACCGAAAACCTTCGGGTAGGCGTGGGCATAACCTTCGTGGGTGATTAAGTGCAATACCTCTTCAAGGGAGGCATCGAACTCATCCCCGCCGGGATTGGTTTCGGTCGCGAACTGCCCCTGACCATGATGGAACCCGGCGTCTTGGAAAACTTCGTGGTCCAATCTTTCCAAGGCTCGTTCGTTAGCCGTCATGAACAGGAAAGCGTCCCTTTCGATCATGATCTCCAGCACCTTGGGATTATCCGGTTCGCCATCCTCGTCGTTATCGAGATATTCAGCCAAAATAATGGCAGCGTGGCGCAGCTTGGCGGGAGGTACCTTTGCGGTTCCAAAAAGGTGGATGCCGAAAACGTTCATGTGCTGGGTGAATTGCTTCTTGAAAACAGCGAGCTTGCCCTCGGGGATGGGGCCTATTTTGAAATCAGGGGGGCGAGCCTCCACCATTGATGCAAGCAAGCATAGGACTGGAGGGAAAAGAATTCGGGAAAGCATACCAGCAGGGAAAGAAGCGATCTTGGATCAAGGCAATCGAAAACAATTGCTCCCGTTTATGGTCTTATCGGTGCGCTGCGCCCATTTTTCTTGAATTCCTCCAGCTTGCCCTTGAGTTCCTTAACGATCTGAGGACGCTTGAAGTAAAGGTTGTTGGTCTCGCCCGGATCGGTCTCTAGGTTGTAGAGTTGCCCCGGGGCATCGGGAGCTTTGTCAGGCAAGGCATATTGCTTGAGACCCCATTCGCCATCACGACTATAGTTGCTGCCTCCGGATCCCTTGTGATCGAGGTACTTCCATGGACCGCTTCGGATGGCCATGGCCAAACTGATTGTCTGGTGCAAAGTATATTCGCGAATCGGTTGGTCCAGCTGTTTGCCGAGCAAGGCGGGTAAGAAATTATAGCTGTCCTCGGCCGCCTCATTGGGTAATTTCGCGTCCACTATCTCGGCGCAAGTGGCCATGACGTCAGTCAGGCAAATGGTTTGATCCGAAGTGCTTCCCGCCGTTACTTTACTGGGCCACCGAGCGATGAAAGGCACACGGTGTCCACCTTCCCAGTTATCGCGCTTCACACCCCTCCAAGGCCGAGCGCCGTCATGCTTGTGGGTTTTGCGCATATTGATCACGGTAGGAACTTCAGGTCCGTTGTCGCTCGAAAACATAACCAAAGTGTTTTCTGCGAAGCCGTGTTTCTCGAGAGCCTTCATCAATTCACCTACGATGTAATCCAGTTCGAAGATGAAATCGCCGTGGGGACCCGATTTGGTTTTTCCCTTGAAGGCATCGCCGGGAAAAGACGGCAGATGCACTGCTTGGGTGGAGTGTAACAGGAAGAAGGGCTTATTCGGCGAATTCTCGGCATGATCCTTCAGGAAACGTAGACTTTTATTCATGAAGGTGACGTCGACTTCCTCCAAGTCGAACCCCGGCGCGATCATGCCCGGCCGATTGTCTCTTGAATAGGGATGTTTGGGCAGGGGGCCGCGATCAACGATATGGGTCGGTGGTATCGGAATGCGGTCGCCATCGATGAATGCGTAGAGCCAGTCCGTGGTGGGGCAGCAGACTGTGCCGAAGAAATGATCGAAGCCCCGATGGATAGGGGCGTCTGGAATAGCTCGTGAATAATCAATGCGTTTAACCGCCGCCAGCCCGTTCTGGTTGATGGCCTTGCCCTCCTTGTCATGAAAGGTCATACCGACGTGCCACTTGCCGAAAAGCGCCGTCTCGTATCCTTTACGCTGAAACATGGCACCCAAGGTGAGTCGTCCTTTCTCGATCATGCAGGGACCACCAGCGCCAGTAAAAACTCCACGCATCCCGGTTCGAAAGGCCATCCGACCGGTCAGGAGGCTGTATCGCGTGGGAGTGCAAACCGTGGACGGGCTATGGGCATCGGTGAAAAGCATGCCTTCTCGAGCCAATCGGTTGATGTTGGGGGTGGGTATTCGAGATTCAGGATTGTAGCAGGCAACGTCCCCATAACCGAGGTCATCGGCCAAAATGAAAACGACGTTGGGAGGTTTCGCGGCCAAGCAGCAAGGAAAGAGCGCGATGCGAAGGATCGATATGAGGGTTTTCACTTGAGGTAGAAATATTAGGTTAAAACTTAGGTTCTTCAATTCGGGAGATCGCAAAACGACAAGGAGAATTTTTCATGGACGAGAAAGTCGTACTCCCTACTCTCTTTCAGAATAAACACGACAGCAACCATTTCGCCCCTAAATTCCCGATATGAGTTCTCCCGCCGAAACCTCTTTCCTCGATAACGTCAACCTTGCCTTTGATCGAGCTGCAGAAGCACTCGACCTAACCAATGGTTTGGCCCAGCAGATTCGCACTTGCAACGCAATCTGTGAAGTCAAGTTCGGGGTGGAACTTCGTGGTGGCTACGAAGTGTTCACGGGATGGCGAGCTACCCACAGCGAACACGCCCTTCCAGTCAAGGGCGGCATTCGTTATGCCACCTTTGCCGATCAGCAGGAAGTCGAAGCCCTGGCCGCGCTGATGACTTACAAGTGCGCCATCGTAAACGTACCGTATGGAGGATCGAAAGGCGCTCTCAAGATAGACCCCAAGAAGTACAACGCCGATGAGCTCGAGCACATCACTCGGCGCTTCACCCAGGAACTCGACAAGCGCGGTTTCATTGGGCCAGGGCTCAACGTACCCGCGCCGGACATGGGAACGGGGCAGGAAATGATGGCATGGATCGCGGACGAGTACCAAAAACTTCACCCAAACGACATCAACGCCAGAGGTTGCGTCACGGGAAAACCCGTGCACTTCGGAGGCATCCAAGGCCGAACCGAAGCGACAGGCCGAGGCGTGCAGTACGGGTTGCGTGAATTCTTTCGCCATCCCGATGATCTCAAGGCAGCCGGAATCGAGGGAACGCTCGAAGGAAAAACCGTCATCGTGCAAGGACTTGGAAACGTCGGCTATCACGCCGCCAAATTCCTGCAAGAGGAAGATGGATCAACAATAACCGCCATCCTGGAGCGAGACGGAGCCATCGTTAACGACGAGGGGCTCGAGGTGGAAGCAGTCGCTGCCCACAAGGCGAAAACGGGTGGCGTAAAGGATTTCCCGGGAGCCGAGCATTTCGATGATGGAGAGGCCTTGCTGGAAAAGGAATGCGACATTCTGATACCGGCAGCGATGGAAGGAGTGATTCATCGTGGAAATGCGTCCAGCATACGAACCAAGGTCATCGCGGAGGCAGCCAATGGCCCGGTGACCTTCGATGCGGACAAGATACTTCGCGAAAAAGGAGTCACCATCATTCCGGACGCCTTCCTGAACGCAGGCGGGGTGACGGTTTCCTATTTCGAATGGCTCAAGAACCTGTCCCACGTCAGGTTCGGACGACTGGACAGGCGATATGAGGAAGCCCAAGGAAAAGCTATCCTGGACGTACTGGAGGAAGCTCTCGGCAAACCCGTGGAAGGCGCCGCCAGGGACAGCTTGATGGTGGGACCAAGTGAACTAACTCTCGTCAGGTCAGGCCTAGACGACACCATGCGGGAAGCCTATGGCGAGCTAAGGGAATTGTTTGCCTCCAACGAAAAGATCGAGGACCTGCGCACCGCCGCCTACGGACTCGCTATCAAGAAGATCGCCGACATCTACGAAAGCATGTACCTCTAAGGAGTGTCCAGTCCGTGGCGAAGCCTTCTTTTCCGGACGCATCCAGCGAGCAAGTTTCTTCCGCGTTAAGGGCTGCGGAAAAAGCATTTTCCGTCTATCGCCAATTACCGGGTGAACGGCGGGCCCGATTTCTGGAGGCCATTGCCGACGGATTGGAACGGGATGCCGAGAAGATCATCGAGTTGGCGAACTCGGAAACCTCCTTGGGCCTGCCTAGACTACAAGTTGAACTGCAACGCACCGCGGAACAAGGACGCTTGTTCGCAGAACTAGCTCGCACCGGAGCGTGGCTCGAGCCACGCTCCGATGAGGCCGAGCCGGAACGGAAACCATTACCCAAGCCTGGGTTGCGAAGCCACAACATCCCCTTGGGACCTGTTGTAGTGATGGGTGCCTGCAACTTCCCCCTAGCTATTTCGGTAGTCGGCACCGATACCATGTCCGCCCTCGCCGTGGGATGCACCGTGGTGGTAAAGGCTCATCACGGACATCCAGCAACCTGTGAGAAATTAAGTACCTTGATCCATGAAGCCGCCAAGGAAACGGACATGCCGGACGGCGCCTTCTCACTTCTTCATGGGGAAAGTCATCGGGTAGGCCGAGAGCTTGTGCAAAACCCTTCAACCAAGGCAGTGGCCTTTACGGGATCCCTGAAAGGAGGCAAGGCCTTGGCCACCGTCGCGGCGAACCGCCCGGAACCCATTCCTTTCTACGCCGAAATGGGCAGCCTGAATCCGCTTTTCGTTTTGCCGGGAGCTTTGCGTGAACGCAGTGAGGAAATCGCCACGGGTTACGTCGCGGCAGTCACCTTGTCCGCCGGGCAAATGTGTACAAAACCGGGCATGCTCGTGACCATCGAAGGTCCTTCGCTGGAACGTTTCCTCAAACAATCAGTTCTAGTCACCCGTGAAAGTTCACCCGTCGCCATGCTGAATGCCGGGATCCGCGATAATTTCGAGGCCAACGTCGAGAGATTCACGAAAAGCGCAAAACTTATCGCCGCATCCGAACAAGCCCCCAACTCATCCGCCAACGAAGCATCCTGCCAACTCTTCGTCACCGATGCCTCCGATTTCCTGGGCGATCCTAACCTGCAAACCGAAGCCTTCGGACCCTCGTCCATAATCGTTCGCGTGAAGGACGAGAAGGCATTGCTGAAATTGGCCAACAGCCTGGAAGGAACTCTGACTGCCAGTCTGCACGTCGGGGAGGGCGACTGCGCCATCGTGGACAAACTGCTTCCCATCTTGGAAAGCAAGGCGGGCAGAGTGCTTTGGAACGGCTTTCCTCCTGGAGTGGTCCCAACCCACGCCACCCACCATGGAGGCCCTTGGCCCGCCACTACGGATTCGCGTCATACCTCCATTGGAATCTTCGGTTACCGTCGCTTCGTAAGGCCCATCTGCAGGCAAGGATTTCCATCGCCATGAATCCAGTGTCCGTTTGATTAGTTCAAAGTGGCCGATCAGATGAACGCTCCCGAATCAAAGCCAAGCAATGCAACCTGAGGAAGAACGCCCTTCACCTGATGCTCCAAGGACGGGCCTCGAACCCGTTGGTAAGCTTTGGAAATCATGGGCTCCACTTTGGCGAAGGCGAAACGATTGGAACGGTTATTTTTTCCCTGTTGGGACGGTATTTAGCCTATCGTTGCTCTTGTCGCCTTATCTATTGACTAATATGATCGCCCCGTCCTGGGCCATCGCGCATTGGGACCCAAAGACCCTTTTTACTTTGGAGAATGGAACCTACCTCGACCACACCATACCTTTCGTCGACTGGAGCATCCTAATCTATTACACTATATTCGCCTTCTACGTCGTCCTTCCGTTCAGCGCCCCAAAAACCGACGTCGGGCGTCGCGAGTTATTGGTAGCGGTGCAATTCATCGCGATTTCCAGTTGGCTGGCTTATCTGATCTTCCTTTTCCTGCCTGCCGAAGTGGACCTGCGAAACCAAGCTCAAGCAGCGCAAGCGACCCCAAGCTGGACAGACCCGTTGTATGGTTGGTTTTATTGGTTGGATCGACCTTACAACGCGTGGCCCAGCCTGCACGTCACCCAAACTTTTCTCGCTGCAATCGCCATTTCCAGATGGTGGAAGGCGAGAGGTCTCCATCTTCGCATCGTTGTCATGTGGATACTGTGGGTCGCGCTCACGATCAGTACGCTAACTACCAAACAGCACTTCCTCTGGGACGCCTTAAGCGGTTTGGTTTTAGGCTTGTTGACTTGGTGGTTCGGGTTTCGTCTTGCCATGCGCACGCAAAATATTTTCGGTAATCGAAACGCATCAGTCCAAACCTAGCAAAACCATGAAAAACATACTGTTCTGCCTATTACTTGGATTCTCGATTGGAAACCTTTGGGCCCAAGACGACCCAGCTCCCGCAGCCCCGGACCCGGCACCTGCCGCAGCCGAGGAAGGTGAGAGTCGCTGGTCCGACTTCCTTCCGCTCAACAAGGAGGTTGCCGGTGACGCCGACCTGCCATTGCCCTTGGGCATAGGGGTGACCGTTTACGACCAAGAGCAGGACATGAAATTAAAAGGCAATATTTCACTAACGGCGGCCACCGCTCTCCTGCAGGGACTGGATCCCGCTGCCTACGGCGCGCTGTCCGGCGCAACTTCAACGGTTACTGCAACTGCAGACAGGGTGGAATCCGACGTGGAGACCAAACTAGTCAAAGTCGATGCATGGATACTTCCCTTCCTGAACGTTTACGCTATTTTCGGAGAAATCGAAGGAGACAACAAAGTGGTGAATGCAGCTATGATTAATCCGACGTCGGCAGCAGCCACCGCCGTAGTACAAAGCGCATTCGGGAACGTAACTTACGATGGAGACATCCACGGGTTTGGAGCCGTTCTCGCTTACTCCAAGGATCGCTGGTGGGGAACCTTGGATTACAGTTATACCGAAGCGGACCTGAGCATTAGTTCTTCCGAGATCAAGACCTACACCTTGAGTCCTCGTATAGGAACCATTGGTGAATTTGGCGATTTCAAAGGGGCCTTTTGGGTTGGGGGGATGCACCAAGACGTCGATGAACGACAAACCGGTTCCGTCACGGCAACGATCCCTGGCTTAGGCTCCCAAACGATCAGCTACGACGTCCAACAAGAAGCGGAGGAAGAATGGAACTGGCTGGTCGGCGGTTCGCTCGACTTGTCCGAACAATTGAACCTTGCCATCGAAGCTGGTTTCGGCGACCGCGAACAAGTGATGGGCTCGCTTACCTTCCGTTTTTAAGCTGTAAATTAAATCTTTTCAAAAGGCGGTCGCTTTCGGGCGGCCGCCTTTTGTTTTATTTGATTTCGACGAAGCGCACGCAGACCGGCTTGGGACTCTCGATCGAGCTGCCGGCAGGGGTAAGGGCACCAGTATTGGCGTCCACCCGGAAGACCGCCACGTTGTTGCTGTTCTGGTTGGCCGCGAGAAGGAAGGCTCCCGATGGATCGAGGCAAAAATTGCGGGGTGTCTTGCCGCCCGATGGTTCCTGCTCGACCAAGGTGAGCTCGCCCGTCTTATCGTTTATGGTGAACACCGCAATGCTGTCGTGGCCGCGATTGGAGCAATAGACGAACTTGCCAGTCGGATGGACACGGATCTCGGCGGTCGAGTTGTTGCCCTTGAAACCTTTGGGCAAAGTGGAAACCGTCTGGATGGGTTTCAATGCTCCGGTCTTCACGTCATGGGCGAAAACGGTCACCTTGGAGGTCATTTCCAAATTCAAGTAGGCGAACTTGCCCGAGGGATGAAAATTGAAGTGGCGTGGCCCACCACCCGCCTCGGTCTTGGCGAAAGGGGGATCGTTCGGCTTCAGTCTGCCATTCTTGCTAAGCTTATACACGAGCACCTTGTCGAGACCGAGGTCGGCCACATAAGCCCGCTTGTTGGCTGGATCGACGTTGATGGAGTGGGCATGCGGTCCCTCCTGCCGTCGTTCGTTCACGCTCGACCCCTCATGCTGGATAAAGGAAACGGTCTCGCTCAAGGAGCCGTCCTCACCGATACGATAGGATGCCACGCTGCCTCCTCCGTAGTTCGCCACCAGCAAGGTTTTGCCTTTCGCATCGATGGTTATATGGCAAGGTCCAGTTCCTTTGGAGGAAACTTGATTAAGCTGAGTGAGATCACCCGTCTTGGAATCGATGGAAAACGAGGTGATGGATCCCGCATCCCCTCCCTTGAAATCACGAATTTCGTTGGAAGCATAAAGAAACTTCTTGGAAGGATGGATCGCGAGAAAGGCGGGGTTGCGGTGCCCTCCGAACACCTTGACCTTCTCCAGTTTTCCTTTCTTTCGGTCGAGCTTGCACAAGGTGATTCCGCGATCGTCCCCGTTGGCATAGGATCCGAGAAATACCCAGATGGGATCGGCAGCGTTGAGAACAGACGCGGTGGACAAGGCAAGGGCGGTCATGAGGGTTTTCAAGGTCATGGAGCTTTCAGGTTGGATGAAGAAAGTGAAAGAAAAGCTCTAAGGGTGAAGCGAAAAGGATCAATCGGGAAACGCCTCGTGTACGATGCGACACTTCGGGAGGGCGACCTTCAACCGCTTGGCTCCCTTGGCCGAGATCTTGGTCTCGTAAACATACAACTCACGCAACTTCTCCATCGTGGACAAGGCCTCGATGCATGCATCGGAGATGGGCAAATCGTGCAACCAGAGCTTCTCCAGCTTGGACAAGACAGCCAATTGCCGCACCCCCTTGTCGGTGACCTTTGTTTCACCGAGATGCAATCCTTCCAGATTCTCTAGTTTCACGAGATGGGCAATACCCGCATCGGTGATCTTGTTGCCCCGCAACCCCAAGTAGGTCAATTGGGTCATACCGGAGAGGTGGGAAAGTCCTAAGTCGGTAACGTTGGTCTCCCCCATGGGCAGCAGCCGAAGAGACTTCGATTCGGACAAGCTCTGGGCTCCCTCGTTTCCCACCCATGTACGGTAGAGGTTGAGCCATTCCAGTTTGGGCATTTTCCCGAGGTGAACCATGCCCGCATCACCGACCCGAGAATTCTCAAGCGAAAGGTCGGTCAACTGATTCAAGGTAACCAAGGCGGCTAAGTCATTGTCCTCAACCTGAGTCGAGTTGAGGATGACCTCTACCACCTTCCCTTGCTTGGCGAAGAACTTTCCCTTTAATGCCAACACGCGTTGCTTGGCTGCATCATCGTCTGCATTCGCTAAAAAAAGGAGCGAGAAGAAGGCCAATGGATACCCCAGAGGTCGCATGGCGCGAAAGGAAAAAGCGAAGGTTATTCTCCCGCGGGAGACAGGTCACCCAAGTTGGTTGTCTTGCCCAGTTGCAAGACAGCCTCGACTTCGATATCCGAATGAATCCGAGTCAAGAACTCGCCCGCCAAACGCAACTTGATCTCGAAACGACCGTCCGCGCCAGTGAGAGTTTCGTGAACAATCTCTCTTGGGTTGTTCTTGGGATGGATGGATATCCTGACTTTGGAATAGGGTTCTCCCTGAGCATTCAATGCCCGACCACGAATAGTAGCCGCCCTGCCAAGTGTCACACTGCCGGTCACGGGACGCTGCCCGACCTTCACTTTGATCGATGGAATCTCCGACGTGTCAGTGGAAGACGAAGCAGTGGAGGCATCCGCATTGCCATGACCGGAACTGACCGCCGATGAATCCGTCGCAGCTAGGTTGGAATCGCCTACGAAGCTTTCTCCCTGGGACAGGGTTTCTGCAGCTCCTTTATAGTCAACGCGCACACGGCCTTCGGTCACTTTCACGCTTGTTCGTTCGTCATCGACCGACACCTCGAATTCAGTACCGACGACGGTTATTTCCAAATGAGGAGTCATTAACCCAAAAGGTTGTGCAGCAGGCTGCTTCTCAACGGAAGCCAGCAACTTGCCGCGATCAAGTTTAACGATTTTCCGATCTCCAACTGGAAACGAAGCCAAGGCATCGGGCCCAAGGGAAATGCTCGATCCATCTTCCCAACGCAAAGTTTTGAAACCAATGTTCCCACTGGTGTCTACGCGGGAACCTGGTACCACTTTGGACTCTTTTTCGGCATCGTTCGATTGTCCTTTCGCTATCGTCCCCACTGACTGATCACTCGGGGAAGGGTCATCTTTGGTGTGAAGAAAAGTAAAGGTTGCCATTGCTGCAACCACGGCCGCCGCGGCCACCGCATAAGCCCATCGAGGAAAGGCGATCATCTTGCCCTTGGCCGGTATCTCGACAGTATGGGAAACATTGAGCGCCAATGCTTCTCCCATGGACAAGCTCTGCAAGCAAACGTCATTGAAAAGGTCACGCGCTCGCTCGGAACCAACCAACGCTTCGTTAAGACGAGCCAAACCCATCTCGTCCAAGGCATCGTCCTCGTAGCGAGCGATAAGCTCGAATAACTCACCATCGAAAGAATCTTGATCGGTCATGTTGCTGGAAGTTGTCATGCGTAAATTGACTTCATCTCTTGGCCGCATCTATGGCCAAGCGGCTCTGTATGCATTTCCTTAGCTGTCGGTGAAGGCGCGAGAGTGTCTGGTAAATGGCATCCACCGTACGATTTAATTGTCCGGCCACNGCAGCGCCGCGCATGCCTTCTTGGTAGCGGAGGTTTAAAACCTTGCGGGATTTCTCGGGAAGTTTACTGACGCAAAGGTGCAAGGCATCCTTGCGAGCGGAAGTGCCTGCGGATTCCCTCGAACGCATGTTTTCATGCAAAACCTCAAGGGTGTCATCCTCCAGCGTCACTACTCGTCCCCGATGTTTCCGCAAAAAGTCAATGGCCTGGTTGCGAGTAGTGGTACGAGCCCATGCCAAAAGATGTCCCTCGTCCTTGATCTTGGCCTTGTTGGCCAAGGCTTTCACAATGACTTCCTGGATAAGATCCTCCACTGTGTGCGTGTCTCGCACGATAGACCACGCATAGGCGGAAAGCCTGACGCGTTCGCGCAACAAGATAGTCACTATATCGTTTTCAGTCACAAATAGAATGTTTCAGTCTCTCTATAATCACGCGTATGGAGGTAAAACCTGACAAATATTTTGCATGCAAATTGAGCATGGGCGATTGGTCGGGAAACCAACCGACGAGAAACAGATCCTAGGACCTTGTCAGTCCTGCATCGGCAGGATGGTTTGATTGAACGCAAAAAGCCCTCCCAAGGCTCTAGGTCAGCCGAAAAGTTCGGTGACTGCCTGAGCCTTGACCAATTCCCTTGGCTGGTTGAGATGATTGTAAACCACGGTCTCGGGATTAATGCCGAAGGAATGATAAATGGTCGCAAGCAACTCGCGGGGATGAATCGGTTTGTCAATCGGAGCTGAGGCGGTCTTGTCAGATTTGCCATGCACGTATCCACGCTTGATTCCAGCGCCGGCGATGACGCCGGTATAGCAGTAAGGCCAGTGATCACGGCCATCGGCGCTGTTGCCGTTGCCCGACGTGCTGATGCCCAACTGAGGACTGCGTCCGAACTCACCCACGCAGAGCACGAGAGTCTCGTCGAGAATGCCACGTTCGTCTAGATCCGCCAGGAGTCCGGAAAGACCGGCATCAAGCATGGGAGCCGATTGGTCCTTCATGCGTTTGGGCAAGCCTTTGTGAACGTCCCATGAGTGATTATCGGAATTGGCGACCTTGGGCCAAATAACCTCCACCACCCTTGTGCCGGCCTCTACCAAACGACGAGCGAGAAGGCAGCTTTGACCGAAAGTGTTCCTGCCATACAATTCACGAGTGGCCTCTGTTTCCTGAGCGATGTTGAAAGCTTCTCTGGCTCGACCTGAAGCGACCAAGCTAAGCGCTCGGTCATAGTGCTCATTCAGGTTATAGTTGGCCACAGCCTTGTCGATGACGGGCATGGCGTCGTTAATGGCATTGCGCAAGCGGGCTCTACGATGCAAGCGAACACCGAACATATCGGGGCGCATTTCAAGGTCGTCGACCTTGATCCTATCCATCTTGTCCATATCCATATCGCCACCAGTGGGATACAGAGTGTAGGGGTCATAGGCCTTGCCGAGGAAACCAGCTGCCCCACCCTTTCCGACGACTCCGCTTTCCTGCAAAGGCCGCGGAAGCATAACGAAAGGAAGCATGGGTTCGGTTGGTGGCTTCAATCGTATGATATTGGAACCGAAATTCGGGAAATCCTTGGGACTGGGTGGCTCCAATTGACCGGAAGGACTCACCTTGTCGGTGGTGTAACCGGTCATCATCTGGTAAATCGCAGCCGTATGATTGAAGAGACCCTTGGGTGTATAGCTAACTGCCCGCATCATGGTAAACTTGTCGTTCACCTTAGAGAGCTTGGGAAGAAGTTCGGTGAAATTGACTCCGGGAATCTTCGTGGGGATAGGCTTGAAGATACTTCGCACGTTATCGGGAGCATCGGGCTTGGGATCCCAAAGGTCGATATGACTGGGACCGCCTTGCAAATAAATCATGATCACGCTCTTGGCTTTGCCCCAACCGGGGCCTCCCGCGTGAGCAATTTTGTTTTCGGCTCGAAGTTGCAACATGGAGCCAAGTGTCAGCCCCAACATGCTGGAGCCGCCCACTCGCAGAACGTCGCGGCGACTCATCTGCAAATGAGAGTCACAAAGGTCTCTTCCAAGGTCTCCTGGTATACCGATCATGGTGTTGTTCTCCGTTTAGTACTGCATGCAATGCGTTTGTGTTAAAAGTAGCGCTTATGGAAATTAGGTCAATCTCAACGATTGAAGAGGAAGGCCGGCGTGTTGATAAGGGCCCAGGCAATGTCTTGGGCGCCGATGAGTCGTTTCTTCGCCAACTGCCCGTTGCTCAAGTCCATGGCTCGACGCAAACGGGCGATGCGGTTTGAAACCGGGACAGGTTTCTTGGCCAAGGCGATTTGGGTTTGAAAATCTTGGATTTTGGGATCCGCTGGCAACGGCTTGCGAGCCTCTGCGAGAGTCTTTTCCAAGTTCACCCTGACACTGTTCCCCTTCTTGAAGAAATCAATCAGTTGCTTTTTCTGGGTATCGTTTCGCTTGTCCGCAGCAACGGCAAAAATAGCCTTGGCCTCGGAAGGCATCCCGAAGTTAACGGGACGAGGCGCATCCGTCACCGCCAGTCGAAAGCGACCGAGAGAATGCTTACCGCTTTGCAACAGCTGCTTAAGGGTAAAAGTTAGTTCCGCGCCCCCCTTGAAGGAGAGATTTTGTTTTGTCTCGAAAGAAGCGTAATGAGTCTTACCCATCTGAGGGGCAATAGCCCACCCATTATTGTTGGGAGCCACCTTTCCATCGATAGCAGTAGTAACCGAGTAGTTATTCTGACTAAAGGTGGCTAGGGCGTTCTGAAAAGCCAGCTTAACGGGTGCCTCGTTACGATGAACCTTGATCGATTTAACAACCATTTCTCCACCGGGACGAAAGCGAAGGCCAGTCATGTCTTCCGCAGTCACAAAGTCGAAACGATAAGTCTTCCATTCAGCTGACTTCGTGATGACGACTTCCGGGGAGGAACGCTGGGCCTCGAAATTGTTTTTGCTCTTCGTCTTCCAAAAGACCTTCGACTTACAAGTGGCTTGGGCCTTGGCCATCACCTCCACGGCAACTGAGCCTTTACCGACATTGGCATCGGCAATGATAGCAGGCAGTACCTTGGTCTTGGCATCGGCTCGAAAATAGAACCCGGAAGGACCCGCTTGGTTGTGAATCTTGAGCAACAGGAAATTATCGCCCTTGCGCAAATTGAGGGTGATTTTCTCTTGGTCCGCGGCAGCCCCGCGCCCCACGTTTTTGGCCAGGATTTGCTTGCCGTTCAGGAACACCTTTATGCCATCGTCGCTTCCCAGACTGAGAGGAAGATCTCTCGGCTTCTCCACGGTAATGACCTTGTGCAGGTAGTTGGCGGCATTCACGGCACTGAAAACAGTATCGTAAAGCTGGCCGTTCTTCCATTCGGGCTTACGGGTCCACGCGACGTCCTTGTCGCCGTGACGAAACTTTTGCTTGGCATCAAAGGAATCCAGCCCTTCGGGCCCAACCTTTTGATCGAAGCCAACGTTCACAAACGGCCCCGCATGGTGAAACTCCCCGATGCGGAGAACGTCTCCAACGGATTCGTTCGTTATACTGAGGCCACCATCGGCAAACGCCGCCTTGGCGCCATGGGTGGCCGTCCAGTCCTTATTCTCGGCCAAATCGTCGAAAACCCACTGCTTGCTCTTCTCCCAACTTTTCAAATCCGGAAGAGGACCCGCCGTTACTTCAATCTCGCTGAGTACGAAGTTTCCATCGTTGTTCGCCCGACCGGGCCCTTGCTTGGGCAAGCGATTATCCTTAATGGCCTCGATGCGAACCCCGGTGACCTTGGAGAGGTCGGTGCTGGTCTTCACGACGTAACTACCCTTGCCGTTCTTGCCTCCGACGAAAACGGATCCGTCCTCCTGCTTCTCGAACTTTATGCCTGGAATGCTGGAGGTGACGTTGCTCATGTCCAAGTCTTTCCAAATGGATTTGCCTGCATGAAAATCTTTCTCCCAAGCGGCGATCTTGGCAGGAAGGTCCTTGTCGAAAGCCTTCAGAGCATCGTCCGCCTTCTTGATCCGGACGTTCCGTTCGTCCGTGGCCTTTTTCACAATGGGAGCCATCTTATCCTGATAGGCCTTGAGAGCTCCCTCGGCTTTTGCAATATCTGCTTGTCTTGCTTTCTCCTTGGCCTCCAACTCAGCCTTGATGCCTTTTTGGGCTTCCTCCATTTCTTTCTCGAGCGCTAGGTGATCGCCCTCGATTTCTTTATCAAGCAAGGCAAGGCTGGCATCGATCTCGTTATCGGTGGCGGGACGGTTGAGAATGCGCAGAAAGAGCTCGTTGATCAGCTTTCGATCATCCTGTTCCTCTTTCACGAGGTTGGCTATGGCGTTGGATGGATCGGAAATCGCATTATTGACCGTAGGTCCGCTGATGAGGGCCATGATCGGTCCCAATTGCAAACCACTGGCTCTTTCGCATTCGCAAGCGCTTTCACGAGACGGACGACCAAAAGTACCAAGGAAACCATCGGGCAACCTGACGCCTGAGTCGGGAAGAGCGGCGGCGCGAGTCCCTTGGGGCACTCCAGGGAACTTCGACTTGGAGCCGGTGACGGCATAAACGGCATCCAACAAAGTTTCCGCAGGCAGGCGGCGGGCGGAGGAATGAGAGAAATTGATTTGGTCGTCCTCGTTCCATTTATTCGTGGCAACCGAAAGTTGATAGGTCCGCGACTTGCAAATCAGCGTAAGAACGGAACGAACGTCGAATCCGGTTTTTATGAATTCCTTTTCCAAATAAGCCAAAAGCTCTGGATTGGTTGGCGGGTTGCCTGCTCGGATGTCGTCGATGGGATCGATGATACCGATGCCGAATAGATACCCCCAAAGTCGGTTGACGTAGCTTTTTGCGAAGTAACGGTTGTCCGGCGAGGTCATCCAAGCAGCCAGGTTTTCGCGACGCGTAGCGCCTTCCTTGGCTACGTACTTGACAGGGTAAGGAAAAGCAGGAGCAGTCACCTCCCCCGTGCGGTCATGCTTCACTTCGCCAGTCTTGACGTCCTTGATGATCTCATAGAGCGGCTTGCCACGCTCCACCGCCGTTTTCCCAATCTCACCTTTCCCGGAAGACGGATCTTTCTCCAGCTTGAATTGGGCAAAGTGCGCGGACATCTCGTAGTACTGGTCCTGCGTCCACCTTTCGAAAGGATGATCGTGACACTTGTTGCAGTTGAAACGAGTAGCCAAAAAGAGATGAGTGGTATTCTCCATGGTTTCAGCAGGCTTCCGCAAAATCTTGAAATAAGAGGCGGG
Source organism: Opitutia bacterium (assembly GCA_002721705.1). Taxonomy (GTDB): domain Bacteria; phylum Verrucomicrobiota; class Verrucomicrobiia; order Opitutales; family Seribacteraceae; genus UBA2993. Next base: position 75,036 of record PBLJ01000022.1, read on the forward strand.
AGGATTCTCCTTGTTGGACCCCGAGGCCGTCAGTATCTTGCGTGCAAACTCGTCGTAGGGCGTATTGCCTTCGACTTCCTTCTGGATCCATTCACGCAGCATCTTGGCCCCTGCTGGCCCGAGAAATTTGCGATTCACTTGGAGAAGATCGGCCCACTTGTTCGTCCAGTACTCGACGAATTCGGAATTACCCACCAGACTGTCAACTACCTCGTCGCGCTTTTGGCGCGAAGGCCTCTTGTCGGCAAGAAAAGCGCGAACGGTTTCAGCTTTGGGAGGAAGTCCCGTGAGATCCAGGTGAACACGGCGGAGAAACTCTACGTCGGAGCAAAGTCCGGAAGGCTGAATCTTCATACGTTTCCACTTGGCCGCGGCAAGACGGTCAATTTCGTTGTTAGCCAGCGGCTCCTTCCAGACGAAGCCCGTGCGATCTCCCATCACGGTAAGCGTGGTGGCTGCGTAACGTCCTTCGTAACGGGCCAGAATAGGCGCTTCGCCTCGGCGTAAAGAAGTCATCAAGCCAATGGAGTCATGTTCGGCAACCTCTTGGTTCCCACTCGTCACAATGGCTTCGCGAGTAACGTCTCTCTTGCTGCCATCGGAAAAAGTCGCTACTACGCGAATCTGCTGGGTGGAACCAACGTCCTGGGCAACGGGATTATTGGGAAAGAGTTCGATCTTTTCCACCTTGGCGCTCTTGGTATTCAGCTTTGCCCCGGCCCCGATCCAGTCGCGAATGATTCGATAATACTTGGAGTCCATCTTGGTGAGGACCCCTCCTTCGTGTGGCACGGCCCCGGTGGGCTTGAGAAGCATCAGACTCTTTTCCGGCGCCGCCACGTTCGCTCTACGAGAAGCCATATCGTCGGTAAAGGCTCGGATGTCGTAGATGGGATCATACCCCCGCAACGAGAGCTTGAATCCGTCTTTACCGTCCTTGGAGCCATGGCAGGTTCCGGAGTTGCAACCAATCTTGGATATAACGGGAGCAACGTCTTGTACGAAGTCGGGCACGAAGGCTTGGTCCAATCCGGCCACTTGGACGGGAAGCTCGACTCGCTTCCCTGCAAATTCAACCACTACCTTGCCGGCGCCGTTCTTTTCAGGGGTAAAGAGCCCTCGTTCGGATACCTTTCCCACTCCCCCTTCCACTCGCCATTTGGCCATGCGCGTAACGTCTGCCTGAGCGCCTCCATTCAACTTGGCCGTCAGGATGACCTGAACGTAGTCCATGGAACGTGAAATTTCAAGCTTCCGCGGCGAAGGCTCCAAGGCTTGCACCGTGAACCGCTTGTCCAACGCCTCCTTGGCCACCAGCTTCGGCTCGGGGTTCGCTTTGGCTAAGCCGGCCCTTGCTCCAGCGTCACGATTCTTAACGATACCAACGGGTGTGAAAACTTTTCGCACCTCGCCGGATGCTGCCGAAAAGAGGCGTATCTTTCCATCGAAACCGGAGGCAGCGACGGTCTGGCCATCGGGCGAGCAGGCCACCGCGAAAATGCCTGTATCCTTGATCGAGACCTTCCAAACTTCTTTGCCTGAATCGATTTGAAAAGACCGCACCTCGCCCAAGCCATCCAAGCTGCTGCCAGCGAAGCCATAAGTGCCATCAGGGTTGAAGCAAACGCCGAAGATCCTGCCCAGCATAGACCCGAACTCACGTATCTGGTTCGGGTTGCCACCGCCAGCGGGGGCTGCCTTCACGTCTTGCCGAAAGAGCTTCGGTTTTCCATCCGCGCCTCCCACCAGTAACTCATTGCGCTTGGGATGTACGTCGATGGAGTTCTGGCCTCCATTCAGAATGAAAGGAGTGTGGGTGGTTACGTTGCCCTTGAAACGCTCCGTCGCCACGTCGGTCTGCTTGACCGTTTTGTCTCGGCTCACGGAGAAAACCGACTTGCCGTCCATGGAGAACGCGGTGCCGCGTACCCAGTCGTCGTGTCCCGCCATGTAGACGATCTGCTTGCCCGTGATGGCATCGATCACTCGAACGGAAGTATCAGCCGCTCCGAATGCCAGGTATTTGCCGTCCGGCGACCAAGAGGCTCCGTAAAGAGTATCAAAAGTGACCGACTTGGAAAGCTGGAGTTCCATTTTCTGCAAATCCCAAATTTGGATTTCGCCCATTTGGCCAGGTTGTCCTCCCGTAACCGCCAATCGCTTGCCGTCGGGAGAAAAGGCCACGGATTCCACTCGCTCGGAAAGGCCTACCAAACGGGCCACCAAGCCCGAACCATCCGCCTTATGCAACAAAGCCTCATGAAACCCCGTCATGGCAAGCAACTTGCCATCCGGAGAAAAGTCCAGTGAAGTCACCACTGGGGGCATGGTGTATTGTGGAGGGTTGTCCATTGTGTATACGGAACCTGAACCCTGCGGAGAATCATCCTTGGCTCCCTCGGCAATCCAGCGACGGATAAGTTCGATCTCCGCTTCATGGAAAGGTTTCGCGTTCTTGCCCTTGGGCATATCGTACTCACCCTTTTCGTTGGGAGTGATTTGCGCGACCAAATAGCTCTCGTCCGGCTTGCCGGGTACGATGGCCGCTTCCCCGCCGTCGCCACCCTTAAGCAAGGCCGCGAAATCCGTCATGACGTATTGGCCTTTGGCCTTGGCTGGTTGGTGGCAACCGTTGCAGTTCGCTTGAAAGAGAGGCCGGACGTCTTTGTGAAAACTAACTGGTTTGGCATTCGCCTTTTCCTCCGCCGCGGAAGCGAAGCCAAGGATAGCCAGAAAGAATGTTGAAATCGGAATCGCCTGCTGAATGAAGCTCTTGAAAATATTCATCACTTGAAATGGGCTTGAATGCAAAGAAGCAAAAGAAGGCCAAATTTTAATTTGATGAAAGTTTAGCTCTCGCGCAGGCGCCCGATCAAGTAAAAGATTTCAGAATGAAGGTAATTTCCCAAAGCAGGCGAATGGCTTCTCATGCAGTATTTCCAATGACGCTCGCTCACACAGAATCATTCTCGACCCGGTTGAAGTCAGTGCTCATGCTTACCATCAGCAAGAATTGACGTGAAAGAGAACGGGAAAACCGAAATTCATCCGTGGCGACTAGTCGTTTGCATCGTCCTGGGCGCGACGATTTGGTTGTCACCGAGCCCAGAAGGGCTCGAAGATCCAAAAGCGTGGCAATGCTTTGCCGTCTTCGCCGCCACCATACTGGCTCTCCTGACCAAACCGATGCCTATGGGACCCTCGGTACTACTGGGGGTCGTCGTACTGGCGACTGGCAACGTACTGGGATCGGATTCCAAGGAATCCCTCAAGGCGGCCCTCAGTGGATATGGAGACACCACGACCTGGTTGGTGGTGGCGGCTTTCCTCCTCGGCAGCGCCATGATACGTTCGGGCCTCGGGCGGCGCATCGCATTAGGCTTAGCCGCCTTGCTTGGCCGCACCGTGCTCGGACTCGCCTACGCCATTGCCGGGGCCGAGTTCATTCTTGCGACCATGGTTCCCTCCAACACCGCCCGCGGCGGCGGAATCATGGCACCCATCGTAAACTCTCTCTCCCGCACCCTAGGGTCGCGTCCCGACGAAAAGCCCAAACGCGCCGGTGAGTACCTTTGCCTATGCGGAGCTCATCTAAACCTAGTTGCAGCCGCCACCTTCCTCACGGGAATGGCGGCCAATCCCTTGGTGTCCGACTTCTTTTCCAAGACAGAAACTGCCCAAGCGAACGGTCTTGTGTTCGATTGGCCCACCTGGTTGCTCGGCAGCATAGTACCCGCCTTTGTTTCCTTCCTCGTCCTTCCCCTTTTCCTTCTCAAGTTGGCCCCGCCCGAACTAAAGAATACCGAGGCCGCCAGAAACAAAGCACGGGACGAGCTCGCCGAAATGGGTCTGTGGTCGCGAAACGAGAAAATCGTGCTGGGCGTCTTCGTCTTGATGCTCGGCTTGTGGATGAGCAAACCGCTTCATGGCCTCCACACCACCACCGTTGCCTTGATGGGAGTCGGGGTCCTGATCATGACGGGAGCCGAAAAGTGGAAGGACATGATCGGCAACAAAGCCGCTTGGGATGCCCTGATTTGGTTAGGCGGGCTGATTTCCATGGCAACCGCCCTGAAGGAATTGGGCTTTGTCGGATGGTTCGCCAACGTCATGCATACACAAGTCACGGGCATGGACTGGTTGACCGCTCTCCTCATCCTCGGCTTGGTCTACTTCTACTCCATGTACGGGTTCTCCATGTTGACGGGGCACATCAAGGCAATGGTTGCCGTGTTCTTCCTCGTGGCTGTCGGAGCCGGCGCACCGCCCCTACTGTCGATCGCCATCCTAGCCTATTTCTCCAACCTTTGCGGTTGCCTGACCAACTACTCGACCGGACCGGTGGTGATTTATTTCGGTCTCGGCTATGTGGAGGCTGCTCGTTGGTTTCGCATCGGCTTCCTCGTCTCGCTCCTCCACCTCGCCATATGGCTGGGCGTGGGCCTACCTTGGTGGAAGTTCCTCGGCTGGTGGTAGGGCCTTTGGTTCAGGCCATTTCAACTTCACCACGCAAGTAAGTGATTGCCTTGCCCTCGATCAAAACGCGATCGCCTCGCAACTCACAGGCAAGCTTGCCACCGCGTTCCGAGACTTGCTTGGCTTCCAATCTTTCCTTGCCCAGACGCTTCGCCCAGTAAGGGGCTAGGATGCAATGAGCGGAACCAGTGACGGGATCTTCGTCGATCCCGACCGAGGGAGCAAAGAAGCGTGAAACGAAATCGGCTTGCCCGTTGGAAGAGGGAGCGGTCACGATAATGCCTCTAAAAGGCAACCTGCTCAACAAGCGGAAATCGGGCTGTAGCTCGCGAACAATTTCTTCGTAATCGAAAATACAAAGACAATCGTCGGCTCGCCTCACCTCCGACGGATACCCTCCCAATCCTTCCAAGAGAGTAGGCGAAACCTTGGCTCCTCTGGTCGCGACGACGGGAAAATCCATACGAAGGGACATATCATCCAGACAAGAAATCTTCAAATCGCCCGAGGGTGAGGTAAAAACCAACTTGTCGGCAGCCAGATCCCGCTCCCTCAATAGAACGTGAGCAGCTGCCAAGGTAGCGTGCCCACACAAATCGACCTCCACCTTTGGCGTGAACCAACGGATGGCCCACTTGCCTCGCTTGGCGGGCATGACAAATGCGGTTTCGGACAAGTTGTTCTCGGTAGCGACCTGTTGCAAAACCTCAGTTGCGGGCCACTCTTCGAGCAGGCAAACGGCAGCCGGATTCCCCGCAAAAAGGGAATCGGCAAACGCATCCACCTGATAGAACGGGATCTTCATTAAACAAAACGTTTAACAAAACAAATGGCTCCGGAACGGGCAACGCCATTTTGAGGGAACCCATCCAGTATTCGAAGAATTTACTTTCTTCAGAAGTGAAGGGCTACTAGGTAAAACTTATGTCCAGATTAATGCTGCCCTTCTTCTTCGTTCACTTGCTTACCTCCATTTACGGAGCGGATCTTCCCCGTGATAAATCTTGGTGGCCCAAAGCTTCCCCCTTGCCTCAGCCCGCAGGCAAAGTGATTCAGGTCTCCACCGTAGACGAACTCTACAGGGTAACTCGTGGACTTGAGGAATCGGCGAACGTTCACGTGGCGGCGACCGCACCCAAACCCACTACCCCCAAGCAGAAGAAGCCAGCGGCCGATAGGTCAGCCCCACTTGAACTCGCCTGGATGCCTATGATCAAGATTCACGCCAAGTTCAAGGGCAAGACGGGACGCGTCGCCCAAATCGGCGACTCCATCACCTACTCCATGGCCTTTTGGTCGCCCATGGACTGGAGTGATCCAACTCCCTTCCTGCCCGATGACGGTCTGCCCAAAAAACCGAAGGATAAACGCTGGCGCGACTGGATCGTTGGGCCGCGCGACAAGGGTCCCAAATTCGGCAATTACTCAGGTTGGAAAGTCGGCAATGCCCTCAAGGTAATCGACGAAGTGATTCGGCGCGACCAACCCGAGGTCGCCATAATCATGCTGGGAACCAACGACGTGGCCGGTGGCAAAGTACCCCAAGGTTACGCAATGGGCCTCGAGAAAATCGTCGACCAGTGCCTCGCTGCCGGGTGTGTCCCTATCCTCAACACCATACCGCCACGCCGTAATCGAGAGGAAGCCGTCCTCGCAGCCAACGCAATCATACGAAAGTTGGCCGTGCGTAAAAAGATTCCCTTGGCCGACTTCCATGCCGCCATCCTGCTTTACCGACCCGGCAATTCATGGGACGGGACGCTGATCTCCAAGGACGGCGTCCATCCCAGCGGGGGCAAAACGCAGGACTACTCAAAGGAGAACTTGAAGACCTGCGGCTATGCTCTCCGCAACTGGGTGAACTTTCTCGCCCTGCGCCAAGTCTACTTTCGCGTACTCCACCCGGAGGAGGCTAGGTAGAAGCTTTGGCAAACTACTTTTTGCGTCCCTCGACGAAGGGATCTCCGGCTTTGGCTTTTCGAGATTCAGGAGCATAGAGGCGCACCTTGCGAACCCGACCGGTATCGTCAAAGGTACCGAATCCGATGAGGCCCCAGTCAAAGGTTTTGTCAGTGGCCCGCATGATGGGTTTCTTCATGTCGTTGACGTAGATCTCGATCTTCCCCGAGGCGTGTTCCCGGACGACACGCACTTGGTGCCAATCCTTGGCTCCCCACTTGTGCCCCTTCGTGGTTTCGTGGGAAATCTTGGTTCGCGGCTTGTCGTTCACGATGAAGCAATTGTGGGCATGATTGTCGGTCACGCTGGCTATGTGCGTGTAGTAGAAATGGGAGCGGTCTTGGAAACCATAGAAGACGCACATGTCGCGATGTCCGTATTCCTTGCCCGTTTGCTGCAGTTCAGCCTCGAGCACGAAATCCTTCACCTCCACTTCCTTGACCAAGCCGATGATATAGGGCGAGCGTACCTTGTACTTGTAGTTGTGCCCCTTGGTGACGAACTCCATGAAGCTGGGTCCTCGCACGGCTGGCACCCTCCAGTTGTCGGGATTGGTAAACCAAAAGCCATCTTTCACCTTGGCCTCGTTGCCGTCGAAGTCCTGCTTGTAGACGAGCTTGTAAGGTTTCTTGATGCCCAAGGCCTTGAAGTTCGGCGCTGCCTCAACGGCAGGCTCTTCCTTGATCGGCTTGGGAGGCGGTTTTTTGATTGGCGACTTCGCCACGGCCACAAAGGGCAGGCCGACAATTAATGAAGAGAGGACGAGGGCGAGGTTGGCTTTCATGAGACGAAGTTTTAGGGTTGCTGTCCGAACGTCAACGCTTGCGACACATTTGGATGCCATCGGCGATGGGAAGGAGGACACATTCGATCCGCTCGTCGGAGGCCAGTTTGGCGTTTAATTCCCGCAAGGCATGGGCGCTGGGATGATCGATCGATCCTTCGAGAACAAAGCCTCCCCAGAACATGTTGTCGAAGAGAATGACCCCATTGGGACGCACCAGGGGCAGGATGAGCTCGTAGTAGGCATCGTACTCCGTCTTTTCTGCATCGATGAAGACGAAGTCAAAGAGCCTGTCGGGTTCCAGTTGATGCAATGTCTCGATGGCGGGCCCGATGCGCAGCTCGATGCGGTCGTTCACGCCGGCGCGTTTCCAATGTTTTTTCGCAATGGCGGTCCAGTCGTCGTCAATGTCCAGACAAAGCAGTTTGCCTCCCTCCGGCAAGGCCCTTGCCACGCAAAGGGCGCTGTATCCGGTGAAAGTACCCACCTCGAGAGCATTCCTAACGCCGATAAGTCGAGCAAGGATGCCAAGGAAGTCACCCTGCTCCTCGCTGATCTGCATGCGGGAATCGTCGCCGAGGGACGCCGTCTCCTCGCGCAGGGCAGCCAGCACAGGATCCCCTGCCCCGCTTCGCTGCCGCCGCATGAACTCATAGAGCTCGTCGTTCAATGGAAGGTATTTCAAGTAAGCGCTCATCGATTCGGCAAAAGTAAGCGAGACGGAAGGAAAGGCAACGCGCAAGAAAAAGCGCCCCTCGAGAACGAGGGGCGCTTGGTGTAAGTGATTGCGGCCAAGAAGCCGTGAGAGAGGAGCGGATCAGGCGGGATTCACTTCCCAACCCTCGCGGTACTCCTTGGAGACGTACTGCTGGGCCTTCTTGGAACTGGCCTTCAGCTTCTCCGTATCCCATTTGAACTTGCCGCCGGCCCGCATAGCCAAGTTGCCAAGCAGGATAGCCTCGGTGAGGTTGGCGGAATACTCGAAGTTGGACATCGCGATATCGGGCTTGCCGGCCTTGATCGCCTTTACCCATTCCTCTTTCATGCCACCGTCGCCACGACCGTTGCGGGGAATGTACGGCGTGGGCATCTCCACTTCATTGGAATTCTTCCATTTGCCATTGGCATAAACCTTCCATCGAGATCCATAGTCATTCGGAGAATAAAGAATACCTTTGTCTCCAACGATAAGTGAACCGCTGTTGGTGGGTCTTTCGCCGTGGAATAAATCCAACGGAGGCAAGTTCTTCGCCTTAAGGTCGACCTTGCCTTCATACCAATGAAAATCGATGGGACCGCGACCCTTGGAAGCGGCGCTATTACCGATGGCAGGAAACTTCATCTTGATGGTGGCCCAAGCTGGAAAGGTTTCCGGATTGATAGGGCCGGTTCCAAGATCCTCGATCTCGTTGGGTTGGGTCAACTGACAAGCCATATAGGCGAGATTGGCCGTGTGACAAGCCATGTCGCCGAGAGCGCCGGTGCCATAGTCCCACCATCCACGCCACTTGAATGGCGTGTAATTCGGATGATAGGGACGCATGGGAGCAGGCCCGATGAAAGAGTTCCAGTCAATGTGAGCGGGAACTGGAGGCTTATCCTTGAATCGCTCCGTTACGCCTGGAGCTTGCGGCCAAACCGGACGGTTGGTCCAGACATGTATGTCCTTCACTTTGCCAAGACCGCCTTGTTGGACGAACTCCGCTCCGGCACGAAGACCGTTCTCCGCCGTACCTTGGTTGCCCATCTGGGTGCAAATGTTGTTCTTCTTCGCCAGCAACCGCATTTGACGAGCTTCCCACACGGTATGACTCAGCGGCTTTTGGACGTAAACGTGAATACCTTGTTCCATGGCCCGCATGGCCGCAGGAGCATGATGATGATCGGGAGTGCTCACGTTCAGGGCGTCGATCTTATCGCCGTGCTTATCAAGCATCTTGCGATAATCACTGAATTTAGCGGCGTTGGGATGCTTGCGAAGGGCGACGTCCAAACGGCGAGAGTCAACGTCGCAAGCGGCCACCACGTCGCCATGACTGGAGGCATGGTCGAAATCGCTCTTGCCTTTGCCTCCGACACCGATGCCGGCAATCTGCAAACGATCGTTCGCCCCGAAGACGTGACTGGGAAGAAAGGAAAAGGCAAATGCCGAGGATGCACTCGCCCCGAGGAAAGCGCGGCGCGAATAATGAGTGGTTTTTACGTAGCTCTTGGCCATGGTATCGTTGGTTTTCGAGGTTTGGTTGAAAGGGAAAGTGGAAAGCTACGCTTCGGCGGAAGGGATCGGCAAGAGAAAAACGGCAGTTGAAACGAGGAACTTAGCCGAAGGTCAATTGGGAGCGGACTGACAGGACAGGACAAGCTCGTCCAGTCCGGCGGGCTCCCTTACCAGGTTTTCCTTCGCCTTACGTGAAAGCTTTTTCACCCTAATCTCCACCTTGAGGGCCAATCCCTTGTCTCCTACCTCTCGCGACATGACCAACTCGAGGGGACTGCGACCGCGCAAATACTTGGCCCCTCTCTTTCCTTCGCGGTGCTCCTCCAAGCGACGTTCCACGTCCAAGGCTATCCCTGTATACAGACTGTCGTCACTGCAACGAACCAGATAGACCGACCACTTGTCCACGACTACCCCGCCAATGCTTAGTTCTCGCGAAGGGAGTCGGGAGAATTGACGTCGTAGGATCCGGTGGACTGGTGAGGAGTCATGGGCCAGTCATCGGTCCGAAAGGGATAAGCAGGCAATTCGCGGGCGTTCATCAAGCCGCCTGCCGGCAAATTCGACCAACCATAGCGAACCGCGACCGGATCCTTGATCTCGTCGTTCCAAACGATCACGGTGCGATCTCCATTGTTGACCCGAGCCCGAGCATGGTGGAATTCCTTGTTCTTCCCAGCCACGTAAAAACCCACCTCCACGTCTTGGTCCAGCCGGAGGCCGCGATCCGTGCCTTCCTTGAAACGGATGGTTACCTTGCCGTCCTTGATCTCCATGGATTTGTAGACCGGCCCGCGCCACTCGATCGGCTTGTTGCCATAGCCTTTCATTTCGTAGACCTCGGCCAAGGCCCAGCGGGCGGAACGTTCTCCCACGGGCATTTTGCGCTGCGGATGAATGCCTCCATTCGAATTGGTGTCATAGGTCACGATCAGACCAGTGTTCTTGGTGCCCTGCCAAGTCGTGAACTGAATTTCGCGGACGATGCTGGCATGATGATTCATGTCGTAGGTCATCGAGCGGCGGTTGCTCCAGCCCGCGATCTGGATGCTGCAAAAGGGAAGATCCGGTTCACCGAAGACCTTGCGCCAGTCGGAAATCACGGCGGGACAGGTACGAGGATAAGGTTTCCAGCCCACGGTGAAGGAATTGTTTTCGCCTTGGTAAAACAAAACGCCTCGCAAAGCGACCT
>PBLJ01000023.1 GCA_002721705.1 Opitutia bacterium
TCCCGGAACGGCAAGCTGGATCACCAGCCCGGCCACCTCATCGACCTCATGGCCACTTGCCTCGACGTTGCAGGCGTGGAACACCCCAAGGAGTTCGGTGGACACAAGATTCAACCGCTGGAAGGCGTCAGTCTGCGGCCCGCGTTTCAGGGCAAGAAGCTGGGGCGCAAGGATGCCCTCTATTTCGACCATCACCTAAACGGAGCCATCCGCGACGGCCAATGGAAGCTGGTTCGCTACGGCGAGACAGGCCGCGAACCGAAACTGCGGGCTTGGGAACTCTACGACATGGACAAGGACCGTTCGGAGACCAACAACCTCGCCAAGGATCACCCCGACAAGGTGAAGGAACTCGAGGCCAAGTGGGAGAAATGGGCCGTCCGGGCACGCGTCAAACCGTGGCCTTGGAAGGTGGACTGACCCAGCGCGAAAAAGCCGAACGGAAAGGAACTCAAATGGCGATGCCCGCTCTTGACCCTGTGAAAGCGGTCGCGGTAAGCTGAGTTTCATGACCCTGTCCCTTTTCCCCTTTAAAGATCGGCGGGCTTTCCTCAAGTCCATGGGCGTCGGGCTTGCGACGATCCCCCTGCATGGGGAGCGGAAGGAGAAAGGGAATTGGGATAGGATCGCGCCATATTTCGAACCACCCAAGGAGTGGAGGGGCAAGCTGGGTGACTATCGTTCCCCGTTGCTTTTCAACGATGGTTCCCAGGTGGAGACCCCAGTTGACTGGCAACGCCGCCGGGCAGAGATCAGGCGTGAATGGATGAACTTGATGGGGCCATGGCCCAAGTTTGTGGACGACCACGACGTCCAGGTGTTGGAAGACAAGAAGCGCGAGAATTTCCGGCAGATCAAGCTGCGTTTCAAGTGGACTCCGGTGCAATACACCATGGGGTATTTGCTTATTCCGGAAGGGAAGGGGAGGCGCCCGGCCGCGGTCAGCGTTTACTACGAACCGGAAACCGCCATCGGCTTGAGCAAACACAAGGATCGGGACTTCGCCTTGCAGCTGGCTCGGCGAGGTTTCGTCACCCTCTCGCTGGGTACTTCCGCCACGAGCGGCAACCGCACCTACGCGAACTATTATCCCTCCATCGACAAGGCCACCGTGCAGCCCTTGTCCATGCTTGGTTGCGCCGCCGCCAACGCTTGGAATTTCCTTGCCCGACGTCCCGAAGTGGATCCCGATCGGATCGGCATACTCGGTCACTCATACGGCGGCAAATGGGCCATGTTCGCCTCCTGTCTCTTCGACAAGTTCGCCTGCGCCGCGTGGTCCGATCCCGGCATCGTCTTCGACGTTCGTCCGAACGTGAACTACTGGGAACCTTGGTATTTGGGGTGGCATCCTCGCCCGTGGCGGAAACGCGGCGTTCCGACCGAGGAGAATCCAGCTCGCGGACTCTACCCGCGCCTGCTCAAGAAAGGCCGCGACCTACACGAGTTGCATGCCTTGATGGCTCCGCGTCCTTTCTTGGTGAGCGGCGGAGCGGAGGATGGGCCGCGGCGCTGGGAACCTCTCAATCACAGCATCGCGGTTTGCGACCTTTTGGGGGTGAAGCATGGCGTGGCCATGACCAACCGCCCACACCATTCTCCCAACGACGAGAGCAACGAACAAATCTACTTGTTCTTCGAGCATTTCCTCAAGTAGACGCCCGAGCCTCGCCGAGCTTCGCCGGCCAAGCCAGTCAGCTCAATCCCTTGAGGCGCCCCGTGCCGTCCCCGAAGGTTTTCGCCTCCACTCCCATGCGGTCGAGCAGCGAGAGATAGAGGTTGCACATGGGGGTGTTCTTGGGCGCCCGCACGCGGCGTCCCGGTCGCAAGGAACCTTGTCCTTTGCCGGCCAACAGGATGGGCAGGTCGTGCTCGGTGTGCCGGTTGCCGTCCTTGATCGAGGATCCGAACATGACCATGCTGTTGTCGAGCAAAGAGGATCCGTCCTCTTCGAGGGACTTCATCTTCTGAAGCATGTAGGCGACTTGCTCTACGTGCCAAAGTCCGATGCGGCGATACTGGTCCTTTTGCTCTTCCTTTTCAGCGTGATGAGACAGGCCGTGAAAATGTTTTGTCCCGACGCCATCGAGGAAATCGAAACTGGCGGCGGACTGGGCGTCGCCCATCATGAAGGTGCCGATGCGGGTGGTATCGGTCCAAAAGGCGAGGATCATGACGTCGATCATCAGCTTGACGTGCTCGGCGTGGCTTTCGGGAATGCCCGGGCCGGGTCGCGGGAGGTCGAAGCGCCCTTCGTTGATCCAGCGCTTTTGCGGTTGCAAGGTGTTGTCGATGCGTTTTTCCACTTCGCGCACGGAATCCAAGTACTCGTCGAGCTTGGCCTGGTCGTTGGAACTGATTCTTCCGCGCAGGGATTTGGCGTCGTCGAGCACGAGGTCGAGCACGCTGGCGTCGTCCGCCTGCAGCGCCTGCAACACCTCGGTAGCCTTGGGGTCGTGACCGGAGACCACGGGAATGGAGCGCGTGCGAAAGAGGCGGTCGAAAGCCAATTGCGGCACGATCTCCTTGGTCACCGGGGTGTGTGGGTCACGCCAGGAAACGTAAGATCCCAGAAGGCGGGGGAAACCACCGCCTATGTTGTCGATCCCAGTGCGTGGCTGGTCGATTCCCAACTCGAGGGAGGGGAGGGCGGTGCGGTGGCCGATCGCTCGGGCCATGACTTGGTCCACGGAAGTGCCTCCCGTATCCAGTCCGCTGCCAGCTCCGCGCTCGACGTATCCTCCGGACAACCAGGCGGGTACCTTCGGCCAATGCCCATTGCGGCCAACCGATTGTTCGTTCCACAGGTTTTCCAGGATGAGGAAATCGTCCTTCAACCCCTTGTCCGCAAGAGGTTTAAGCATGGGGCTGACGGCATAGGCCTCGCCGCTGCCGAGAGGTGTCCATTCCTTCGGTATTACACCGTTGGGCATGAAGACGAAAGCGGAGCGAACGGGAGGTTTGGCGAGGCTTGGAGCCTTCGCGATTGCGGGGGTCATGGACTCCAGCCAAGGCAACGCCAAGGCCGCGCCGACGCCTTTGAGCATCGAGCGGCGAGAGAGTGGTTTGGTCAAGGCAAGCCTCATGACAATGCCCATGAAAATATATTTTCGGGCGACGCGAGGCAAGCCACCATTCCTTCTACGAAAACGTTCATGGGGAAGAGGCGGGCGCTCGTTGCTTGTTGCGAAAAGGGGCGCTCAAGACGATTGCCCGCACGAGATCGCGAGCCCCATGCCCGGAGGCTTCCAGTTGGCGGGCCACGCGTTCAACGGTGCTCTCGTCGCCGTCGGACAAGCCGCGCCCCAGGGCATAGCCGAGGGTTTTGCGTACGAGGTTCCGCAGGAAAACGTCGCCGCTTTGCAACAGCACCTTCCTGAGCTCGGCGGGGCCCTCGAAGCTTTCTCCGGTGGGAAGAGTACCCTTGAGGTGGAGAGGTTTTCCCTTGTCCTTTTCGCGCCACCTTCCGAGGAAATCGAAATTCTCGAGCCCGAAGCCGATGGGATCGATCAGGTTGTGGCAGGTGGCGCAAGTGGGGTCGGCCCGATGCAGTTCCAACATCTGCAGGACACTAAGTTCCTTCCCTTCCTTGTTTTTTTGCCTGAGCGGCGGGACGTCTGCGGGTGGTGGTGGCACCGGTGTGCCGAACAAGGTATCGAACACCCAAGCTCCACGAAGCACGGGGCTTGTCTTGCGACGGTGGGAAGTGAAGGCGAGCACGGCGCCCATGCCAAGCAAACCTCCTCGGCGGTTATTTTCAAAGGCGACTTTGCGGAACTTGTCCCCGGCGAAGCGATCCAATTTTTTCCATCCGTAGAATTTGGCCAAGTGGCGGTTCGCGAAGGTATAGTTGGAGTCAAGTAACTCGAGTACGCTTCGGTTATCCTGTAGAAGATGGTCGTAGAAGAGCACGCATTCGCGGCGCATGGCGGCCGCCACCAGTGGGGAGTAGACGTTCTGGATGGCATTGTCTGTCGGGGCCACGCGTCCCCCGATGTCCTTGGTGCCCAGCCATTGGCCGATGAAGGTCTTGGAGAACACCTTGGCTCGTGGATCCTTCAACATGCGGTCCACTTGTTGGCTCAAGGTTTCATCGTTGTTCAACCGGCCTTCACGAGCCAAGGCGAACAATTCATCGTCCGGCATGCCCGACCACAAAAAGTAGGACAGACGGGATGCCAACTCGTAATCCGTGACAGGCTCGAGTTTCTCGGCTTTGGCAGGAGTTTCGAGCCGGAACATGAAGTCGGGGGATACAAGGATTCCCTTGATGACCAACTTGAGCCTTTCCTCGAAGGGGTCTCCGCGTCCAGCCGCTCGATCGTACAAGGCGAGGAAACGATCGGCTTCGCCCTCGCGGGTGGGACGCCGGTATGCCTTGGCCAGGAAACTTTCCAGAAAAGAGGCGGTCCAGCGTCTCGGGTTTTGCGGGATTTGCCCAGGCTTCAGGCCTAGTAATCTCGCATGGCTGCGGGCCTGTTCCGGATAGTCGGGCCGCGCCTGTTCCTTGACCTTGAGGCTCAGGAGGCGACCTGCGCCTTCACCGCTGGATTGCAAGGCGACGAGGTGAGTTCCACGAGTGAGTTGAAGCTCGAAGGAGACCTTTCCCCCTTTCTGGAATACCAGTTCCTTGATCCGCACGCCATCGATCTTGGCAGCCAAGTGGAACGGAGCTTTCCCGTCGGGAACCGCCCGCACAATGATTTCATAGGTTGATTGGACGTAGACTGGGAACAGGAGGGAAGCTTCCTTGCCTTGGGGCAAGAGATAAGCTTCGTCTGCGTTTTTCAGTTTGGGAGAAAAGTCCTTCGGTTCGTAGCTTTTCCGCAGCATGGGCGAGACAATGGAAGCATCGACGATTTGCTGGGAGGCCTCCACGAAGCGTTCCATCAGCATGGCTGGGAGGTAAAGGGTTTCCCCGTTGTTGTCGAAACCTTCGCCTCCGCCACCTTCCAAGGGAAAGGTTTCAGAAAACCCGAGGGACACCCCCATCAACTCCCGCACCGTGTTGTCGAACTCCAGGCGGTTGAGGCGACGAGCCGTGATTTCCGGGGCGAAGGGCGGGGCTTCGGCCATGGCGCCGCGCAAGTACTTTGTGATCCACTCGGCCAGTTCCCGCCGTTCCTCCGCAGTAGGTTGCAGCTTGCGCTTGGCGGGGGGCATGGTGCGATGCTGCAACTGGAAGGAAACGCTGTTCCAAGCCTTGAAAGCGTTGGCCAGGTCGGAAGGCTTTTCCGCATCCAGGAACAGGACGTCGCCCTTGGAGTCCTCCGGGTCATGGCAGTCAAAGCAATACTTGTCCAAGGTCGGGATGACCTTGTCCTTGAAATAGCGTTCTTCCTCCTGCCCGGCCAACGGTACGAGGGCGACCAGACAAAGCGCGATGCAACCCATGGTTTTCACGTTGGACATCTCAAGTTGGTTCCTGCCCGAAGGCAACGGGAATACCTCCGTTTCGCCTTCCTTTGGCGGTGAGGGGGACGGGGCCTTTTAAGCCTGCGGTTCGGCCGCCCGCTTGACGGCCTTTCTGCGTTCGTTGCTGTCGAGAATGCGTTTGCGCAGACGTATGTTTTCAGGAGTCGCCTCGACGAGCTCGTCCGGGGCGATGTACTCGATGGCTCGCTCGAGGGAGAACTGGATGGGAGGAGTAAGTGCTTCCGTCCGGTCGCTGCCGGCGGCCCGGTGGTTAGTGACGTGCTTGGCCTTGGTCGGATTCACGGGCAGGTCCTCCGTGCGTGGGTTTTCCCCGACGATCATGCCTTCGTACACTTTGTCGCCGGCACCGATGAAGAGCTTGCCCCGGGTCTCGATGTTTCGCAGCGCGTAAGTCATCGATTCCCCTTTTTCCATCGATACCAAGGTGCCCGTACGGCGTGTGCGTATGTCCCCGGTGTCGGGTCGGTATTCCTTGAAGAGGTGCGACATGATGCCTTCGCCGCTGGTCAGGTTGAGCAATTCGAACTCGAATCCGATGACGCCTCGCGTGGGTATCGTAGCCTCGATGTGGGCGCGGTCGTTCTTGGAGGACATGTTCTCGATTTGGCCTTTGCGGTTGGCGAGGGCCTGCATGCAGCCGCCTACCGCCGCCTCAGGCACTTCCAGGTAGAGGGTCTCGAACGGTTCTTGCCATTGCTCGTCGATGCGTTTCTTGATCACCGTGGGACGGGACACGAGGACCTCGTACCCTTCACGCCGCATATCCTCGACTACGACCGCGACCTGCATGGCCCCTCGGGCGCTGACCTTGAATTCGCCCGCCTTATCGGATTCCTCGAACTTGATCGAAATATTGGTGCGCGCTTCCCGGATGAGACGTTCGCGGATTTCCCGGGAGGTTACGCGGTTGCCGTCTTGCCCTGCGAACGGTCCGTTGTTGACGGAGAACGACATCATCACGGTGGGTGGGTCGATCTCTACGAAGGGAACCGGCTCGCTTTCCTCCTCTGCTGCGATGGTTTCCCCAATGTCCACTTCCTCGAACCCGGACAAACCGACGATGTTTCCGGCTACCGCGGCTTCCGCTTCACTGGTGGAAAGGGCGCTGTACTCGAAAATCTTGGAAATTTTGGCTCTTTGCGGAGAGGCGTCCTTACGCAGGCGCCACACGGGGTCACCTATCTTTATCGTTCCCGACAGAATCTTGCCGATGGCGATGCGTCCCACGTAATCGGACCAGTCGATATTGGAAACGAGCAGCTTGAAGGATTCGCCCGGATCGACTTGGGGAGCAGGCACGCTTGCCATGATGGTCTCGAACAACGGGATCATGTCGGTGCCCGGTTCTTCCGGGTCGAGCCCAGCGAAACCATCCTTGGCGCTGCCGTATAAAAAGGGGGCGTTGAACTGGTCCTCGTTTGCGTCGAGATCGAGAAAGAGCTCCAACACTTGCTCGTGCACCTCGGTCGGTTGCGCGTTGGGACGGTCCACCTTGTTCACGAAAACGATTGGGGGCAGGCCCGCCGCGAGCGCCTTCTTGAGCACGAAGCGGGTTTGGGCCTGCGGACCCTCGTAGGCGTCCACTACCAGCATGACGCCGTCCACCATGTTCATCACGCGTTCCACTTCGCCACCGAAGTCTGCGTGTCCGGGCGTATCCACGATGTTAACGACGTTGTCGTTCCAGAGTACTGAGGTGTTCTTGGCCTTAATCGTTATGCCGCGCTCGCGTTCCTGGTCGAGCGAGTCCATGGCCCGCTCCTCCACTACTTGGTTGTCGCGAAACGAGCCCGCTTGCTTCAACAGCTCGTCGACCAAGGTCGTTTTGCCATGGTCGACGTGCGCGATGATCGCGAGGTTGCGTATTCGGTCCGATGTGAGAGCTTGCTGCGTCATGAAGGCGAGGAAGTAAATCGATCCCCTTGTCCTCTGGCAAGCGAGGAAACAGGCAATGCGTGCCCCCTTTCTTGACCACCCCGTCCTTTTCTTTAACTTGAAATCATGACAAGAGCCTTCGCCCCACGCTTGACCCCTGCCGTTTCACCCCTAGCTTCCTTTCCCATGAACAAGACCCTTTCCATTCTTTTGTCCTTGGTGTTTCTTGCCGGGTGCGGCCAGCCAGCCAACGACGAGGAGCAAGACAAAGCCGAGCAACGGGTCGAGGAACTGGAAGCCCAACTGGTGGAAACGGAGAAACGGCTCGAGGCCAGGGTCACCGAGACCGTGTCCGCCCAGAGTGACCTTGCCGCAGCCCAAGAGCGTGTCGAGGAACTGGAAGCTGAAATCGCCCAGCTCAAGAACTCGAACGAGGCCAACGACGAGGGTGACGAGACCAGCATCGACGGTGATCTAGCTGGAGGTTCGAAA
The DNA here is from genome assembly GCA_002721705.1 of Opitutia bacterium. Taxonomy (GTDB): domain Bacteria; phylum Verrucomicrobiota; class Verrucomicrobiia; order Opitutales; family Seribacteraceae; genus UBA2993. The sequence continues at coordinate 7,804 of PBLJ01000023.1, forward strand.
ACATATGGGGTCTTGAAGCTCATCACCAACATGAGCGGTCCAACCAAGTCGCGCTATATCTCGGTCGACCTCGTGTGCGAGGGATCCGCTCACGATTTCGAGAAAATCATGGAGGAGAACGATTTTCGTCTACGCAATGCGGCTCTTCAGGTGCTTGCCAGTTACGGTTACGAAGAGTCGCAGCAGGACGGTTTCATTGAGCGGGTCCAGGTGGATCTGAGGAAACGCTTCGACGTTGTGTTGCAAAAGCATCGCGATGGAGACAGCCCACTGATCACGAAACTCTTTTTCACCGAGTTCGTGATCCAGTAGCGGTAGCGGTCATACCGCCCTTGCCGATTCCGCGCTCTCGCTTGCGAGCGCTCCCCTCCACATCTTTTTTTCGGTTTTTTCATTGGGCGGGTTGCTGGATGCCATAATGCGCGCTAATATTGATATTGGTTAAGGTCTTGTTGCTTTCGCTACCCCGCAGAAGCATTGCGGATTTCTTTCCAAGGATTTCGAGATGAAAGCATCATAGTAGTGTCCGAATCAGGGAAAGAGGTGGCAGCAAGACGGGATGAACAACGTATATTCAGGAGAATTGAAAATCATGAAGGAGAGGGAATTGAAGACGGGAAGCGACATCGACACGCGTAGGATACCGCGTTTTCGGGGCAAGGATTCGAACGAGCGATTGCGCAAGGCGTGCGACTGGGTGTCCTTGCACTGTCCAGGGCGTAGGTTGACCTTGGAGGAACTGGGTGGAATCATGGGGGTCACACGCGAGCGCGTGCGTCAAATTGAAGCTAGAGCCCTGCGCAAGCTGCGGCACCCTTCTCGTTTGCGGTTCCTACGGGAATAAAGGTAGCCTTTCAGGGCACGGGGTCGAGCAAGGTGATTTCGGCTGGGCCTAGTTGCAACCTGCCGCTTTCAAGGATTCGGGTCCTCAAACCGCCCCTGCCCTTGAGGAATTCCTCGGTGCCCGGCGCCACCGCTTGGTCCATCCAGTAGCAAGGGCTGCATTCCTCCACGCCTGTGAAACGAACGTCACCGATGGAAAAGCTCTTGCCCACGAGCTCGTTCAGGTCGATGCCGGTGGTCAATACGTTGCGGCGATAGACTTGAGGTTTGCGGGAGACACCGAATTTTTCGAGGACGGCTTCATGGACGGCATGGTCGAAGAAGGTCACTTGCGCCTTGTAGTTTTCCTGGAACCCGAAGTAGCGGTCCCCGCGGATTCCTTTTCCGGCCACGAATTCCGCTTCGGACACCTCGGATACTTCATGGTTTTCCCTCGCTTGGCCATGACGTCCCCGAAAATCGTGTCCAGGAGACAGGAAAAGGCCTAGGATTCGAACCGGAAAGATCATGCTGAACCTAAACCTTTTTCCGCCCATAAATTCAACCGATAAAGCTTTCGGCTTTTCAAAAGCGCGCTCCCGGTATTTTTAACATGTGTGTCGGAACCAGAACTTTCCTCCCGCCAAGCCTTGCTCATCTTGAACGGTTTGCGCCGTGTCGGCCCCGTGTCGCTCACGCGCTTGCTGGATGCATTCGGAAATGACCCTGGAGCCATCCTGCGGGCATCCCGCCCGGAATGGATGCGCATCAAGGGGATTGGCCCCGAAGCCGCCGACAGTTTGCAGTCTTGGGCCGATTTTCCCTTGGAGAAAGAGGAAAAAAACCTCCTCCAGAGGAACGGAGCCTTCCTTGTTCGAGATGATGATGAATATCCTGCCCTCCTCCATGAAATCCATGATTCTCCCTTAGGCTTGTATCGCTTGGGCGAGATTCCGTCAGAGCCTTGCGTGGCGATCGTGGGGACGCGCAAACCGACCTTGTACGGAACAGGCATGGCTCGGAAACTCGCGGGTGACTTGGCTCAAGCTGGTTTTTGCATCGTTAGTGGCATGGCCCGAGGCATCGATACCGCGGCTCACGAAGGCGCCTTGGCCGCCGGAGGGAAAACGGTGGCCGTACTGGGGAGCGGCCTGGATATCATCTATCCCCCCGAAAACCTTGATCTCTTCAAGCGTATCTGCGGGCAAGGCGCCGTTCTGTCCGAATTTCCTTTCGGGCGCCGTGCGGATCGCCAGAGCTTCCCCATGCGCAACCGCGTCGTTTCCGGCATGTGCGAAGGTGTCGTGGTGGTGGAATCGGCGTCGGCGGGCGGATCCTTGATCACGGCGCGTTTCGCAGGAGAACAGGGTAGGCAGGTCTTTGCCGTTCCCGGGCGGGTGGATCAGCCGAGCAGCGCAGGTTGCCATCAATTGATTCGCGACGGCGCCGTTCTGGTTCGTTCGGCCATGGATCTCGTGGAGGAATTGGCGGCAAGCATACGCTTCCCCTCCATCCCTCCTCAGCTTGATCATGAAAATCACCCCGAGAATTCTCCCGAGCCCTCGATCTCGAGCTACGAAGGAAACGAGGCCTTGGTCATGCATTGTTTCGCCGATGGGGCCATTTTGCGCATCGACGACTTCGCCGACTTGATGGACTTGGCTCCTCATGAACTGCAAGCCAGTCTCTCGGCCTTGGAATTGAAGCGAGCCTTGGTTCGCCGAGCGGATGGTCGATTCGAGGCGGTCTAGTTCTTTTCAGCTTTCGCGAAATTGCACGCCTAAAGCCTAAATGAATGTTGACTTAAGCTATCTAAGCTTCTTCATTACATCCGTTTTTTCGCTTTCGAACGATAACATCATACTTCTTCTTGCCCCACGCTTATTGCCATGAACCTGAAATCCATCCTCTCCTTCTTCCCAGCTATGCTGGTTGTACTCACGTTCTCTCTGGTTACCTTCCCATGGGCAGGTGATTTGCTCGCGCAGGACAAGCCCGCAGACCAAGCCGACGACGAGAACAAAGACGACGAGAACAAAGGCGACGGCGCCAAGCCCGACGGTGACAAGCCCGACGGCGACCAGAAGGCTCCCTCAGGCGGTGCCCCCGCTCCTTCCGTTGGAGCCAATTCAGCCATTCGGGCGGAAGCTGATTCAAGGATCAATTTGTATCGAAGCGGTCAAGTTGACACGATTAGCGCAGCCGCCACCATGACGGCCGCGGATGCCGCAACTACCATTGCCAACTTTAGCTCGCTCACCTCCCTGAGCCTGGATTATTCCAGCATCTCTACTAAATTGTCCTCTGCTGGCATGAAGTTGTCGGACGTCTTTGGAACCGACTATGCCGGTGTCAGCGCCATACTCGCTGCAGGCAGCGCCAAGCAAGCCGCCCTCGAGTCCGCCATCAACACCGCCTTGTCGACGGACAACTCAAACGTCAGCAACGCCGGCTTTCGCCGCGCCATCAGCGATGCCGCGCTCGATACCCAAAAGGACATCGCCTTGTTGCAAAGCGTGGTGACGTTTGCCGAGAGCGTGGCGTCCCCTGACAGTGATTTCGCCAANGAGGTAGGATCCGCTTCCGATGCTTGGGAAAAGATCAGCCTCGATGGCTTGGGCGCGACNATCCAAGGGATCGAGAGCAAGACCGTGGAGGCCNNCGACGCCGGATTCGACCCGGCTGCAGTCGTAACCGAGGCGGCTTCTCAAATAGACGCCACTTCCGCTCTTCTCGTCACCGAGCTTATCTCTTCTGCTCCCGTTACTGAGAAAAACGCCGATGGTGAAATCGATTATTCCAATCACCTCAACGGCGCGGTTGCCCAAAAGTTGGTCATCGACGAAGCCATCAGCGAAGGCACGGCCAATTTGACTGATTTGGTCAAACCCGCCAGCGAAGCCGCCAGTATCCTGAAAACAGCCGTGGCATCCGCCGAGGCGGTTTCTCACGTCTCCAAGGAAATCGCGACTACCATCGCGGCCGACGTGGCAGCGGGTAATACCCCAACCAAGACAGCCTTCGATCCGCTAGTGGCGGGCAAGAAGGTGGCCGACGTTATTTTCAAGAAGGCTGAAAAAGTCAAGGAGGCCGCCGTCGCCAACGTTGCCTCGGGTGAAACCTTTACTTTCGACAGCACCGTGTTCTCTCCCGCAGCTGGCGCCAAGGTGGCCGAGACTGTCTACGACGTCGCCGAGAACCTCGACGCGGCAACCGATCTCACCTTCGAGGCCACCGAGGCCCTTTACGACTTCGCCGCCGACTTTATCAGTGACGACGCGGCCATCAGCGCCACCGACGTCGATGCCCTTACTCTCGACGCTTCCGTCCTGGAAACCATTTACGTCTTCGCCGATGACGTGGTAGCCGATGCCGGAGCAGGAGCCACCGTCGCCGCCTTCGACCCCGAGGCCTTGGAAGCGGTCTATACCTTCGCCGAAGATTTCAAGGCCGATGCCATCGCTGCCGGTGGAACCTTCGATGCCTCCACCACCTTCGACGCCGGGAAACTGGAAGCCCTCGAGGTGATGTACGAATTCGCCGAGGACGTAGCCGCCGATGCCGGAGCCAACTTCGATGCCGGTTCAGCTGGTGCTGGCGGAGCCGACTATTTCAATCCCGAGGCCCTCGAGGCGATGTTCGATTTCGCCGAGGACATGCACAAGGACGCGGTCGCTGGCGGTCAAGAGTTCGACGCCTCCACCGCCTTTGCCGACGCCGGCAAACTGGAAGCGCTCGAGGTAATGTACGAGTTCGCCGAGGACGTCGCTGCTGACGCCGGAGCCGGTTTCGAGGCGGACTTCAATCCGGAAGCCTTGGAAGCGATGTTTGATTTCGCCGAGGACATGCACAAAGATGCCATCGCAGGTGGTCAAGAGTTCGATGCCTCAGTCGCTTTCGCCGATGCAGGCAAGTTGGAAGCTCTCGAGGTGATGTACGAGTTCGCCGAGGACGTCGCAGCTGATGCCGGGGCCGGTTTCGAGGCTGACTTCAATCCGGAAGCCTTGGAAGCGATGTTCGATTTCGCCGAGGACATGCACAAGGACGCGGTCGCCGCTGGAGGTACTTTCGAGGCCTCCACCGCTTTCGCCGATGCAGGCAAGCTGGAAGCGCTCGAGGTGATATACGAGTTCGCCGAGGACGTCGCCGTTGACGCCGGAACCGGCTTCGAGGCCGATTTCGATCCCGAGGCCTTGGAAACCATTTTCGATTTTGCCGAGGACATGCACAAGGATGCCGTCGCCGCTGGCGGCACCTTCGAGGCATCCACCGCTTTCGATGCCAGCAAGCTGGAAGCGATCGAGGCGGTTTACGAGTTTGCCGAAGACCTTTCCCTCGAAGGAGGAGATGGCTTCGAGGCCGACTTCGACCCCGAGGCGCTTGAAGCCCTCTATCTTTATGCGGACAACCAAGTCGATTCAGGTGGACTTGCGGGCGGAGCTGCTTTCGACCCCGAGGCTCTCGAGGCCATTTATCACATCGCGGACGATGCCGTCGACGAAGCCGGCTTTGACCCCAACGTAGGTTTCGACCTGCAGGCCTTCGACGTCATTTACGACTATGCAGACGCGGAAGCCGACAAGGCTGGTTTCGATGGAGCCGCCGGATTTGATCCCTACGCCCTCGAGGCCCTGTATGAATTTGCCGATGCAGCCGTGGACGAGGCTGGTTTCGATCCCAACGTAGGTTTTGACCCTCATGCTTTCGACGCCCTCTACGACATGGCCGATGCCCAAGCCGATAAGGCAGGCTTCGATCCCAATGCGGGCTTCGACGTCCAGGCCCTTGACGCCATATTCGACATGGCCGAGGACCAAGCGGGTGAAGCCGGTTTCGATCCGAACGCAGGCTTCGACATGACCGCCCTGGGTGCAATCTACGAATTCGCCGATGCTCAAGTCGAGGAAGCGGGCTTCGATCCGAACGCCGGTTTCGACATGGCAGCCTTGGGAGCGCTTTACGATATGGCCGATGCCCAAGCGGACGAAGCTGGCTTCGTCGGGTTTGAAACCGCCGACTTGGATTACATCTACGACGTGGCGGACGCTCAGAGCGGCCCCATCGACGTCGAGGCCCTCCAGAATCTAGCTGATTACATCGACGACGTGCAGGGAGAAGGCGGAACACTTAGCGAAGGTGGACTCAATGCCGTATTCGAGCAAATCGACAACTTGGCAGAAGGAGCCACCTTCAATCCCGATGACTTCGACAATTACAACGACTTGGGCAACGCCGGGGTCGAGGGCGCCGGTATTGGTCTTTTCAACCAATTTTCCCAAGCGACCAAGGACAAGTTCTTCACCCTCAAGGGTAAGCAAATCAATGGCATCGAAGTCGGTGAAGAGGCAGCTGCTCGCTTGATGGACGGCCTCGACAACGAGACGCCCGAGTCGGAATTTGTCGAATTAATCGACCTTCTGGATAAATTGGACTCCCAGCAATTGAGTGACTTGTTGGCCGCTACCAGTGCTCCCGCGGACGTATCGCCGACTAAACCGCCGCTGTTCGACGTCGTCGACGCCATTCTCGGGGACATGGACGAGAGAGGACTCAGCTCGAGCGTGGATGCTCCCAACGCTGCCTTCGTGGATACTGCCATCGAATTGGCCGAGGAAGCCGGGGCCAACGCCAACCCGCAATTGTTTGCAGAAATCGGTCACGTGGCCGACGACCTAGTTCCAGAAAATCAGATGTTCTCGGGTATCCCGAACTTTGCAAATGCCCTCATGGAGGCAGGCAAGCTTGCCAACACTTTGCTCACCACCGTTGCCATGGGCCAGTCCCAGTTCAACAACCCGCAGGGCATGGACAACCACTACCAAACGCGCAGTAGATTGCTCTCCAACGGATATAATATCCATGTCATTCGGCTTTTGGGCAAATATGCCTTCCCCAATACCAGCGCCAACGTGGCAGACAAAGTGGCCGCATTTCTAGAGAACACCACGATCTTTCCAGGCACCGGTCAAAATATACAAAACCTGCGAGATCTTTTTGATGATCAAAACCAGAACACCGATGTTTTGGGTGCCCGAAACCTAGGCGATGGAGTACCTTTTGGCAAAATTCCACGCCAAGACCCCGATGACTATGGTGTGATCGGTGGCAAGAAAGTTTATATCGACGGCACCGGTAATCTCGACTTGAGCTCATACCTTCAAGCCACCCCCGACTTGGCTATCGCCGGTGTCGAGGAAGTAAGTATCTGGAATGCCTTCACCATCTCCGGCGGGCAAAAGCCTGGAACCAACGCAGGCTTGGCGATCACTGCTCCTACCGTAACCATCCAGCCAGGCTTGGGAGTCGCCTTTGACGGACTTTACCTCGCGGTTGGGACGGAGGACAATCTTGTTCTGGATCAGGTTTCGTTACAGAACGACAAGCATCTGGGCCTTGCCTCTTTGGGTGACGTCACCTTGACCGACGTTTCTCTTCTGGGTGGTTATAAGGGAAAAGTTTACGTTTACGCCCAGGAAACCCTCACCGTGGACGGAGCAACCTTCTCCCAAGACCTCTCCCAAATCCACATGGAGGCCCGGACGGTCAACTTGAGCAACGTGGACTTTCCTTATGGAACGGATGTTATCCTGAAATCCGAGCTTGGCGGCATCAATGGCAAGTACCCGAATTTCGGAACTGTGGAAGCCGGACGCGTCAACTTCCTGAACAACGTGAAATACGGGGGCAACCTCATCCAGTCGCAACAGGATTTCGACGTGCATGGCTATAACATCAAGATCGGCGTGATCAGCACGAACCCCTAAGCTTCATGGCTTAGGTTGCGCCGACTTTAATCCTTTCCAGAATTCATCCGAATTTATCATGAAAAAAACAGCATATCTCTTATCCCTGCTCATGGTTCCCGTTTTGCTTTGCGGGCAACAACCCACGCCGCTAGAGGACAAGCTCGACGAGTCCGTTACCGGCCAGCCTGCCACTGGTGAAGCCAGCGACGTAGGGGCTCAGTCCCCCGTCGACGTCGGGGGCGCCATCAACAGCTATGGTGGCTTGGACTTGCGTTACCTCTATCGCGACAACGCCCTCTCCGTGAACGAACCTTTGGCCAATGCCGTGAAATCGGGGATCATCCAGCATACGTTCTATGCCGGAGCCATTCTGCCGTCCAAACCTTTGGGCGACGGCGTGATCACTCCCTTCATAGGCGCGAGCCGTACGGACGTTTACCACGACAACGAAGATCTCGATAATTTCGACAATGCAGCCGAGAGCGCCTACGTCCTGTGGCAGTACCAACTTGACCAAGGATACACCGTGCGGGCAGGCGTCGAGTATGGTCGCAGCTTGAACACGGTGGACGACACCGAAGATTACCGTGACTATCATACCAGCGTATCACTGCTAAAGTTCATCCCCATGGAAAACGGACACAGCTTGTTGGCCACCCTCAAGACAGGTGTACATCGCACCAAGGTGGCGGCTAGTGGCTTCTCCGCCAGTAACCGTATGGACAACTGGGAGACTTCCGGGAGCTTGCAGTATGCCTTTAGCCCTTTTGAAAAACTTACGGCAAGGCCTTTCTTCAACTTGGGCTACAAGAAGTTCGAAGAGTCGACCAACGATGGCCGAGACGACGTGACCATCAGTTTCGGTGTTTCCGCTTCCTATGACCTCAAGCCATGGCTGCAAGTCGTGGGATCGGTTGTCAACATTGATCGCGACTCAGAGGGACTTGTGGAAGCCGGCAGCTTCTACGATCCCAATAGGACTAACTCATTCGAGAACTGGGACGTCGGCATCGGAATCAACATTACCCATTCGTTCTGACGGCTTCAATTACCAGTAACCTCATTTTCCAGACGGCGAGGGTTTTGAAAACCCTCGCCGTTTTTGTCGTTGTTGGAATTCCGTTTTCTTTCGCTCAACCGGAGGCAGATCCATCGGAGCAGGCGAACCCTTGGGGGTTTCGAGTCGCGCAATTGATAGATGCTCCTTTTGCCCAGCGTTTGAATGAGAAGTCCGGATCCCTGCTTGAAGTCAATGCGACCGTGGAAACGGGAACCCTGATTGCCACGAATGAAAAAGCCAAAGTCGAGATGGTAGCGGAAAGTGGCGAAACCTTTCGTCTCGGTAGCAAGTCGGTGGTCGTTTTTCCCGTTGGCCGACATTTCCGAATGAAGGCCGGCAGCGCCTTGCTTCATTTGCCGTCCGGTTCCTCGCCGATTCCCTTTTTGTCCCCTCTCTGCCAAGTCGAAATCTCGGGCTTCGGGGCTTTGGTTATCCAAGTTACCGGTAACGGTGGTTTCAAGGCCATCGGGTTGTCCGGAGAACCCAAGGTCACCTTGACCGACGGCTCTTCGCGTTTGGTGAAACCGGGTAACTTGACTTTTGTTCTGGAGACGCCTGGTAAGTTCGGGCCCGTTTTGGATATCGACCTCTTGACCTTGGTCTCCACTTCCAACCTGATCAGTGGTTTCGAGGCGCCCCTGGCCTGTAACGGAGAACTCATGCAGGCGATGCTCTTGCAACGTACGCGTATTCGCCAACGTACCAGAGCCTTCGTGGGAGACGCCAAGGACAACCAGAATTTTCAGTTGCTCAACGTGAGCGAAGGCAAGGGGAGCAAGCAGGAATGACGAAGTGATGGGCTTCTTCTCTAATCGACTTGACCTTTGATCGGCCTGCAAGTTACTTGAACCGCAAATCCCCTTACTTTATTTTTTGCACTAAATGAGCTACCATTGCGTTAATTCAGATTGCGCAAACCATTCCGCAATCCTGCCCCGAGAGGCTGCCTTGCAATTGAACAACAAATGTTTCCTTTGCGGCGGGCTCCTGCAAGAGCCTCCATTGGAGATCAACAAGCTCATCAATTCCATCGAGAGTCTGCCGGCTTCGCTTCAGATAATGCCGAAGTTGCAGATGTTGCTCAGCGACTTGAACTCAAGTATTTCTGATATTATCGGGCTCATCAAAACCGACGCTTCCCTCGTCACTCACATCGTCAAGGTCAGCAACAGCGCTTATTACGCAGCTTCCACCCACTGCAGCACGATCGAGGATGCGATGAATCGGATCGGCTTCACGGAAGCTTACAATATCATAGGTTACGTTGCCGCTAGCCATATCCTGCAAAAAGATTTGCAGATTTACGATCAGAAGGCTGCGGACTTGTGGGAGAATTCGGTACGCTCCGCTACAAGCATGCAAGTCCTTGGCCGCCAAATCAAGGCGGTCCAGTCCTATACGCTACCTGATAGTGGGATCGCCTATACGGTCGGTTTGCTCCACTCCATAGGCAAAATTCTGATCAATCACTATCATAGCATGTACCCCCTTCCCGTTCTCGAAACCTTGGAAGAGCCGCTTTGCCCAGCCAAGGAAAGGGAACTTTGGAATTTCGACAACCGCGAGGCCGGTGCCTCGTTGCTGGAGAAGTGGCATTTCGAGAAAAGCATCACTTTGCCTATCTTACACCAAGATGATCCTTTGGAAACCCCGGGCGATCGACCACTAGCCTGCTTGCTGGCCTTGGTCACCTACGCCGTGCACTCCCTGCCGAAATCGGCCTTGCGCAGCGACCCCCAATCCTTGAGGGAAGAGTTTCAGCCCAATCCTACCTACATGGAGATTGTGGGCATATCCAAAAAGGATTTCCTTGAAGGTATCGGGGCTTCCGTGAGGGATTTCCAGAAGCTGTCCAGCAACTTGTCCGTTTGATCGCAACCAAGGCCTGGTGACCCTTTCCGTGTTTGCCAAAAGGAACCAATTGGGCTAACTTAGGTTCATGTGCGGTTATAAAATCCGCTTGAGCAAAACATTGACAACAAAACAACGTCGAATGTAACCTGTTTTCGTTTTCCACGCCTTTCCTATGTTGCCTGTAAAGGATCGAGCTCTGGTAGCTCCTCGAGGGTTTACTCTCATCGAGATGTTGGCCGTGATCACGGTCATCGCAATACTGGTTGGGTTGGTTTTCAGGTTGGCGTTTTTCGCCGATGACGAGAAAGCGATGAAAAAAGCAGCCACGGAATTAAAAGCCATCGACGCGGCGCTCCACCTATACAAGAAAAGCAACCAATCCAAACAATTTCCGGAGACTGGTGACTTGACCGATGAAAAAGCAATGAATGCACGGCTATACACTGCCTTGAGTGGGACTTCCGATCCCAATAACCCAGGGCTCAACCGTTTGTCGCTTCCTTCCTTGGTCCTTCAGACGGAGGGTGGGATGACTTACATCGAGGACCCCTGGGGCAACCCATACGTCTACGAGAGCAACCCCCCCGCCAATCGTTTCACCCTTTTTTCCAAAGGCCCCGATGGTCGGGCTTCAACTGATGATGATGGAACGGAAGAGGATGATAATGACAACATTTACCCAAGTGGAAACTAGTTTCAACAAAAAGGCTCCTGTTACAGGGAGAGTTGGGCTTGATCGCCGCCGCCGCCGCCGCCGCGGCTTCACCTTGATCGAGTTATTGGTGGTGATTACCATAATCGGCATTTTGATTGGTTTGATCATTGGTCCTCTGGGAGGATTCCTGTGGAATACCGAGAAGACGAAGACGATAGCCAAATTCAAGGATTATGAAATTGCCCTTGCTCAGTTTCAATCGGCGAACGGAGGCTCATTCCCGGGGCTTTTCAATTCCGAGGATCCAGTCAACCTTTCTGACCCGGACGTTCGCGATAAGTTCCTGATGGCCTTGAAAGGCAAAAAACTGGTGAACGATCAATGGATCGATCTAGAAACTCAAGAGGCCAAGAAATACAATCCCACAAGGCAGCAGTTCTATGATTTTGACGAAGACGAATTCGATGAGGATGGTAATTTGGTCGATGCTTGGGGCAATCCCGCCATCAAGATAATCGTCGATTGGGACGGGGATGGTTTCATCCAGCTTCCCACCGATTCCGAAGTGGAGCAACTGAATGGCGATCGTATTCAAAAAGACGTCGTCATTTACGTGCTCTCCAAGGATGACCCCGACGGCGATGGGGGAGGCGACGTGTTCAGTTGGGACGATTGATGCTTCCTGAAACCTCGTCAATTAACCGTTCTCGGCGGCGTTCCGGATTTACGCTGCTGGAGCTGCTGATAGTCATTGCCATCATAGGGCTTCTTATTTCCTTTGGTATAGGATTCAGCGGCCGTTCGACTGAATTAGGATCCGCCCAACGCCTTGTCGGCACTCTCTTGGAGCAAACCCGCATCCAAGCATCCACCAACGCAGCCAGAGCTCGACTCTTGGTCTACGACGACCCTAGCGACGCAGCTAAATATCATCGCTTTTTGCGTGTGGTCGTGGAAAAGGAAGAGGACAATTGGGTACCAGCCGACAACGATGGCGTATACCTCCCGAAAGGGGTCTTCATTGTTCCGGATAGTGAAAGTTTCAGCACCGTCACTTCTTCCAGCAAGCAAAAGCAATGGGATCCCGATGCGTATACTGTGTGGACGGGACGCTTTCAATGGGCCAACCCTGAACCTAAAACGCCTAAGGAAAAGGCCGAGGGCGCCAAGACCTATGCATACATTGAATACACTTCCAGAGGCACCACTGGATCCTATAAAATCGCCTTCGCCCAAGCGAGCCACAACTTGAGTGACGAAACCTTCCATTTTGATAATCCACAACGCGTCGTCGGCTTGCGCTTGCGCCCTTACGGTAGTTGGCAAATACTTCCCTCAGTCGATGATTTCTAGACGAAGACAGAATGGCGGTCAGGAAGGCTTCACCCTCCTTGAGGTAATCATTGCCTTGGCGGTGTTCGGGTTTGTGGTCACCAGCTTGTTGGCGTTCTTGCCTTGGGCAATCAAGGGCAAGACGAACATCAAGGACTTTAACACCGCCTGCGGTATGCCCGACGCCATACAGGTAGAGCTGGAGAGGCTTGGCTTCAATGCGGTGGAGAAAGCCACTGATTACGATGGCTCTGGACTCGTTTTGGTCGCGCGCCGTGACGGTTTGGAGGTTTTCTATGAGGAGGAGGATATCGTGATTCCGCAATCCGAGCGCTATTATTTGATTCGATGCAAGCAGTTCCCTCCCGGCAATCGCTTGGCCCACAACCCAACCAATGGTTACTTGGCCCTGCAGATCGACGTTCAGTGGCCTTACAAAAGACGAGCAGGCGAGGATGATTCGGCCTTCGTCGAAATTAAAGAAAATTTGCGGGAGCATTTTACGTATCCTGCAGCGATTACGAGATAGAAAGTGAGCGTATCCGCTTGGTTGGGAGCCGTGCGTCCACGCACCTTGGTGGCATCCCTTTTACCCGTTGCCGTGGGAACCGCTTACGCGTGGCGCCAGACCCATTTCATTTCATGGGAGGCACTGGCTTTTTGTCTGGGCTTTGCCTGTTTCATGCAGATAGGCGCCAATTTAGCCAACGACTATTACGATTTCCGCAAAGGAGCGGATACCAAGGATCGGAAAGGTCCTGTCCGAGCCGTCTCCAGCGGAGCCATTAAACCGGAGACGATGAAGCGAGGAGCTTGGCTTGTTTTGGCGCTGGGCTTCGGTTTGGGTTTGCGGCTCATGGTGATTTCACAAGGAGGTTTGCCTTTATTGGCCGTGGGCGTTGCCAGCGTGGTTTGCGCCTTGTTGTACACCTGCGGGCCTTGGCCGTTGGCGTATTTGGGCTTGGGGGATCTTTTCGTGATTCTGTTTTTCGGAATCATCGCCGTTTCGGTGACGCATTTCGTTCAGCTCCGCATTGGGATGGCGGAATGGAAAGAGGTTCCTTGGTTTCCTGCCCTGGGAGTCGGCTTGGTCATCAACAACCTGTTGGTGGTGAACAACCATCGCGATGCGGAAACGGATCGAGAAGCAGGCAAGAAAACTGTGGTCGTTCGCTTTGGCAAGGGATTCGGGACGCTCCTCTACCTGTCCGGAGTCCTTGTTTCCATGTTGGCCCTGCCTTGTTGGCGGAATGAATTGCAGGGACTCTTGGCGTTATTGCCGGTAGGCCTGTTTTTCACCCATCGACTGGCCAAGGCGAGCAATGCGGAATCGTACCGTATTGTTTTTGCAGGAACGGCCGCTTTGATCCTGCTTTACGGCTTGGCTGCCGTGGCCTGCTTGGTTTGGTTATGAATGAACGGTGGCCTGCTGGGCTACCGTTGGCTACTCATCCCGCCTGAAAAATGGAGATAAGTTCCGCCTTGTCCTTGTTGCCAACTACTTGTTCGGCCAATTCCCCGTTGCGGAACACCAAAAGGGTAGGAATCGACCGTACACCGTACTCGGCTGCGAGGTTGGCGTTTTCATCGACGTTTACCTTGTGCAAGTTTACTTCATCGGCCAATTCATTGGCTATTTCTTCAAGCGTTGGAGCCAAGGCTCGACACGGGCCGCACCACGGGGCCCAGAAGTCCACCACCACGGTTTTGCCTGCCGCGTCGATCGCTGCGGGGAAAGTTTCTTTGTCAAGGTTAGTGATCTCGCCCATTTTGATTTAAGATAATGGATTATATTGTCTTGCTGAATTCAAGATAGAGAAAGATGGCGAATGCCGTCGCAGCCAAAAAGCATAAGATGTCCACGACGAACATCATGACGTTGGGTTTTGCGGCGCCGGATTCCACACTTGCCGGACTGGCCATGGCAGGGCTGGCAGGGCCGCCTACGGGGGCTCCCATCGGTGGAGCGCCGACTGGAGGTCCTCCTGCTCCCATGGCAGGAGCGCCCATCGGAGCGCCAGCCGGCGCGGGACCACCGGCTGGTGCGGGGCCACCGGCGGGTGCGGGGCCACCGGGAGCGCCGGGCCCGGCAGTGGGGCCGAGGCCGCCAATCATGGGTTTGGGAGCTTCCATCGTAGGTTTGGATCCAGCGGGTACGGCAGGGTCTGATGCCGAGCTTGCTGATGGATTCAGGTCTGGAAGAGGGGCTGTGGAGGTTTTAGGCGCGTCTAAAGTCGGCTTGGGGCCTGCAGGGGCAGGCGTGGGGGAAGGTGTGGGAGCCGCAGCAGGTGCGGCAGCTGGAGTGGCAGCCGGAACAGGTGCTGGAGCGGGAGTGCCTGCGGGAGCGGCCGCGGCGGCCGGGGCGGGCACGGGAGGAAGGTTGGGAGCGGGAGTGCCTGGAGGAGTAGGGCCTTTGGCTGGAGTTTCCGCTGGAAGGATGCGTTCAGTTTCGCCGCCGTCGGCAGGAGCGATTTTAGGGGCGAAAGGAGAACGAGTGACGCGAAACTTAGGTTTTCCTGGAGCCGCATCTGCAGGAGCGACTTCACCAGGCTTGGGTGGGAGCCCTGGCTTGGGAGTCAGTTTCAAGCTGGGTTTTGATTCTCCGGGGGTGGGGGGATTCTGTGGTTCTTCGGCCATGTTCTGGTCCTCGTTATCCTGACTATTTTCGAATGGGAGAAATCATGCAGGGGTGTTTTTCTGGAGAATGTCGGCTAGTTCTTGAGGTTCGACCTCTTCCAGTTTCTTGTTTTTTTGATCCAAGTCCTCGAAAGTCTTGCACACGGTTTCGGTCATGCGGTCATGGGTTTGCTCCGAACCTCCCAAAATGGAAAATCCCTCGGCTTTGGTGATCCGTTTATGTCCATCATCGCAATCCAATCCGAGCCCAAGTAAATGAGCCTTCTTTTGACTATCCCTTTCCATAAGGTTCATTGAATGCCAGATTGTCTTTCTTTTCAAGAGTATTGCCGCAGATATACAGCAATTTCTTTGTAGCGTAGAGTGCCCCTTGGGTGAGTCAATAGCTTAAACAAACCAAAGGTTTGCGTTTAAAAGGCAAGGATTCGGGCTCCTAGGCGAAATTGCAAGTCGTCTTCCCTTGCAGTCCCTTTTCGGTGAGCCAACAGGTATACTAGGTCCCACGAATCGCTAATGCGTGAAAAGAGCTCCAGAGTGGCGCGAGTCACATCCCCTGTGCGCGCATCGAATTGCATGCCGGCTTGGATTTCCCTGCGTTCATCCAGTCTGCGGAAACCAACTAGCCGATATTGTTTGGATAGGTCTTCCAATCGCAGGACGGAGAGGCTTATCTCGGATACGTCGGCGTCCAGCAGCCGGGATTCCAGCGCTAGTTGCTTGAGTTCACCATCGTCCGCGTCCAGTTTTGCTTGGAGGCCAAGCGAGAGCCAATGAGCTGGTTTCACTTCCAGTTCGCCGAAAAAGTCGTCCAAGGTGTCTTCACCTGACGCGGGATTCACAATAAAATCTTGGTAGAGTCGCAGGGTCCCCAAATCACGCGAGCCGTAATCCTTGGCCCTGGTTTGTAACCTGTTTTCGATGCCGACCCTGAGGAGATTGCGGTCTGAGACCTCGTCGAGGTAGCGGATTTCCCTGAGGTCGAGAGGGCGAAGGTTGGGGTCGAAGTAGCGCGATCCAATTCTTGACCGACGGTCCAGCAGGGGGACTCGTCCGCGATCTCCGTCCTCGGTATCGTCGAGATAGCGGTATTGTAAGAGAAAAGCGCCTTGGTGTCGAAGCCCGTCCACTTCCCACAACTCGTTCTGTACGTCGAAGGTGGCGTGAAAGGGGATTTTGGCGTCCAAACCGAATTCGCCGAAGTGTCGCGTGAGGGAGTCGCTTGCTCCGAGGGCGTCCCAATAGCGAGCCATGCGATAGGTGGCGGAAGGAGCGAGTGACAACCACTTGGCCAAGGAGAACTGTCGAGTCAGGCGATAGGTGAGATCGGCGCGGTCGGATTCCGTATTGGCGGAACCATCCGCCTTGTCTTCTTCCAAGCTGGACCAACCGAGAGACAACGAGTGGTAAATGCCCGTTTCGTACAATTCGGTCGGGAGGAGGGTGATTCCTATTTCCGGTTTGCGTTCGATTTGGTCGGTGAAATCGTTGGGGTGCACTCTCGCGAAAAGGGAAGCCAAGGTATTGCCCTTGGAATAAGTGAGCTCGGCAAAGGTGTCGTTCCATTGGTTTCGCTGAAACGCATCGCGACGGAAATCGCGAAACACTTCCGAGTCCCGGCGCCACTCGATTTGGGCGGAGAGGGTGAGTCCTTCGCCCAAGTCTTGTCGATGCGACCAGTCCGCGAAACCCCTGTCCTCGGGAAGCGCGTCACCTTGCGCATCGAGCCCAACGGGGTCCTCGTCCCTTATGAAACCGGAGTCCAGGGAACTTGCTGTCCGTTCTCCAAATCCACCGTACTGAAACTGGGGGCCCACCAAGATGCCGCGTTTCGAGTAACCTTCCAAGGTGCCGCCGATGCGTAAGTCGGGACGAACGTCGAAGAGAGCCCCAAGCTCTACGCTGGTGCCCAATTGATCGTCGTGGCCGGCGGAAAACCTGGCTTCAAAGGATTCGTTTTTTCGCTTTGTCTTGATCCTTGAGATGGGCGCTAAGGTGACGTTTCCAATACGCAGTCGCCCTTTCTTCATGCGGATGACGCCATCCGCTTGGTCGTATTCGAGTTCTCCGATCACTAGGTTGGGCTCGAATTGATTGGGGCCAAACCAATAAATGGTAGCGTTGCGGGCCTTGGCGAGGCCCTGCAGGGAGCCTTCCAAGGCGTCGCTTTCGCCAACTAGGGGATACTTGCCGAAGCGCGCCTGCTTGGCCGTGAAGCTTTCATTTGCCAACGTATAGACGAGCTCGTCGGCGAGAATGCGGAATTCGCGATAAGTTAGTATCACGTTGCCTTTGGCGGATGCTCGGCCGTCTTTTTTCCGGTACCTTATGTTGTCAGCCAG